>CAZMQY010000169.1:0-6446 GCA_964568335.1 uncultured Clostridium sp.
ATTTTTAAAATATCAGCATACTTTATATATTCTCGGATAATATTCTGGTACTCCTCATGATTCTGCCATAAGGGAAGCCTTATGTTTGGATCAAAGGATATTAGTCCTCTAGCCTTTCTTACAGCTTCTGTAGCAGCTGTATGAGCCTTTCTAACCGGTGCATCTACAAGACTTACAGAGCAGAAGTGAAGAATATCCTCTTTGCTAAACCAATCCTCATTTATTTCGCTTTCTTCTAAAAGCATGTCTGCACTTGGATTTCTATAAAAGGAGAAGTCTCTTTCTCCGTCCTCCTTTAAAGAAACAAAGGCAAGAGCAGTATTCGCCTTATTAGTTCTAAATACATACTCTGTTCCAACACCTGCGTTTTTTAAGGTTTCAACAAGAAAATCCCCAAAGGCATCTTGTCCTAACTTTCCTATAAAACAGCTTCTGCCTCCCAGTAAAGCCACTGCAGCAGCAACATTAGCTGGAGCACCCCCGGGCGCCTTCTGAAAGGAGCTAACTTCTTTCAAACCTACACCCTTTTGCTCAGGAATAAAATCAATTAGAGCTTCACCAATAGTAAATATTTGTCCCACCATAGCACCTCCCCTATTCCTTAATTTTATCTCCCTTATTAAGTTCTCTAATAATTATCTCGCTATTAGAGAAAACTTCAATAGTTTGCTGTGAATTTTGAATATGTATTAAATAATATTAATTTATTTTATGTACTTTGCTATTCAATATGTCATCTATAATCTATTCTTCATAATATAATAAAGGCTATTCAATATCCAGGCTGCAGCAATAAATAGGAGGAAAAAATGTATATCCGCTATTATGATGAAGAAAATCTATATCGCGCCATAGGCTACAGTATCACAGTAGATACAAGCGCTAGAATTCTTACTCTTTTTAAAAACGGAAAAGTATTTAAGACTTATCCTATAGCCATTGGCAAACCCTCTACCCCTACCCCAAAAGGTAATTTCAAAATAATAAATAAAGCCTATAATCCAGGAGGCCCCTTTGGTGCCAGATGGCTAGGCTTGAATGCTCCATATGGAGACTATGGAATTCACGGCACTAACAATCCTTCTTCCATAGGTAAAGCTGTGTCCAATGGCTGCATAAGAACCTATAACAATAATATTATTGAGCTATATAATTTAGTGTCTATTGGAACGCCCGTAAAAATTATTTAAGAAAAGCATAATGTGAGTAAGTTTAATTGATTTATAAAAATTATAAATCAAGGGATTTAAAAAGACCTGAAGTATTTACCATACCTCAGGTCTTTATACCATTATAGCTTACTTATTTCCTTAAATGATTCTTTTAGCGCTAAATAAAGTCCATTGTATATGCTGTAAATTTTATTATACTTTAGAACATTTTCAGAAATCGGATTAACAGTGGCAGAAACCTTTATGAGCTTTTCACAGGCTTCATCTACAGTCTCATACAAACCACAGCCTACTGCTGCCAGGATTGCAGCACCAAAAGCAGGACCTTCCTTAGAGCTTATAACCTGAACCTTTACTCCAAATACATCAGCTAATATTTGTCTCCAAAGAGGGCTCTTTGCCCCACCTCCGCTAACTCTTACTGCTTCTACTGGAACTTTCAGACTCTTGAGTATTTCAAGAGAATCTCTTAGTCCAAAGCATACACCTTCAAGTACTGCTCTTGTCATGTCTGCTCTGCTGGTTGTAATGTTCAATCCAAAGAATACTCCCTTTGCGTCAGGGTCACTATAGGGTGTTCTTTCACCCATTAGATAGGGCAGAAATACAGCTCCTTTGCTGCCTATAGGCGATGCCGAAGCTTCCTTGAGAAGATTTTCAAAAGCATCTCCTTCAAGATCCTTGTTTATATCTTCAACCCACCACTTTAAACATGAGGCAGCGGAAAGCATAACGCCCATTTGATGCCACTTTCCATTAGAATGACAGAAGGAATGAAGTATGTTAGCTTCATCTACCTCGTATTTATCGCTGCTAGCAAAAACTACCCCCGAAGTACCAAGAGCAACTGACAGTATGCCGCTTTCAACAATTCCAGTTCCCACAGCACCGGCCGCCTGATCCCCAGCACCTCCTACAACTACAGTTTCCTCAGTAAGTCCAGTATATTTCGCTGCCTCTTTAGTAAGCTTCCCTGTAATCTCCCAGGACTCATATACTTTGGGGAGCACCTCTTCCTTTATATCTAGTATTTCAAGCATTTCTCGAGACCATTTTCTTTCTTTAACATCCAGCATTAACATTCCAGATGCATCTGACACATCTGTTGCAAACACTCCTGTTAATTTATATCTAATGTAATCTTTCGGCAATAGTACATGAGCTACTTTATCAAAGATTTCCTTTTCGTGCTTTCTTACCCATAATAGCTTTGGAGCAGTAAAACCAGTTAAAGCCTTATTCCCTGTATACTTTGATATTTTATTTTGTCCTATTTCATTGTTCAGGTAATCGCACTCTTCCTGTGTTCTTTGGTCACACCATAGTATAGCAGGTCTTAAAACATTGCCTTTCTGATCCAATAATACAAGACCATGCATCTGACCGCTTAACCCTATGCCTTTTATACTTGTCTCATCTGTACTTGAAGTTTTTATCAAATCTCTAATACCATCTCTTGTGGCATTCCACCAGTCCTCTGGATTTTGCTCTGCCCATCCAACCTTTGGGTAGCTTACATCATAATCCTTTGAAAGTGAAGCTGCTACTTGTCCCGCGTCATTCATTATAACTATTTTAACTGAAGAGGTACCTAAATCTACCCCTATAAAATTCATTGATAATTCCCCCTATATTTTATTGCATATTTACGAAGCCAAATCTGTCCAAAATAGGTATAAGTGCTGCACCAAGTATGTTTGAATCATTTTGAAGACTTGAAAATAATATTTTTACATCGCCTTCTTGATAAAATTCATTATTCTCAAAAATTCTACTGGAAAGCTTGCCTGTAAAAATGCTTGAAAACTTGCTTATGTCTCCACCTATAACTATATAATCCGGATTAAAAATAAATATTAGGCTCTGTATTCCTTCCGCCAAGTTATCTATATACTCTTCAACTGCTTGAACAGCATTTCCCTCATTAGCTTCATACCTTTGAATTAATTCGCTTACATCCTTTACAGTTTCCTTTGATTTCTCATTATAATCTTTTATTAATGCTCGGCTGGAGGCATATGTTTCCCAGCAGCCCTTTCTGCCACAGTTACACTGTCTTCCACCTTTAGCAATGCACATGTGTCCAATTTCACCAGCTCTTCTGTCTCTTCCCTTATACATGTCATTGTTAATGAAGATTCCTCCACCTATTCCCTCTGTAATTGAAACATATATAAGATTATTTAAGTCCTTTGCTATGCCAAGCTTTGATTCCGCCAATGCTCCGGCGTTAGCTTCATTTTCCAGAAAAACAGGAAGCTTAAAATGATCGTAAAGCTCCTTAAAGGACATATTTTTCAACCTGAAGTTAGTTGCAACCTCAAGGGTAAGTTTTATTTCATTCACTATTCCAGGAAGGGATAAGCCTATGCCTAAGAGCTTGCTTTTTATATCAGAATAAGAATTAATCAACTCTTCAATTAAGGCTTTCATAACACCTAACACTTCATTTTCAGTAATAACAGCCATTTCTTTTTTTCTTTCTTCAATTATCTTAGAATCTAGATTAGTTAGAACAGCTCTTACATAATTTCTTCCTAAATCAATGCCGATACTGTATCTGGAATCAGGTAAAAATCTTATTATTACAGGCTTTCTTCCACCTGTTGAGGTTGCCATGCCTGCTTCTTCAACAATACCCTCCTCCTTAAGTTCTCCTACTATCGTTGTTACGGTAGGCACACTTATGTCAAGCTTCCTTGATACATCAAGCTTGGTAAGTTCTCTTTCCTTAGAAAGAAGATTTATTATTCTCTTTTTATTATTTGTTTTAATGTCGCTATGATCTAAAGCTATCATTTCATCACCAACTATAAACATAATGTAGAGACAACAACGGTCTCTACATTATTTTACACTATTATTCGTTGAATATATATTGATTTAATTTTGCTTCTAAAAATTCTTGTCTTCCTGACTTGTTCTTAATTGTGTTGTTTGCTAAAGCATACTTTTCTAAGGATTCAAAGTCAGCCTTTCCTTCAATGATGTCTTTTCCTATTCCTTGTGAGAAACTATTATATCTTTCAGCAACAGCCTTTTCGAATTCCCCTTCTTCAAGCATTCGATAAGCAATTCTCAAGCCTTGAGCAAGAGTATCCATACCAGCTATATAACCAAGGAATAAATCTTCTACTTCAAATGAAGCTCTTCTAACCTTAGCGTCAAAATTAAGTCCCCCTTGACCTATCCCGCCATTCTTAAGAATTTCATACATAAGAAGAGTAGCATCATATATGTTTGTTGGAAATTGGTCTGTATCCCATCCTAAATTCGGATCTCCTTGATTTATATCAAGACTTCCTAAAACTCCATTGATTCTAGCTAATGCAACTTCATGCTGAAAGGTATGCCCCGCAAGAGTAGCATGGTTTGCCTCTATGTTCATCTTGAAGTATTTGTCCAAGTCGTAATTTTTTAAGAAAGCCATTACTGTTGCTACATCAAAATCATATTGATGCTTTGTTGGCTCCTTTGGTTTTGGTTCTATTAGAAACTGTCCTTCGAAACCTATTTTATGAGCATAATCTACTGCCATGTGTAAGAATCTTGCCAGGTTATCCTGCTCTAATTTTAAATCAGTATTTAATAAGGTTTCATAACCTTCTCTTCCACCCCAGAATACATAGTTTTCTCCACCAAGCTCTTTAGTAACCTCTATTGCCTTCTTAACTTGAGCTGCTGCATAAGCAAATACGTCAGCGTTACAAGTAGTGGCTGCACCATGAACATATCTTGGATTTGAAAAAGCATTAGCTGTTCCCCAAAGAAGCTTCTTGTTATTAGCTTGCATTAGTTTTTTGCAGTATTCAGTCATCTCGTCTAGTATTGCATTAGTTTCAGCTAAATCCTTTCCTTCTGGAGCTATATCCCTATCGTGAAAAGCGAAATATTCTATTCCAAGCTTGTTCATTAGTTCAAAAGCAGCTTCCATTTTTGCTTTTGCTATCTTCATTGGATCTGTTTCATTATCCCAAGGCTTTTGATAAGTTCCTACTCCAAATGGATCTGCACCATTTGCAGCCAAAGTATGCCAATAAGACATTGTGAACTTTAGATGCTCCTTCATAGTTTTCCCGCCTATAACCTCATCTGGATTATAGAATTTAAATGCATAAGCATTCTTGGAATTTTTTCCTTCATATTTTATAACCGGTACACTTTCAAAATATTGCCTCATCTTAACCCTCCATAATATATATATAATTGTTTTCATGCCTTACAATTTCATTCTAACTTATGGCACCATCTTTTTCAACGACTTTTTAAAATAATTTTAAAAAGTATTCTAATACTATATCAATTACCTATAAATCTGAAATACTATTCAAAACATTAAGTTGCTTTTTATATTCCTTAGGACTTATATCAACATATTTTTTAAACTTGCCATAGAAGTAGTCTATATTTTTATAGCCCACCTTTTCTGAAACTTGGTAAACCTTTAATTCTTTGTTTGATAGCATAACCTTTGCATTTTCAAAAGACAAGCTTATAATTTACTTAAGAAACAAATATAATTACATATCATAATAGACTAAAAAAACACAAGGGTAATAAGAGAAAAGGGGTTTTTATGATGAGTACAAGCATTAACAATGAAATTAAGAAAGTTTATGTAATATTTAAAACTCACCTTGATATTGGCTTCACAGATTTAGCTGAAACAGTCACTGAAAAGTATATGAATGAATATATACCTGCTGCTATTAAACTTGGATATGAGATGAAAGATAGTAAGGATCTAAAGTTTAAATGGACTACAGGCTCCTGGCTTGTATATCACTATCTAAGAAATAAAAAGGGCGAGGAGTTAAATAGCTTGATTAAGGCCATAGAAGATGGGATTATTTATTGGCATGGCCTGCCCTTTACAACTCATACTGAATTAATGGACAAGCAACTATTTGAGTATGGACTTTCTTTATCCGAAAAATTAGACAAGCAATTTGGAATGAAAACCATAGCGGCAAAAATGACTGATGTACCGGGGCATACAAAAGCAATAATACCTTTACTTGCAAAGTCGGGAATTAAATTCCTGCACTTAGGTGTAAATCCAGCCTCAGCTGTTCCAAATGTTCCAGATTTATTTACATGGGTAGGAGCAGATGGAAGTGAAGTTGTAGTATGCTACTCATATGATTATGGACAAGACTCTATTCTCCCTTGTATGAAAGAAGCTCTATATTTTGCTCACACTGGTGATAACCATGGTCCTCAATCTAAGAAAATGATTATTAAAATACTATTTCTTACTTTAACTATTTTAGG
>CAZMQY010000169.1:6456-7922 GCA_964568335.1 uncultured Clostridium sp.
AATGATTATAAAACAATTTAACCATATAAAAGAGAAGTACCCTAATGCAGAAATCGTTGCTTCTACATTGAATGATTATGCTGAAGCTCTGCTGAAGTATAAAGACTCTTTACCAAAGGTATATGAAGAAATTGGAGATTCATGGATCCATGGCGCAGCTTCTGATCCGTTAAAAATTTCAAAATTTAGGGAATTATTAAGGTTACGCAGCAGATGGATTAATGAAGGAAAATTCGAAGGTTTCCAAAAGGAGTTTGAAAGCTTCTCTTTAAACCTTTTACTTGTACCTGAGCATACATGGGGAATGGACTTAAAGAGTCATTTTAGTGATTACAAGAACTACGAAAAGCAAGACTTTATAGAAGCAAGAAAAAGTGATTTCATTGATGATTCTGCTCAAATGGGCCTTAATTGGGGAAGGGATAGCCGAAGTTACACTTATTATGAAAGCTCTTGGAAGGAACAAAGAGAATACTTGGATAAGGCTGTACAAGCTCTTCCAGAAGAACTTCAGATTGAAGCCAATGAGTCCCTTAAAAGTTTGATACCAACTTTTGCGAAATGTAGTAGTGATTATACAAAATTAAACCCTAAGGAAAAATATGAGTTTTCTAACTATACTGTAGAGTTTAATGAAAGTGGTGCTATAAGCTTCCTAGCTCATGAAGAATTAGGAACGATTTTTGATAAACATAATCAATGTGGACTATTTGTTTATGAAGAAATAGGAAAAGACAGCTACGATTTTTGGTTTGATAATTATGTAAGAGATTATGAAAAAAAACCACTCTTGGGCTTATCCAGATTTCGGAAAACCCTTATTTGAGATGGCAAGAACTGTAACTAGAGAACACAGTGTTTACTTAGATAATGCTAGTTATATAACCCATGGGGATAATATTGAAGTGGTTATCAATGTTTCCAGTGATAAATATGCAGTTAAATATTTAGGCTGCCCTGAGAGAATTCAAATAATTTATAGATTCTATGCTGATAAGATTGACCTGGATTTAATTTGGAATTGTAAAGATGCATCAAGACTACCTGAGAGTATATGGTTCTCAATTAATCCAAAAGTAGATAATTCTAATATGTGGTTTGTTGAAAAGATGGAAGAACTAATATCTCCTCTTCAGGTAGTAAAAAATGGAGGAAGAAATCTTCATGCCATAGATTCTTGTATACAATACTTAGGTACAGAAAAGAAAATTAAGATAAAATCTCTTGATGCACCATTAGTAGCTATGGGAGAACGAAAAATACTAAGATATGATAATAATATAGATCTATCACAGGCAGCAAACTTTAATTTGTATAACAATATTTGGGGAACAAATTTTAGAATGTGGTATGAGGATGATACTAAATTCAGGTTTACAATTGAGCTCTCAAAATAAAATATAAACTTTATAGTGGAGGATTTAATAAGGTTTTTCTTATATGGAAAGGAAGATTTTAATGAGTGA
>CAZMQY010000170.1:0-7895 GCA_964568335.1 uncultured Clostridium sp.
TAATAATCCTTCCAATACCCTTGCCTTGATACTCTGGCAGCACAGCAATATCATAAATTCCAGCCTGATAAACTCCATCGGAAATAGCTCGTCCTGTTCCTATAAGCTTATCTCCATCAAAAACAAACACCTTTAGGTAGCTGTTTTCAAAAGCCCTTTGAGTTAAAACAACATCATGAGTTGATAATCCAGCTCTGTGAATAACCTCACAGACTTCTTCCCAGTTAATATTATTACAGTGGTGTGTAATTTTATAGTTCATAGTAACATCTCCAATTCATAAAGATTATTTGATTTGATTGTAAAAAATAATTTGGTCTATTTTATTTTAACATAAAAGTTTTGAATTGGGATATTGTGTTATAGTATAATGTTCTAAAAGATACTGATTTTGCTCCTGATGATATTCCATTTGTGAAAGATTACAAAAGAAATGAGGTAAATTATGAGTAAACCAAAAGTATTTATCGCAAAGAAAATTCCTAAGGAAGCAGAAGAGCTTATTGCAAAGTTTTGCGACTATGAGTTATGGGACCATGAGGAAGACGTACCAAGAGAAATATTGTTTGAAAAGCTTGCGGATAAGGACGGCTTAATGCAATCAGGCATAAAAATTGATGAGGAACTTTTAAGGCATGCCCCAAAGCTTAAGGTTATAAGTAATGTTTCAGTTGGCTACAATAATTTTGACTTAGAAGCCATGAAAAAGAGAAAAATTATAGGCACAAATACGCCCTATATATTAGATGATACTGTTGCAGATCTAATTTTTGGGTTGATGTTATCAGCCTCAAGAAGGATTGCAGAATTGGATAGGTACGTAAAGGATAATAATTGGAAGCCTAGTGACGGAAGAAATCTATTTGGACTTGATGTGCATCATGCTGTATTAGGGATTATAGGCATGGGCAGAATAGGGGAGGCTGTGGCTAAAAGAGCTAAGCTAGGCTTTGACATGGATGTATTATACTATAATAGAAATAGAAAAACAGAAGTTGAGGAAAGGCTAGGAGTAAAATATTGCAGCTTTAATGAGCTTTTAGAAAAAGCAGATTTTATTGTGCTTATGACTCCTTATACGAAGGACACCTATCATTTGATAGATACTGAGCAATTTAATAAAATGAAAAATACATCAGTATTTATCAATGCCTCCAGAGGGCAGACAGTTAATGAAAGAGCTTTTGTAGAAGCACTGAAAAACAATAAAATTTTTGCTGCAGGACTTGACGTATATGAACAGGAGCCAATTAACCCTGACAATCCTCTTCTTAAATTGCAAAACGTAGTTACTCTTCCTCATATTGGTTCAGCTACTGATAAAACACGCTTTGATATGGCAGTTGCTGCTGCTGATAATCTTGTTAAGGCTTTGCTTAGAGAGGTTCCATCTGGAATAGTTCCTGAGCTTAAGTAAATATGGTAGGTATTTTCAAGATGGTGATGAATATGTTTATATTACAGAAAAGCTATCCTCTATAGAGGGGCAGGAGGTTATTCCATATCTTACAGCAAGAAATGAGCAAGGAGCTATGCAATATATAAAGCCTATTACTAACCAATCTGTTAAGGCGAAGCTGCACAACTATTGGCTTAAGCTATTGGAGGAATAATAGAACAAAGAAAAGCTAGTACTCAAGCAGTGCCGGCTTTTTTTAGTAGAAAAGAGTACAAGAAAGATAGCTAAATACAGTTATATGGTATAATAAATAGTAATAATAAACTGTACTGTATCAAAGGAGGAGTTTTTTATGTCAATTTTATTTAAATCCCTTAAAACAAATCATATAAGCTTATCAAACCGCTTGGTTATGCCTCCAATGGCTACTTCAAAAGCTGAAGCGGATGGAAAAGTGAGCAAGGCAGTTTTAGACTACTATGAGGAAAAATCCAAGGGCGGATACATAGGTTTAATTATAATAGAGCACAGTTTTGTTATGCAGCAGGGCAAGGCAAGCGATCATCAGCTTTCTATTGCAGAGGACAGCGTTGTAGAAAATTTAAAAAAATTAGCAAATGTCATTCATAAAAATGGGTCTAAAGCTATTATGCAAATAAATCATGCAGGCAGTGCAGCCAGCAAAGAAGTTACTGGAAGCGAACCTGTTGGACCTTCAGCAGTAGAAAATCCACGCAGAGGCAATGTACCAAAGGAGCTTACTAAAGAAGACATTAATGAGATAGTTAATTCCTTTAAAGAGGCAGCAAGGCGAACTAAGGAAGCAGGATTTGATGGTGTTGAAATACACTCTGCCCATGGATACCTTCTAAATCAATTTTTTTCACCGCTTTCAAACAAAAGAACAGATGAGTATGGTGGAGATGTGAACAGCAGGATTAGAATTCACTTGGAAGTAATAAAAGCAGTACGTGAAACTGTAGGTGAAGACTTCCCCATTCTTTTAAGACTAGGCGCTGCAGACTATATGGAAGGCGGTACTACTATAGAGGACAGTATTGAAGCCTGCAAGGAGTTTGAAAAAGCTGGAGTAGATATTATAGATATTTCAGGGGGCTTTAACGGATATATTGTTCCGGGAGCAGCTGAGCAAGGCTACTTCTCACCACTTACTGAAGCAATCAGAAAAGCTGTATCCATTCCGGTTATTCTTACAGGTGGAATTACAGAAGCAAGCGCTGCTGAAAGGCTTCTTGCAGAAGAAAAAGCTGATTTGATTGGGGTAGGAAGAGCTATTTATAAGGATTCGCAGTGGGCAAAAAATGCTGCTGAGAGTCTTAAATAAAATAAATATCGCCAGGTTTAATATACATAGCAGGAAGCCTTCCCCAGGTTTCCTGTTTCAATTCTAACTTGAGGGTTTCAAAAAGTAGCTGTTGATAAATATTTCTAATTATTATACACTATTAGGTGCTATTGCATAAAGTAATTGCGCTAGCCATAATTAACCGTTTTAGGTTGGGGGAAAATAATATGATTACTCAGCTATTTATTAATTCATGCATTTTAATTACATTTATTAGCATATCTCATAATTTTGCCAGAAACAGAGACAGCAAGTATTATGCATCAATACCCTTAAAAATAATAATTGGATTATGGAGTGGTTTATTAGGAATCCTTTTGATGCTATTTAGCATACAAGTTACTGATAAAATAATAACGGATTTTCGTTCTTTGCCTATTCTTTTAGCTGCCTTTTACGGTGGCGGGTTACCTGCAATTCTAGCTTCTTTAATAATAGGAGCCTTTCGTATTCTATTTTTCGGAGTTTCTAAAGCATCAGTAATTGCAGTAATAGTAATCTTACTTATGGGAATTGGCTTTAGTATTATAAATTTCATTAAAACCGACAGAAAAATCAAGTGGAGTTATTCCGTTATCTATTCTCTAATAGTAAATTCTATTTCAATGATTATTCTTATAAAAGATCCGGCATTTCTCCTTTTGGTTTTTGGGGCATATAGTGTAGGAACAATAGTTATGTCATATTTTATATTCAAATACACAGAATATCTAAGAGAAGCTGTTCTACTGTATAGAAAACTAAGAAGCGAAGCCACTGTTGACTTTTTAACAGGCTTAAATAATGTAAGACAGTTTGATAATGTATTTAACAGTGTAGCACAGCATGCGAAAAGAAATGGGGAATATTTATCCCTGTTATTTTTAGATATAGACTTTTTTAAAAAGGTTAATGATACTTATGGTCATAGTTCTGGAGATATTATATTAAAGGACTTAGCTGATATTTTACTTAACACCTGCAGGGCTTATGATATAGTGTCTCGTAACGGCGGTGAAGAGTTTTCTGTGCTTCTATTGGATTGTCCAGCCTCTCATGCACTGGAGGTTGCTGAGAGGATAAGAAAAAATGTTGAAAATTACAAGTTTCAGATTTCAAATAAAGTTAGTATCAATATAACAATTTCTATCGGAATTTCAACCTTTCCAAACCTAACCAACAGTACGGATAATCTTCTGGAAAATGCAGATACTGCATTATATGAAGCTAAAAGAACAGGACGAAATAAAGTGGTTTTATATAACAGTGGAGGCCATCTAGCGGATGCAAAATAGAAATTTAGTTGTAAAAAGAAGGCGATGAATTGAAAGGTAAAAAATATGCTTCAATATTCCTATGTATAATCCTATCAGCGTTAACAGGATGCACGTCACAGCCGCCAAAAGAAAATACTGAAATTAATAAACCCGTTGCAGACAGTATAAGTGAACAGATTAAAAGCATGAGTATAACGGAAAAGATAGGTCAGCTTGTAATGGCAGGAATTGACGGTTACGAAAATGATGAGCATTCCATGGAGCTTATAGAAAAGTATAAGGTTGGAGGTTTCATTCTTCTTGGTCAGAATATAAAGGATACAAAGCAGACTCTAAATTTAATTAATTCCCTAAAGAGTTCAAATGCTGCAAACAAGATACCTTTGTTTTTTGGCATTGATGAAGAAGGCGGAAGGGTAAGCAGGATGCCAAAGGAATTTGCTAAGCTTCCAACCAGCAAAGTCATAGGAGAAAAAAACAACAGCGATATTTCTTATAATATAGGGAGCATTTTAGGTGAAGAAGTAAAAGCTTTTGGTATAAACATGAATTTTGCTCCAGTATTAGACGTTAACAGCAACCCTAAAAATCCTGTCATAGGAGACAGAGCCTTTGGGGACAATGTTGAAATTGTAAGCAAGCTTGGTATAGAGACTATGAAGGGAATTCAAGCCCAAAATGTAATATCTGGAATTAAACATTTCCCAGGACATGGAGATACCTCTGTTGATTCTCATGTAGGCTTGCCAGTTGTTAACAATGATTTAAACAGGCTTAAAAGCCTTGAACTAATACCCTTCTCAAAAGCAATAGAAAGTGGCGCGGAGGTAGTTATGGTTGCCCATATCCTTCTGCCTAAAATAGATAAAGACAATCCTGCCTCCTTTTCAAAAGTTATCATAACAGATGTTTTAAGAAACTATTTAAAGTATGATGGCGTTGTAATTACTGACGATATGACAATGGGTGCTGTAGTTAAAAATTATGATATTGGCAAGGCAGCAGTGAAATCTCTAAATGCAGGTAGCGATATTATCTTAGTATGCCATGATTTTGAAAAGGAAACCGCTGTATTAAATTCTATTACCAAGGCAGTGGAAGATAGTGAAGAAAGTATAAATGAAAAGGTATATAGAGTGTTAAAGTTGAAACAAAAGTATAATATTAAGGATGAAAAAGTAAATTCTATAGATGTTAAGGCTATAAATAATAAAATAAATGCTTTAGTGAAAGAAAATTTTAAATAGTAAACTGCAGTCTAGGCAGCAAGCAAAAACTTGATATAAAAATTAAAGTATAATATGCTTAAGATAATAAGCATATTATAAATCTTATGAAAAGGAGAGCTATATATGATAAGCATTAAATTTGGAGTTACAAAACAAAACTTAGAACTTCTAAATAATATAGTTAATGAGGCTTCAGGCTATGGGATTTGGTCTGTGTTCTATGGAGATGAAGAAATTACATGCGTTGAAAGCATAAAGAACAAGGCAGAAGAAATGAAAAGAGAAAGCCAGCAGTCAGATAAGCAAAGCTTTCTGTTAGAGCTTAACTTTAAGGAATGCCAGGTTTTAAAGAAAATAATTGTATTCTACCTTACTAATAATTTCAAGAATTTAAGAAGAACAGAATTCGAAAGCATAAGCGATTTTATTTTATTTGTTGATGATAGCTTGACTTTTGAGCTTGAGGATAAGGGAATATAATAAAATAATACAGTAATTTTATGAAGAGCGAGGGTATCGCTCTTTTTTATATTTTGTTATAATACAATTAAAACAAATACATTAGGCAGAAAAAATGTTGTCGATTTTATAAAATAAATGTAATATATATAAAACAGCATGAATTGAATTACGACGTAAAAGGAGGAGCAGCGTGGCATATAGAATTTCTGATTTAATAGAAAAACTTATAATTATTGAAGAAGATGCAGAAGAGTTATATAGCAGTATAGAGAAGTTCTATGAACAATCAAATCCAGCAATAAGCATGGTTGCTAAAACTCTAGTAAAGGAAGAAAAAAGACATATCCTGTACTATAAGGCTTTGAAAAGAGATGTAGAGAAAAAAAACAATGAGGAGATAGATTTTTTTCTCTATGATAAAGCTGCAAAGCAATTATATGAATTTAGTAAACACATTCAAGTTCCAAAGCTTAATAATGTGAGGGACTTAATAAAGTTTGCCCTTGAATTTGAAAAAAATAATATTGGGCTTCTTTTGGACATACAAGGAAAATTAGTTGAGAAGCTTGAGGATGTAACTAATGAAGTATATGTAGTCTTAACACGAATAATTAAAGAAGAGCAGAAGCATGAAAAAGTTCTTGAACAGTTTATATAATAGTATAATATTAGTAATGATTTAATTGAATGGAACAACCCGCATAGGTGCAGCCTGTGTAGGTTGTTCCTTATTATTTTTTATGCTTTCAAGGATTAAATAGATTTGTAAAGAATATATTTAAAGTAGTTACAAGAGTCGCACATAGGCCTTAGGGAGGTAAAAAGATGAAAAAACTAAGCAAATACTTAATGCCCCTAGGAATGGTAGGAGTGCTATTTTATTTTGCACACATTATTTTAGGGAATATTTTATGGCCAGCATACAATCCTATAACAACTGATATAAGTTCTTTTACTGCTGATGGAGCACCTAATGCACAGCTGCTGAAAATGTTTACTTTAATATATGGTATATGCATGCTTCTAATGGTAACAGCCTTAATTGCAAAAGCCTTCAGTCAATACAGCAGCATGATGAAAGTTGGCTATATAATTTTGATGATAATGCAGCTAACTTCATTGTTTGGTTATAATTTGTTTCCTTTAAGCCATAATAAGACAGAGATGAATTTTCAAAATATGATGCATATTATTGTAACTGTTGTTGTAGTATTTACAACCATTGGCTCTTCCTTTTTAATTTCTATTGGCTATTTAAAGCAGGGAAAAATGAAAGGGCTAGGAAAGTTTACTTTAGTTGTGGCTATACTTATTACTGCCTTTGGAATGTTCAATCCAATTTCTATAGGTCTGAAATTAAATATATTAGGTCTGACAGAACGATTGGTCATTTACACCATACAAGTGTTTATGTTTATATTATCCTACTACTACACTTTTGTAGAAAAAAATAAAGCTAAGCCTATTACTTATGTTAAAAGCCAGTATGAGTAGCAGAATAATATAATAACTTAACTGTAAACCAAAAGCTGAGGTTTGTGAGTTCATAATTGCCAAGGACGATAAATATAAGATATAGCTTAGTACATTAGCTATTAACAGGTTGACAGCAGCTGGATTTAAATATATAATTTTTATATGTTTTTAAGTAAAATACATAATGAGCTATGAAGAAGAAGAGTACACAGAAGGTTAAATAAAAGAGATCTAAGGACGGTGGAAGCTTAGAATTTAACTCTGTAGAAGGAAGCTTTGGAGCAATAAATGGGGTAGTTCCCTTAAAGACAATTGAGTTGGGTTAAGGAAACTTAACCAATTTAGGTGGTAACGCGGAAAAATAGCCTTTCGTCCTAATAGTATTAGGAGGAAGGGCTTTTAATTTTATAAAAAAAGGAGAATAAGCTATGAGTTTAGAAAAATTAGCAAAGCTGATATACCCAAGTATAAATAAAACCCCGGAGTATTACTTTAATAAGTATCCAAAAAGAAATTTAACAGAGGGTGCCAAGGTTACAAGATACGCACCAAGTCCAACTGGTTTTCAGCACATAGGCGGAGTTTTTTCAGCATTAATCGATGAAAGGCTGGCAAATCAAAGCGGCGGAGTATTTTATATCAGAATAGAAGACACAGACCAGAAAAGAGAAGTAGAAGGTGCAGTAGAAGATACTATAGAAACTATG
>CAZMQY010000171.1:0-7843 GCA_964568335.1 uncultured Clostridium sp.
CCTGGTATTACCTTTATATTTTTTCCTTTGCTATAGTTTAAAGCTCTTTCTACTGCTTTTACAGAATTATGATCGCTTATTGAAATAATCTCAACACCATTTTTAATTGCTAAATTAATTATTTCTTCAGGAGTAAACTCCCCATCATCACTGAAACATGAATGCATATGCAAATCTATTTTATTCATTTCAACCTCCTAAAATCTAACTAATTAAACAGTGTACTTATGTATTGTATTATTTATAATTATAACACTAATTTCCATATAATGTTTATTATCAAACAAATATTTGAAAGGATTTCGAATAAATCTGTGGAATTATAATATAGTGTATTGAGTATTTTGTGGAGGGAATATCATGAAAATTTTAATACCGACCATGGGAACAAGGGGTGATGTACAACCATACATTGCACTAGCCACAAGATTAAATGCTTCAGGTTACGAGGTGACAATTGCTACTCATCCTTGTTGGAAAGATCTAATCAAGAACTATAATATAAATTTTGTACCAATAGGACCGGATATAGACATAGAGTATGAAACAGCTAAAATAAGAGGAAGCTCTAAGAATTGGATGTTAGGGTTTATTAGAACTATGAAATTCGTTTTTAAAATAATTGAAGAAACTACTTTTGAAATTAAAAAACTTTGCTCAGATGCTGATTTAGTTGTAGCATCTCATAGTAATATTGGTGCAACAGAGGCTGAAGCAAGTGGAGTCCCCTTTATAAGCGTCACATTGCAACCAGATGTCATACCAAAAAAACTGGAGGAAAAAAGTAAAATAAAGGCTTTTTTAGGCGGGCTTATAGGTATATTTGTAAATCCATTTATGGTTGGTCCATATAATAAACTTAGAAAAGTTCATGGTTTAAAGAAAATAAGCTCCTTTGATGAGCTCTTATCACCAATGCTGAATATAGTACCCATAAGTCCTTTAGTGTATCCTGCTTATGAATTATGGGAGGAAAAAAATAAAATTGTTGGTTATTGGCTTGTGGATGAAAATAAAGAGTTTCACCCTTCAGAGGAATTAAGTAATTTCCTTAATAATGGGTCAGCCCCTATAATTATCAGCCTTGGTGCTATGGGCTTTGAAAGCAAAGAAGAAAAGGAGAAATTAGATGTTCTAGTAAAGTCGGTCAATAAGTTGAATATGAGAGCTATTCTCCAAGGCTTCAATAAAACCTTAAAGAATTATAAGCTAGGAGAAAATATAATTGCAGTTGGCAGCATACCCCATACATGGTTATTTAAACATGGATACTGCATTATTCACCATGGAGGCATGAGTACAACGGCAACTGCTATTTATTCAGGGATTCCAGAAATAGTTATTCCCCATATAACAGACCAATTTTATTGGGCAAATAGGGTATATGAACTAAACTTAGGTCCTAAACCAATACGCAGTCAGGACCTAAGTGAGGACGCATTAGTTAATGCGATAATTAGTATTAAAAATAACTATGAGCAATTTAGTTATTCTTGTAAATCATTATCAAATAAACTTCAAGATGAAAAAGGTTTAGATAAGACTGTAGAATTGATAAATAAAATATTAAATAAACAATATCCCTAAATAGTCATGTATAATGAAGGATGCCATTAAGGTCCATATTAAATCCCATGCATGAATCAATGATTGGATTTAATATTATTTATTAGATCCCTCAAAATGTTCATTTTAACTTCATTCTCGTTGAAAACTCTCTTCGGTAAAATATGTGCAATATATTTTGTTTCGAATAGCAGAAAAGCTGTTTTTAGCTCCTTTGCTTTAACAAGATCGGACCAGAATATCTTATGTTCTGTACTCACGCTTTGAATAATGTAATAATCTTTATAGAAGCTGTAGGTATATTCCCTCTGCAGTGAGGCATCCTTTTCAAAGCTTTTTCCTATTCTGAAGTAAGTCATAATCGGTATAAGAATTGCTAAGAAAAATCCAATCAACAGTCTTATGAATGGACTGCTGCCATTAGATAACAGTGTAGCAATATAACTTATAATCAACATAATACCCATAGCGGTCATTATAATCCCGGAAGGAGAGGTGTAATATAGCTTGAAATTAACTGCTATAACTTCTTCCTTTGTTAAAGAAAGTTTTAATTGAAGCAGCGGAGTTTCTTCTAAAGAATTTGAGGCATCATTTATAGCTTCAAAAGACAAGTACTCAGGCTCTGCTTGAGAAACTTTTCCGAGGGGATAGTGCTTTAATTTTAGTTTTTTCTTATTAATGTTATTTGTAAGTGTATCAAAAAACATTTTTAATTGTTCAGAACCGGTAAAGCATCTCCTAGGTATGATAATGTGCTTAACTGGAGAGGTATATATAACAAAGCAGGGTTTTAACTCCAAAACTTTATAAATATCCTTCCACAGAACAGAGTTGTTTCCATTTGGCGAAGATATGCTTAATTTATCTTCATCAAATTCATAACATACCGGATCTTTCAAGAACTTGTTTTTCTTCATGGAATTTTTTAGGGTGTAATACTGCAAGTAGAACGGTAAATGAATGAAAGCTGAGAAAAATATGAAAGTGATAATAGAAGGCAGCATAAATAATGAATTACTCTCCCTGGTTAAAAGCATACTAGCAAGCAATATGGCAATACATAATAAAGGGAATATAATCCCAAAGAAAATATAGTTGAACTTTCCTAGTATTCCACGGTAAGTTTTCGAGAATACAAAGGCTTTCAAATCCTTAAAAGTGTAGTTTACAATAATCTTTTTCTGATTATCCATCGGATATCCCTCCTGCAAATATATAGTATTTCCAATGGGCTGAGTCGTTTTTTATGGAAAAACTTAGATATATTCTATCTTCGTTCAGTAAGGAATTTTCTTTAGCCGTTTAAATTTTAAATATATATATATCTGTATTTATACTTAAAAGTTTCAAGCTAGCAATTCATAATATACAAAAAACAAATATGCAAACGATATTATATTCTTACATTTGTTTATATCAGAATTTATGAAATAGTCGCTCAATTGAATTGATGATATAATAAAAATGTTAGTCTATAAATGAAAAAGTATATTAGGAGGAAGCAATGGTTGATTATATTTTTTCCAACGGCACTATCATAACTATGGATAAGGAAAGAAGAGTTTTAAAAAATTCAAGTTTAGTAGTTGATGATGGTAAAATTATTTATATTGGAAGCAAGGAGGAAGTTGATAAAAAATTTAAAGCAAAAAAAATTATAGATTGTAAATATAAAGTTATTATGCCAGGATTTATTGATGCTCATGGCCATGCTGGACATACCTTCTTTAGGTTTGTTGTAAAAGACACAAAGTATTGGATGCCTGCAATGACTCATACATATAAGCATTATACAACGGATGAATTTTGGTACATAGAAGGAAAAGTATCAGCTCTTGAAAGATTAAAAAATGGAGTCACAACAGGGGTTTCAGTACTTGGATCTCAACCTCGCTGTGATGATCCGATTTTTGCTATAAATAATGCTAAAGCATACAATGAAGTTGGAATCCGTGATATTATCTGCACTGGTCCTTGCCATGTTCCATGGCCTCATAATTTCAGCAGATATAAAGATGGGAAAAGGATAATGAAGTCAGTTTCCTTTGATGAGGTTGTAGAAAGTCTAGAAGAAGTTATAAAACAGCTGCACAAGAAAAATAATGAAAAGACACTTGTAAGCGTAACTCCTTTTGGCATTATTACATCTATCAATCCATCTGGCGCAACACCAAGGGAACAGCTTACGACTTTAACGGAACATGATATCAAGCAGGCAAAAGCCATGTTAAAAATAGCAGATAAATATAATGTGAGAATACATTCTGATTGTTTTGGGGGAATGCTTCATCTTGCTAAAGAAGATTTAAAAAATGCAGTGCTGGGCCCACATGTACATGTGCAGCATTGTACAAATTTAGATGATGAAGAAATTGATATATTGGCTAAAACCGGTACCCATGCAACAATGGCCCCATACTCCGGTGCTCCTGTTCATAAAATGCTTGATAAAGGCGTTTCTTTAGCAGCTACTACAGATGGTGCAAAAACTGGAGACGGATTTGATATGTTTAAATGCATGAGAGAATTTCAAAGGGCGCATAGAAGAGCAGCAAAGGATAGTAGTCTTCTTCCAAATGAGAGAATGCTTGAATTAGTTACAATTGATGCAGCAAAAGTTTTAGGTCTAGATGATAAAATCGGATCTTTGGAGGTAAACAAGAGAGCGGATATAATAACTATTGATTTGCTAAATCCAAGGTTAATGCCTAACTTTAATATTGTTCATTCCATTGTGTTAAGTGGAGAAGGACAAGATGTAGATAATGTTATGGTGGACGGCGAGCTGATTATGGAAAATAAAATAGTTAAAACTGTTGATGAAATTGAGGTTTTATTAAAAGCTCAAGAAGAAGCAGTTGAGACTGTGGAAAGAGCTAATCTTAAAAATTTTGCTTATCTTGATGAATACAATTGGGGAAAAAATAGAAAGCCAGATAAAGAATTGTTTGATTTAGAGTGGCAAAGAAGAGATGGGGGACATTACTAATGAGTAAAATAACAAAACTGAAAGCTTTGTTTGTCATTGGCTTTGAAAATAACGAGCATGTTATATATAAAAATGGAGAAGTGGTTTTTAAAGATGATAGGATAATTTACTGTGGTAAAAATTACAAAGGCAGCTTTGATGAAGAGTATGATGCGGGTAAAGCAATTATAAGTCCTGGGTTTATTGATTTAGATTCTGATATTGATACAGACCATGCTATCATTGATATTGCTGCACCTAAGTCTGCAAAAGACAGATTTAAAATGGGAGATAAGTTCAGAACTAAGGATCCATATACCTTAGAAGATTTTTATATAAGACAAAAGTTTTCTATAGCTCAGTTAATTAAAAATGGAATCACAACTGCAATGCCAATTGAAGGGGAACTATTTCATGGCTTTAGCCAATCCTATGAAGAGTTTGAGGTAATGGCTAATGCTGCTCTTGAACTAAATTATAGGCTGTATGTCGGGCCATCCTTTAAATCTCGTAAAGCTCAAGGCTTTGATGTTGAAGAAGATAGAGAGAAGAAAAGTTTTGAAGATGCATTAAGGTTTTTTGATAACTTTGATGGAAAAGGCAATGGCCTCATAAAAGGATTTATGAACCCATGCCAAATAAATTGTACTAGATTTGAGATTTTAGCTAAGGCAATGGAGTTTGCAAAATCCAAGAATATACCTATGAGAATGCATGCATGTGAAGGTCTGCATGAATGGGATTTATTAAAGACTATGGGATTGGAAAGTACTATTACCTGCCTTGAAAAGAAAGGGCTCCTTGCAAGTAATTTATTAATTCCTCACTGCATTGTAGCTAAAGATAGTGAACTGGAGCTTTTAAGCAAATATGATGTGAGCATAATTCATACACCAATTGCAGAGATTAATGTTGGAACTGCATTGGTTTCATTTTCAAAATACCAGGACTACGGAATTAATATAACAATGGGTACCGACGCTCAGCCTGATGATATGATACAAAATATGAGATATGCTTTAGATCTTGATAGAATGTTTTATAGGCAGCAAGTTTTTCAAAAGTATCCTGAGCAAGGAGAAGATTTTAACAGACCAATAGAAAATAATTTTAGCAGGATTAGTGCAAAAGATGTTTTCAATGCTGCTACAATAAACGGAGCAAAAGCTTTAAGAAGAAATGATATTGGTAAATTACAAGAAAATATGAAAGCGGATATTATTATAATTGATCTTGATGATATAAGCGTTGGACCATACCAGGATCCAATCAGAACCCTTGTAAAAAGCTGTGTTGGCAATAATGTTTCAAGCACAATTATAGATGGAAAATGGCTTATGAAAGATAAAAAGCTTATAAACATCGATGAAAAATTATTATTAAATCAAATGCAAAAGGTATATGATAAATTCATTAATTTATATGAAGTTTATGATGCCTATAATAGGCCGGTAGAAACATTTTTTCCATCAGAATTTAAAATAATAGAATAGCCCGTTAGCAATGAGAGACAAAGCAAATATTTTGTTTGAAAAAGCAGAAACCTCTGCTCACTTAGCAGCAAGAATTTGCCCAGAAAGAGTGGTTTTATTTAAGGAAGCAATAGTGCCTAGGGAAAGAAATTTCTCTAGGTATTTCTATTTAGAAGGAATTGGAATTAATTTCTAGAATAAGTACATAGAGACAGAATTATCATTGATCATACGAGCTACATAAGCTAAATTAAAAGCAGTTAAAGCTTAGTATTTCTAAAGGCTTTATTGATTATGGCTTCAAGCTAGTACAATCATGTAATTTAGGCTGAACTAATTAATTTCTTGTAGGGGGCTATTATGAAGAAAGAAAATAAAATGAAAATATTAATAATCCTGCTTATTTTAATATGTTTGCATTTTATAACATATTCAGTTGATTCCAAAAGAGTTTCAGAATCAAAAAATCCCATATTTGCAATTAGGGAAATATTTGCAGTAAAAGATGGTGGAAGTGCATTCTATTATGGATTAGGTTATCAAGTGCTTAGATGGCATAAGTCCGAGGAGAATCCACAAAGAAGGTTACTTGGATATGAAATACGTAAAATTCCTTTTTTTAAAGTTTATGAGGATGGCCCTTCCAAAGATATAAAATATGTTGATTATTACACTCGCAAGTAGATAATATTCATTTATGCAGAGTTAAACCTAGAGGGATAATCCCTCTAGGTCTCTTGTTTCCTGTGAAAGTTACTAAGAACTAATTAAACCCAACCTTCACTTCCAACAGCATTATGGACAAAGGCTGCAATTCTATCAGTAGGGATGTCAACTACTGCGCCAAGTCCTCTTCTTCCATTACACTCAAATCTTTCTCTTTCCCTTTCTCTTTCCCTTTCTCTGTCCCTATTTTCAAACTCCTCATCAAATTCAGCACCTTGGAATCTTTCTTCTTCATTTTCATGATCTCTACGGCGTCTACGTCTTTCCTCTTTTTCTTCACAGCAATTGCCAAGTGCACATCCAGGAGCTGGGCCGATTTGAGTTACTAACCTTACAAAATCACAATTTACTGATGCAAGAACTCCTGTGAAGCCTCTACCTGATTGACCTCCACTAGTTGTAAATATAGTTACAGTTTGTCCTATATGGCGTGCTAAATCATTTACTAATCTTGAAGCATTAGGCATATATATATCCTCCCATATAATGTATTGGACTCTTGTCCTGGTATATATTATGACGCTCGACTTAAAGCGTTACTGTTATTTATATAAATTTATATGTATTCCACGAAATCGCCTCAACTAAATTATTAATAGATGAAGGATATTTAAACCATTTGAAGAATAAGGATATAATAGCTAATAATTGTAAACTGTTGCGAAATAAAGATAATATGAAGTTTTTTAAGAACAATTTTCTTATATGGTGAACAAGCGTAATTAAGACGAATTAGATTTATTTAATATATTATAAAAGGAGTGGGTGTCATGCAAAAAGGAATTACCATAATTCCTATGATAATCTTAGGGCTTATTTTTCTTCAAGGATTATTAAATGCCATTAGTCCAAAGTTTCTGTGGAGGATATTTGAAAGTTGGAAAGCCTCAAAAGAGCCCACTAGCAGTTACTTCTTATCTCGAAGAATATTTGGCATTGTGTCAATGCTAATAGTTATTGGGATATTTTTATTTCCATTCATAATGAGTAAACAATAATACGAATTGAATTTGAATTAATGCGCCTTTTTCTTAAAGGACGTACTAGTAAACAATAACGAAACAGAGGAGGAAAAATATTATGAATTATCCTGTACATATTGTTTCTG
>CAZMQY010000172.1:0-4664 GCA_964568335.1 uncultured Clostridium sp.
AATCCCAGTCGATAGTCCCAGGAGCATTTAAGAGGGTTATTCCATAGTTGGCCGCAAGACCGCTTCTAGGTCTTATCTGAGCTTCATAACCTTTAGGAAGTTCAATACATATGCCTAAAGGTACTTTTATTCTCTCTAGCGGTTTTAAGGCTATTTCTTCGTTAATTGCTGCAAATAGATCCATACCAACTGAACCGCTTGTCATAAAACGCGGAGTTGGTAAATCCTCATACCCTATTACTTTTTTGATTTTTAAAAGCAATTGCATCACCTTCTATTATATGGATTAATTCTGTTAAATCAATATCTTGACCAACATAAGCCGAGTTTAGTATACCCTTTGAAAAGGTTCTTTCTAAGAGACTATAAAGAGTATGTTTGCTTACAGCATCAATTTTGTTTATTATATCTTGTGGCTTATTAATCTTATTTAAAAATAGTACAGATTTTCCATTACTGAACATTCTGCTGCTAGTACTCTCAAGCCCTAAAATATAGTTTCCCTTTAATTGCTCTTTTAATTTTATAAGTTTTTCATTGGTAATTTCATGTTTAGAAAATTTATATATTTCATCCTTTATAAGTGCTATAGTTTCTGAAGAATATTTTGGGTTCAAACTTGTATATATATTGATTACTCCAGTGTTTTTAAAGGAAGAAAGATAAGAATATATTGAATAACATACTCCCAGCTCTTCTCTAATTTTTTGGAATAGAATCGAAGATGCACCACCACCAAACATATTATTCAGCAGCAATAGACCATATATATCGTCGTTACCAGATTCTATTCCATTCATGCCTAAACTAATATGAAGCTGTTCAATTTCCTTTTGCTTAAACAAATGATTTGATAATATCATAGGAGTAGAATAACTAGTTATTTTTTTACCTACACTGTTCCAGTTTCCAAAGTACTTGCTAATAAGGCTCTCTATACTATGTATATTCACTTTCCCAGAAATTGATATTACAGAGTTTTCTGGAATGTAATATGAAGAAATATAGCTCAAGAGTTGCTCTCTAGTAAATGAGCGAACTGTTTCAACGGTTCCTAAAATTGGCATTGATATAGAATCGCTGCCCCAGATTGCTTCACTATGTAAATCTGATAACACATCCTCAGGCTGATCTTCGCTCATATTAATTTCTTCAATTATAACGCCTTTCTCCTTCTCAATGTCTTCATAAGCAAACTTACTATTAAAAAGCATATCAGATAAAATTTCAAGTGATAAATTAAGATGAGTATCAAGTGCTTTAATATAAAAGCAAGTAGCCTCTTTTCCAGTAAAAGCATTTATTTGTCCACCAACATCTTCAATGCTCTCTGCAAGTTCCTTTGCAGTCCTGTTTAAGGTCCCTTTAAAAAACATATGCTCAATAAAATGAGAAATCCCGTTATTGATGGAATTTTCGTTTCTAGAACCGTTTTCTACCCAAAGGCCAACGCTTACTGAATTAACATGATCAATGTTTTCTACTACCACCCTTAATCCATTATCAAGTTTAAATAAATTATACATATTTCCCTCCTTATAAAGGCCTATGCAATTTCCTGTACTATTTTGTATAAAAAATAAAAAGGCAATGATGCCCTTCTATTTTAATCGTTCTCTTGTTCACTTTCTGAATCTTTTATAGCATCCTTTCTAGAAAGGTTTACTCTACCTTGATTATCTATTTCTGTTACCTTAACTAATATTTCATCGCCAACAGATACAACATCTTCTACTTTATTAACTCTTGCAAAATCTAATTTAGATATATGAACAAGACCCTCTTTACCAGGCAGAATTTCAACGAATGCTCCAAAGTTAGCTATCTTAGTTACCTTGCCTAGATATATCTCGCCAACTTTAATTTCTCTTGTTAAGTCATCAATTATTTTTAACGCCCTTTGAGCACCTACACTATCGTTAGACATTATAAATATCTTTCCATCTTCTTTAATGTCAATTTTAACTCCAGTTTCAGCAATTATCTTATTGATTATTTTTCCACCTGCACCAATAACATCTCTAATCTTTTCAGGATCTATTGACATAGTATATACTCTTGGTGCATAAGGAGACATTTCTTTTCGAGGCTCAGGGATACACTCATTTATCTTATCTAAGATATATAATCTAGCTTTTCTAGCATCTTCAATAGATTTTTTTATACATTCATTAGATAATCCTCTAATTTTTGTATCTACCTGAATGGCAGTTATACCTTTTTCAGTTCCTGCAACCTTAAAGTCCATATCACCAAAGAAATCTTCTATACCTTGAATATCTGTAACAACTTCTTCTTGAGTTAAATCATCGCTAGTAAATAAACCCATAGCTATACCAGCAGCAGGTCTCTTTATAGGTACACCAGCATCTAATAATGCTAAAGTGCTTCCACATACGCTAGCCTGAGAGGTAGAACCGTTAGAACTAAGTACTTCAGATACTAACCTTATTGTGTAAGGAAACTCTTCTTCTGAAGGAATAAGTGGTTCTAAAGCTTTCTCAGCTAATGCACCGTGTCCTATTTCCCTTCTGCCAGGTCCTCTTAATGGTTTTACTTCTCCTACACTGTATGCAGGGAAGTTATAGTGATGCATATATCTTTTGAATTCTTCATCACCTAAACCATCTAAAATTTGCACATCACCTAAAGCCCCAATTGTAGCAACTGTCATTACTTGAGTTAAACCTCTAGTAAATAGACCTGTTCCATGTGTTCTAGGCAGCAATGCAACTTCACAGTCTATAGATCTTATTTCATCAAACTTTCTTCCATCTGGTCTTATTTTCTCATTTAAAACCATATCCCTAACGATTTCTTTTTGTAATCTATACAATACATCAGAAATGTCTGATAGATTATCAGCATACTTTTCATTAAATGCTTCTGCTATTTTAGTCTTAGCGGCATCCATTGCTTCATTTCTTTTATCTTTATCAGTTATGTACATAGCTTCCTTAATAAGATTAAACGAAAATTCCTTAACTTCATTTTCAAGTGTTTCGTCAACCTTATATAGTACAGGTACTTTCTTTTCCTTACCTATTTTTTGCATTGCTTCTTCTTGGAAGCTTACGATTTTCTTGCATTCTTCAAAACCAAACATTATAGCGTTATACATTACTTCTTCTGGTATTTCATCTCCACCAGCTTCAATCATTATAACTCTTTCCCTTGTAGCACAAACAGTTAAGTTCATGCTGCTTTGTTCTCTTTCCTTTGATGTTGGATTTAGTATAAAGTTTCCATCAATAAGACCAACTGAAACTGCTGCAACTGGATCCACAAATGGTATACTTGAAATGCATAATGCCATAGAAGCTGCATTTATAGCTAATATTTCTGGAGCGTTATCAGACTCAACTGAGGTGACTGTACAAACTACCTGAACATCATTTCTATATCCTTTTGGAAAAAGTGGTCTTAGTGGTCTATCTATTGCTCTTCCATGAAGGATAGCTTTTTCTGATGGCTTTCCTTCCCTTTTTATAAAGCCCCCAGGTATTTTTCCAACGGCATATAATCTTTCTTCATATTCGACGCTTAGAGGAAAAAAATCAATTCCCTCTCTTGGTTTAACAGATGCATTAACATTAACAAGAACAACTGTATCACCATAGCTAACTAACAAAGCACAATCAGATAGCATTCCAACTTTACCATAGTCTAATTTTAGTTTTCTACCAGCAATTGTGGTTTCTAATATGTGACTCATACATTTACCTCCCCTCAATGTACACTAATATTATTATCAAATTATAGTAATTTATTATAAAATTTATTAAATATTAGTCTTACTAATATTTAAAATAATAGAGCGGAGTTGACCCGCTCTTCATTATCTTCTTAATCCAAGTTTTTCAACAATATCACGATATCTTTGAATATCTTCATTCATTAAATAATTTAGAAGACCTCTTCTCTTACCAACCATCATAAGAAGACCTCTTCTTGAGTGGTGATCCTTCTTATGCTCTTTTAAGTGAGCAGTTAAATGATTGATTCTTTCTGTTAATAGTGCGATTTGAACCTCTGGAGAACCGGTATCTCCTTCGTGTCTCATAAATTTTTCAATGATTTGTTGCTTTGTTGCCTTTTCCATTGTATACACCTCCAAAAATTATCGCCTTTATCCCAAGAACAACGTTGGCAATTCGTATTTCTTAGCATAAGGTTCACGATTGATATTATAACAAATAAAAAATATATTGTAAATTACTTTTTATTTGTTAAATGAAAATATTTCTAAATTTTGCTTTTCAGCATACTCTTTATCTTTTTCTAATTGACTAGCAAGCGCTTTAAGCGAATTAAATTTTAATTCGTCTCGTATTCTATTAATAAAATAAAGCTTGATATTTTCTCCGTAAATATATTTATTAAAATCTAAGATATAAGTTTCAATTGTAATAGTACTTCCAACGGGCTCGATAGTTGGGTTGAATCCGACGCTTGTTATCCCTTTATATAGCCTATTATTATATTCAACCGCTGTATAGTAAACACCTGTAGCTGGGATTTGAAAGCTATTATCATATTTTAAATTTGCTGTAGGAAATCCTAAAGTTCTTCCTAGCTGCTTTCCCCTAATTATTTCACCCTTTAACGTGTAAGGGTGTATAAGCATTTTATTAGCTTCTTGTACGATGCCGGCGTTTAATAAA
>CAZMQY010000172.1:4674-7801 GCA_964568335.1 uncultured Clostridium sp.
ACCTCTTATTCTCGAACTGCTTACCACCTCATCCTCATAAGTTACGGATTCTATGACATGCAACTCAAAGTCCAATTTATTGCTATATTTTTTTAATAAATCAATATTTCCGCTGTTTTTGTACCCAAATCTATAGTTAAAGCCAACAATTAATCCTTTAAGATTATAATGCTTAACCATATTTTCAATGAAAGTTTCAGGTAATATCTTCATATAGTCAGTATCAAAATTGACTAGGTTTACTACATCTATTCCAAGTTTCTCCAATATGTCTAATTTGGTTTCGTTATCCATTAAGAGTTTTGGAACTTTATCTTTGTTAACTACGGAGAGAGGGTGGTTTTTAAAAGTGTATACCAT
The DNA here is from genome assembly GCA_964568335.1 of uncultured Clostridium sp. GTDB lineage: Bacteria > Bacillota > Clostridia > Clostridiales > Clostridiaceae > Clostridium_AT. The sequence continues at coordinate 5,035 of CAZMQY010000172.1, forward strand.
GCTTTTAACATTATTCTTTTTTGACAGCTCAAGAGTTTTATTTATTAAACCCATATGTCCTAAATGTAAACCATCAAAGCTTCCTAGTGCTATATAGGTTTTATATTCAAGCTTTTTTTGAAAGTTATCCTCTAAGATTATCATAACTGCTGCTCCTAAACTAATAATTTAGTAATTTTAAAACCACTATCTTCTCTAATGCCTAATCCAACGAATCTTTTTTTATCTAAGTATACTCTATATAATTTATTCAATTCAATATCTCCAATTATAAACTTATTGTTTATCTTTACTCCATTGAGAAGTAAATTCTCATACTTAGATGAAAATGAAATTTTATCGTACTTGCTAAGACTGTCCTCCATGGAAATAATATATTGAAATACGTTCTCTTTGCTAAGATTATCTAAGGAAACTGAATTTTCCAGATTAAAGTTTCCAGTTTGAATTCTTTCAAGACTCCACATAGCACCGCCTACACCAAGCTTTTCACCAATATCGTAACATAAGCTTCTTATGTAGGTTCCCTTTGAACAAACCACTCTAAATGTAATAAGAGGAAGAGATATATTTAATATATCTATGTCAAAAATAGTAATCTTTCTTTTTTCTCTTTCAATAGTAATACCTTGTCTTGCAAGTTCATAAAGTCTTTTGCCATTGACTTTTAATGCAGAGTACATTGGCGGTTCTTGTTCAATGTCTCCTATAAAGGAATTGAATGCAGATAATATAGCATCTTTAGAAAGATTTACTTCCTGCTCATGAGTAATAGCGCCCTCTCTGTCATAAGTATCTGTTTTAACTCCAAGTTTCAATTGGGCATCATATACCTTTGTTTCACTCATAATATAATCAACTATTTTTGTAGCGCGACCTATACATATAGGGAGCACCCCTGACGCAAGCGGATCGAGGGTTCCAGTATGACCTACCTTTTTAGTACCACATATTTTCATAACTGATCTTACTGCATCAAAGGAGGTTATCCCAGAAGGTTTATATATGTTTAATATTCCATCCATCTATACCAACTCTTTTTCAATAGCATTTACTATTAGTCTTTCGGCTTCCTCAATATTTTTATTTATCCATAAACCAGAGGCACGCATATGTCCTCCACCACCAAATGTTTCTGCAATTTTTCGTACATCAACTGAAGATTTTGATCTTAAGCTTATTTTAACCCCCTCATCAGCCTCTTTGATAAGCGCAGCAACCTCTACAGTATCAATATCTATTCCTAAGGATATGATATCTGATGTATCTGAAGCTTCAATACCAATATCTTCAAGCATTTTCCTAGTGAGTTTCATTATGCATATTAATTCATTATGGATAACATTCATATTTTCTATGATTTTTCCGTGAAGCTTTAATCTCTTAATTTTTTTGTTTTGAAATAACATTCTGTGAAGCTTACTAAAATCAAACCCTGTTTTTATAAGTTCACCAGCTATATTATGGGTAGTACCAGTAGTGTTTGAGTGCTTGAATCCCCCAGTATCTGAAATAATTGATGTATATAGGCATATAGCCATATCTGAATCTATTTTTATATCTAAGGCTTCCAATATTCTAAATATTATTTCTCCTACTGAGGAAGCAGAGGTATCTACAAAATTAATGTCTCCGTACAAATTATTAGACAAATGGTGATCAATATTTATTAATGTATAGGTTTTACAACTTAAATCTAAATTTGCAGATACTCTTTCAAAATTACCACAGTCTAATACTATTACGCAGTCAATATCTTTTGACGGTGAATCTGAAGCGCTAATCACTTCATCTTTAAATGGCAGAAAACTGTAAATTTCAGAAAGTAAATCTTTAGATAGTATATAAGCCTCTTTTCCAAGCTTCCTAAGGCCTTGCATTAAGGCCAAGGAGCTTCCAAGAGAATCACCATCAGGAGAAGTATGATAGGTAATGCCTATTTTCTTGCTTTGCTTTAATAAGCTGGCTAAATCATTAATTGTCATGAGTCTTATTCTCCTTTATGGTTTCAAGCAAGGCATTTATATGCATCCCATGTTCTATTGTATTGTCAAGTTCTATTGTGATTTCAGGGGTAAATCTTAAATTTACCCTATGACCAATCTCTCTTCTCAAAAATCCAGCAGAATTTTTAAGGGCACTTAAAGTGTTTTTCTTTTCATCTTCGTTTCCAAAGATACTAACAAATATCTTTGCATATCTTAAGTCTTTTGTAACATCTACTCTAGTTACACTTACCATAGCAGTTAAACGAGGATCGCGTACTTCATTTCGTATTATATCACTAACTTCTTTTTTTATCTCTTCGTTTATTCTGCCGCTTCTGTATTTAACCATACAATCCTCTCCTCTTAGGCCCTATAATCGCTTTGGCTTTATCTCTTCCATAGTATAAGCTTCTAAAATATCGCCTTCTTTTATATCGTTGAACTTTTCAACGCTTAGACCGCATTCATATCCAGCAGCCACTTCTTTTACGTCATCTTTGAATCTCTTTAAAGATGCAAAGGTTGATTCGAAAATAACAATACCATCGCGGATTACCCTTACGCTGCTATTTCTTGTAAGCTTTCCATCTAATACGTAACAGCCAGCAATTGTACCTACATTTGATATTTTATAGGTAGCTCTAATTTCGGCTTTTCCTAAAACTACTTCCTTATATTCAGGATCAAGCATGCCAATCATTGCAGACTTGATGTCTTCGATAGCATCATAAATAATTCTATAAGTTTTAATATCTACCTTTTCTTTTTCAGCTATATTA
>CAZMQY010000173.1:0-7766 GCA_964568335.1 uncultured Clostridium sp.
TGAGGATATAAAGAGTCTTAAAAATCTTGAACTTAATGGATATTTAAGCTGTCAGGAGCAAAGAGCATTTTTACCAACAGGCTTGCCTAATTATGTTATGGGTCTTACACTTTGGAATACTAATTTGGATTTTGATAATATTGCAGAAGATTATTTTAGAAATGCTTTTGGGCCTTGCTTTAAAGAATGCAAAGATTATTTGGAGAAACTATCACAGCTATTTGACATAGAGTACTGGTGTGCGCAGAAGAAATGGATTGATGAAGAAGTAAGAGAAAATATGAAAAAGGTTCCTGAGTTTGTAGATAACTTTAAATCAGTAATAGAAGCAAATTTAAAATTAGAAAACAATTCTTGGAGAAAGTCATGGGAGCACATGGATTGGCATATTGACTATTGCAAATTTTTTGCAAACCTTCTTCAAAATAAGGCAGAGGGAAATGAAATAAAAACTTCTGAGGCTTGGGAGGAACTAAAGCATTACATACAAAACACTGAAGATAAAATTCAGCCTGCATATGATGTTTACAGATTCATTCAAATAGCACAATGGAAATTTCAGCTTAAGGATGATAAATAAGTATAGAGGAGCCCTATGATTTAAAGAAAATCATAGGGCTTAGAACAATATAAGAACTATAAATAAAAGAGGAGATAGAGAGGTGGTTAATAGATATGGATAATAAGCAATTTATAATAATTATGACAGATTCTCAGAGAAAGGATATGGTTGGTTGTTACGGTAATAAGGATATGAAAACCCCTAATATTGACAAGCTGGCTGAGACTGGCATGCGTTTTAATAAGGCATATACAACTCAACCAGTATGCGGGCCAGCACGGTCAGCCATATTTACTGGCACATATCCACACACTAATGGAAACTGGAGCAACAGCATGCCTTTAGGTGATAATGTTAAAACTGTAGGACAGCGCTTTCATGATAGCGGATTTGAAACAGCGTATATAGGGAAATGGCATCTAGACGGCGGAGATTACTTTGGACTTGGACGATGTCCCGATGGATGGAATAAGGAATACTGGTATGATATGAGGTGCTACCTTGAAGAATTATCAGAAGAAGATAGATTTTGGTCTAGAAAGCCTCAAATTATGGAACAAAGAAAAATTACGGAGGAATTTACTTATAGCCACAGATGCAGTGACAGGTCTATTGATTTTCTAGCTAAGAATAAAGAGAAAGATTTTCTTTTGGTAGTTTCCTATGATGAGCCCCACCATCCTTTTGTATGCCCTGAGCCGTATTCTTCATTGTACAAGGATTATGAATTTCCGAAGAATATTAACCTGTGGGATACACTTGAAAATAAACCAGAACATCATAAGGTTTGGGCTGGGGACAATCTTTATTCTGATAAAGATAATTTAACAATTAAAGCACAGTATTTTTTTGGATGCAATTCCTATGCTGATTATGAGATAGGGAGAGTTTTGGATAATATATCAGAGCATACACCTGATGCTCTAGTAATATATACTTCGGATCATGGGGACATGCTTCATTCTCATTCCCTTTCAGGCAAAGGTTCTGTAATGTATGAAGAGATTACAAATATACCTTTTATCATTCGATGGCCAGGAGTAATTTCTGAAGGCTCTGTATGCAATAGTCCTGTATCTCATATTGATATTGTGCCAACTATTATGAATGCAGCAGATCTTTCAGTACCAAAACTCCTGGAGGGAAAAACACTGACAAATACATTAAGTAATCCACATATGAAGGAAAATGATGCTATATACATGGAGTTTTCAAGATATGAAGTTGACCACGATGGGGTTGGAGGTTTTCAACCAGTTAGAGCTGTTTTTGATGGAAGATACAAGCTTGTTATAAATCTTTTAACTACGGATGAGCTTTATGATCTTGAGAAGGATTCCTCTGAAATAATAAATCTAATAAATAACCTAGAATACTTCAATATACGGGATAGACTGCACAATATGCTTCTAGATTGGATGAATAATACTCGTGACCCTTTCAGGGGCTACTACTGGGAACGTAGGCCTTGGAGGGAGGATGCGGCGCCTTCTAGCTGGACTTATACAGGAATGACTAGACAAAGGGAAAATGAAGAATACGAACCAAGACAATTGGACTATTCTACTGGCCTTGAGATGAAAGAGGCAGTTAGACGAAAATAAGTTCAAATGAAAGGAAGTTTTGTAATGTCAGAAAGAAAAAAAGATATTGTACTAAGGAGGAGAAAAAATGAAACCAAATATAATTTTAATTGAAGTAGACCAAATGAGAGGAGATTGTCTCGGAACTTTAGGTCATCCTGTGGTTGAAACACCATATCTTGATACTATGGCGAGAAATGGATACTTATTTGATAATGCTTATTCAGCAACACCTACTTGCATTCCAGCAAGAGCAGATATCTTTACTGGAATGTCACAAAAATCTCATGGCAGAGTTGGATATATGGATAAAGTGGATTGGAATTACGAGCATACAATTGCTTCAGAATTTGCTAACGCAGGATATCATACTCAAGCTATAGGAAAAATGCACGTATATCCAACAAGAAATCTTTGCGGGTTTCATAATGTTGTACTACATGACGGATATTTTCATTATTCCAGGAATTCCAATGTTCCAATGAGTGAGCATTTTGACAGATGTGATGATTATTTAAATTGGCTAAAGGAGAAAAATTGCAACATTGATTTACTTGATTCTGGACTAGAATGTAATTCATGGGTATCAAGACCTTGGATGTATGATGAAGAGCTTCATCCAACAAATTGGGTAACAACTCAGTCTATAGATTTTTTAAGAAGACGAGACCCAAGAAAACCATTTTTCTTAAAGATGTCCTATGTAAGACCACATTCTCCGCTAGATCCGCCAGAGGTTTATTATAATCAATATATTAATGAAGATATAGAAGATTCACCTATTGGCGATTGGGCTGATGCAGAAGATAAAGAAGGTGCTGGTCAAGTGTTCAATTGCATAAAGGGTGTCGTTAATAAAAAAGCATTGAGAAGGGCAAAGGCTTCATATTATGGTTTGATAACTCATATTGATCATCAGATAGGAAGATTTCTGCAAGTGCTTGGCGAATATAACTGTTTAAATAATTCTATTATACTATTTACTTCCGATCACGGCGATTTACTAGGAGACCATAATTTATTTAGAAAGACCTATCCTTACCAAGGAAGCGTATCTGTACCATTTATTATATATGACCCAGGCAAACTGCTAGGAGGAAAGAGAGGAAGCGTTATTTCCGATATTGTAGAACTAAAGGATATAATGCCTACATTGTTGGATATAGCAGGTGTGGACATCCCGGATACTGTAGATGGTAAAAGTGTTAGATCAATAATAGAAGGAAATTCTAATGATAATTGGAGAGAATACATACATGGTGAGCACAGCGGAGGTGTAGTTTCCAATCACTATATAGTAACCGCAAAAGATAAATATATATGGTATTCCCAAACAGGGCAGGAGCAGTATTTCAATTTAGAAAAGGATCCTAAAGAGCTTCATGACCTTATAGAAGATGAAAAATATTCTTCTAGAATCCAATATTTAAGAAGCAAGCTTATAGAAGAACTGGATGGGAGAGAAGAAGGTTACACCGATGGCAAGAGCCTCATTGTTGGAAGAACTCCACTGGCTTGTTTAAGTCATATATTGAATTAAGGGATTTTTGTTCATTAGACAATTGTTTATAATCATTATAAAAGGCTTCAGCGAAAAGTAAATTTTCGCTGAAGCCTTTTTTATAAATTAAAAACAATAAACCATAATAACTATATTTTTACTGTACAACTCTCACGTTTAGTAAGGGTAAATGGGATATCTATCTTAATGGGAAGAGTATGACCATGCTCTATTCTATCAATTAATATTTTTGTGGTTATTTTACCCAGTTCATCTATTGGAATATGGACAGTAGTAAGCATAGGAGATACATACTGTGCCATATCAATATCATCTATGCTTATTATGGAGATATCTTCCGGTACACGCAAGTTGCTTTCCTTAATTGCTTTTAATGCACCTATGGCTGTTGTATCATTAGCACAAAAAATTGCTGTAACGTTTGCTTTACTGCTTAATAGTTTTTTTGTTCCTATGTATCCTCCATCCGTAGATAATTGAGCGTTAATAATACTTTGATGATTAACAGGAAGATTTAATTCATTTAAAGCATCAGAGTATCCTTTATATCGAACCTCATTATTCACTTCACCGATATATCCAATGTTTGTATGTTTTAGACTTGCAAGATATTTTACTGCAGCCATAGATGCCTTATAACCATCACAAATAATCTGGTCATAGCTGTAGTCAATACTGTTAAGTCCAGCATATACAATGTTTTTATAGTACTTTTTGAGAAAGTTTAAAAGATTCATGTTAAATCTTCCTAGTACAACAACACCATCTACCTTTGTATTTGAGATAATGTTAAATGTATTAGAGCTATTTAAATCAAAGGCTGAAAAAGTATATCTTAGAATATAACCATGTTTAAAGGCTTCTTTTTCTATTGAGTGGGACAGGTCTAAAAAAAGGGTTCATCGATTGCGTTTGCAGAACGAGCTACTTTACAGCTACACTTTATTTTGATAATTTTAAGCAGCATGATAAACATAGGTAGTGGGTGGAAATATGATTATTATTATTATTTTTATGATGGCAATCACTGCAATTATTACGGTAATTTTAAACAGAGAAAGCCTATCTTATTGGTTTGCAGGGATTTTTGCAAGCTGTATGACTTTAATTATTGGTTTTATGTTTTATTTTGCAAAAATGGGCGGTTTTTCATATAAAGAACAAATGTTTATATTTTTAACAAATCATATTTATCATCCTATTCAATTTTCTACTATTACAATTGATAATATAGTTAGGCTTATGAATCTAGGAAGAACATTATTTCCATTTTTCGTACTAGCTTTTTCATTGAATATGTCTACAAGAATTCATGATTATAAAAAAAAGAGCCGATATTTGTTTATTGCTATTATTCCAATTATAAATGTAATAATTTATGATCCTTTAGTTTATCGTAGTCTATTAAAGGGGAAAATTACAGCACAGACTGCAATAACAATAATCTCTAGGAGTTGGATCAGCATTTATATAATTGCTGCGTTAATTTTTCTTTTTATTGAATATGGTAATGTTTCTGTAAAATGGATTAAAAAAAGAATTCAATACATTTTAATTTCTATTGTATCTCTTTCTGTTTTATTTTTTACCTTTGCTATTGCAGATCCAAGTGATATTTTTAGATCCTATGGTTTTGATTATATGTCCTCAAGCTATCGATACTATAATCCTAAGTATACTCAGACTCAATGGATTATCTTTGCTATAGTATTTATTACTGTTACAGTGCTTGGATGTATTTCCTTATATAATTATACCAAAACAAACTATATTGATAATTTGCAAAGCGTTTCCTTGGAAAGAAAATTTTCTGCAGCAAACATGGGTGCTACGGTGTTTATACATGGACTTAAAAATCAGCTGCTAGCCTCAAGAGTTATGGTAAGACGCTCAACAACCGTCTTAAATGACCAAACTATTGACAAGAATAAGTTGAGCCAATATTTATCAGAGTTATATGCTCTAAACGAGCAAATGATTGAAAGAATGGATTCGCTGTATAATGTTTTTAAATCAAATATAATTGTTCTAAAACCTGTACCTATTTCAAGAATTATTGAAATAGCAATCAATAGTATCGAAAACAAACATAATGATCTAGAAGTGTTTAAAGAAATTTCTGAGGATATTGTAGTGCTCCTTGACCAAAGACATATGGTGGAAGCAGTGTGCAATATTTTGTCCAATGCCAGCGAAGCAATTAACGCTGCTGGAAGCGAAAAAGAAAACATTTCTGTAAAGGTTTATCGGGAGAGAAAATGGTGCATTATTGAGATTTCAGATAATGGTATCGGTATTTCAAGTTATAATCAAACTAAAATATTTGACCCGTTTTATACAAGTAAAAATACTAACAATAATTGGGGGTTAGGACTTTCTTACGTACAGCAGATTATGAAGTCTCATTTTGGTATGATTAAGCTAAGCAGTACAGAAGGGAAAGGTTCGACTTTTTATTTGATGCTGCCGGAATATCGTGGTAAATAATGCAGCACAACAGTATAATTGCAATTTGGAGGTAGAGCTATGCCAGATAAAATCAAAATAATGATAGCTGAAGACTTCGAAATAATAAGAGAAGATTTCTGTGAAACTATTAATAGTCAAGTTGATATGGAAATCATAGGCAGTGTATCTACAGGGCACGGGATTGTTGAGCTTGTGAGTGAAAAGATACCTGATATAGTGTTATTGGATATAGAAATGGAGCATCCGCGTGCTGGAATTGAGGCTGCAGAAAAAATAAATAAAATTAATCAGCTGATTAAAATCATTTTTCTTACAGTTCACGAAAATGATGAAATTATTTTTTCAGCTATGGCTACAGGTGCTGCAGATTATATTGTGAAATCAGTTGAACCATATGAGCTGCTTAATCATATTAGAAATGTTTACCAAGGAACACCAAGGCTTTCTGATACAATTGAAGGAAAAATACATACAGAGTTTGCAAGACTTAAACGAACAGAGACAAGCCTTTTATACTTTGTTAGCAAACTACCTGATTTAACATCAACGGAAAGAGAATTAATAAGGCTTCTTTTGCTGAATAAAAAGGTTGTTGAAATTGCAAAGATAAGGAGCGTACAGCTGGTAACAGTAAAAACACAGATAAACAGCTTGCTAAAAAAATTCAATTGCCATAGAACAAGGGAGAGTGTTGATTTAATACATAAACTGCGTGTTGAAAATCTCTTTTTACAATAGAAACAATATGATGGAGAAAAATAATGGATAGAATAGAATTAAATAATAAATAGCTTGAAAATTACCTATCAAAGCAAGAAATTGATGAGTATATAAATGAGAACAGCTCCATTTTGATGTCAGCTCTAGAAGGTAGACAAAAATATGAAGATAGTTTAGGGTGGCATGATGTAGACAAGTGTGGATTGCAATATTTAGAAAGAATTAAAGCTTTAGCTAAGAATGTAAGAGAGAAGGCAGAAGCTTTTGTGCTCATAGGTGTTGGCGGCTCAAATCAAGGTGCTCGTGCAGCAATAAATACCCTGCTTCCAGACAGCGGAGTGGAAATAATTTATGCAGGAAATAACTTGTCAGCAGCCTATATAAATCGAATAATAAAGAAACTTGAAGGTAAATCTGTATACGTTAACGTAATTGCAAAAAATTTTGCTACCTTAGAGCCAGGTATCTCTTTTAGAGTTTTCCGTCAGTATATGGAAGAACGCTATGGTGAAAAGGAAGCTTCGGAAAGAATCGCAGTAACTTGTTCTATGAACAATAGCATACTTCAGCAATTAGGTGAAGAAAAAGGATATACTATAATACCATTTCCCCTTGAAATCGGTGGAAGATATTCCGTATTGTCACCCGTAGGATTATTTCCAATGGCAGCAGCTGGAATTGACATCAGTGAAATGCTTAGAGGTGCGTCAGATATGGAGAAGTATATGAAAACTACTCATCTTATTAAGAATGATGGTGTAATTTATGCTGCTGTGCGTAATTTACTTCTAAAAAGAGGATATAAAATTGAAATTTTATCCTGCTTCGAGCCGACAATGGACTTTTTTGCCAAATGGTGGACGCAATTATTTGGTGAAAGCGAAGGAAAGGCTGCAAATGGAATATTTCC
>CAZMQY010000174.1:0-321 GCA_964568335.1 uncultured Clostridium sp.
TTTATAAGAGAACCAAGCTCCGCTTTTTTGCACAATTTCTTCTCTAACACCAACATCAAGAACATTACCTTGCCTTGATATGCCTTCGCCGTACATAATATCAAATTCAGCTTGTCTAAATGGAGGAGCAACCTTATTTTTTATAACCTTAACTCTAGTTCTATTACCAACAACTTCTTCACCTTGTTTTATTGAATCAATCCTTCTAACATCTAGTCTTACAGATGAGTAGAATTTTAATGCTCTACCACCAGGTGTGGTTTCGGGACTTCCAAACATAACGCCAACCTTTTCCCTAAGCTGGTTAATAAATATAGCAAC
>CAZMQY010000174.1:331-7760 GCA_964568335.1 uncultured Clostridium sp.
AGAGTCACCCATCTCCCCTTCAATCTCTGCCCTAGGCACTAATGCAGCAACTGAATCTACTACTATAACTTCAACAGCTCCTGATCTAACTAATGCTTCTGCTATTTCTAAAGCCTGTTCCCCAGTATCCGGCTGAGATACTACCAGATTCTCAATATCTACACCTAAAGCCTTAGCATAAGTAGGGTCTAAAGCATGTTCAGCATCAATAAATGCGGCAGCGCCACCTTTTTTTTGAGCCTCTGCAACTATATGAAGTGCTACAGTAGTTTTACCTGAAGATTCTGGTCCAAAAATTTCAATAATTCTTCCCTTAGGAACTCCACCAATCCCTAGCGCAATATCTAAATCCAAGCAGCCCGTAGAAACAGAATCTAAATTTAATATGCTATGTTCTCCAAGCTTCATTATGGAACCTTTACCAAATTGTTTTTCAATTTGTCCCATTGCGGCTTCTATTGCTTTTAACTTTTCATTATCCATATATTTTCCCTTATGGGTTCACATCCTTTCTATATAACGAACATAAGTTCTATTTAATTATATAATATAATTTTATTAAGGTCAACAGTATAATAAAAGTTCCTAGAAATAATTAGGAACTTTTATTATAAATTATTACCATATTTGAAAATAATAATCACCTATCTGTTCTGATGGCGTCTTTATTTTTTATAAAATAATCAATTCCTGATAATAAGGTTACAATAACTGCAATATACATAACCAGTTTTGTAGCAGTAGTAAAGTATACATTAGCATAATTTAGATTAATCAATGCAAAAATAATTGCTACTATTTGTATAACTGTTTTTATTTTTCCCCACCAGCTTGCTGCAATAACAATGCCTTCTGCGGCTGCGATTGAACGTAGACCAGTTACAGCAAATTCTCTTGCAATAATAATCATTGCAACCCAGGTTGGAATGATTTGAAACTCAACTAGGGAAACTAAGGCTGCTGTTACCAATAGCTTATCTGCTAAAGGATCCATAAACTTTCCAAAGCGTGTAATTTGGTTCCTGCTTCTTGCAATATAGCCATCAAGTTTATCAGTTAATGCTGCCAAAACGAACACTGCTGTGGCTATATGCTTTCCATATGGTATTCCTTTAACTGCGATAAACACCAAGAAAATAGGAACCAAAAAAATACGAATTATTGTAAGTTTATTAGCAAGATTCATAGTATACAACTCCTATTAAATCATATTCTGATGACTCAGTTATTTTAACCTTTAGTATTTGTCCAATGTCTAATGGTTTTTCAGATTTAAAATAGATATCGCCATCAATATTAGGTGCCATTTCGTAGCTTCTTCCTGTATAAAAATTATCTTTACAATTCTCTATGAGAACTTCATATACTTTTCCAACTTTGCTTTCATTTATGCTTAGTGATATTTCCTGTTGAAGAAGCATTAGCTCTCCTTCCCTTTGCTCTTTTAATTCATCTAAAATCTGATCATTCATAATGGCGGCAGAAGTACCATCTTCCTGAGAGTATTTAAAAACTCCTAGTTTATCAAACTTTATATCCTGAATAAATGTCTTTAATTCGTTAAAATCTTCATCCGTCTCTCCTGGAAAGCCTACTATTATTGATGTTCTTAGACAAAGTCCTGATATGTGTTCTCTCATCTTCTCTATATTTTCTATAATTTGCTCTTTTCTTCCTCTTCTATTCATTCTTTTAAGAACATTATTACTTATATGCTGGATAGGCATATCTATATATTTGCACACCTTATTATTAGTGGCCACTTCTTCAATAAGCTCATCTGTAATTTCTTCTGGATAGCAATATAATAATCGTATCCATTTAAGATTTTCTATTCTAGATAATTCCTTAATTAGAAGTGGAAGACTTTTTTTACCGTATATATCAATACCATACATAGTTGTATCCTGTGCAACAAGTATGAACTCTACAACTCCCTGCTCAGCTAAATTTTCTGCTTCCTTAACTATGTCTTCTATTTTTCTACTTCTATACTTTCCTCTTATCTTAGGTATTATACAATATGTACAGAAGTTGTCACAACCTTCACCGATTCTTAAATAAGCAGTTGATTTTCCAGTAGTTAATACCCTTTCCCCCTCATTCAATGTATCATCACTATAATCGCAGTAAATAGCCTTATTATTCTTTTGCAAGTATCTATCAATACTTTCTAAAAGCTTATCGTAATTATTTACACCAAGCATAATATCTATTTCTGGCATTAGTTCTAATAGTTCTTCTTTGTATCTTTGACTCAAGCAACCTGTTACGATAAGAACTTTGCATTTATACTTTCTTTTATATTCAGCCATCTCCAAAATAGTATTTATTGATTCCTGCTTTGAAGATTCAATAAATCCACAAGTATTTACTAATATTATTTCTGCTTCTTTTGGGTTGCTAACAAGCTCATAGGTTTTATGCATTCTTCCTATAATAGTTTCTGAATCAATTCTGTTCTTATCGCAGCCTAAGCTTATTATTCCGAATTTTAGTCTATCCACGAAATTTCCTCCTAAAGTTATTATGAATACATAAACATTTTAAATCTGTTTATTAAAAACCACAAGTATTATATAAAAAATTAACATTTTAATTAGCATTATTTTGAATATAATTACCACTTATGGCAGTTTCTTTATCAATTAACACTTGTCTTGGCTTACTTCCATCCTTTGCAGATATTATACCAAGCTGCTCCATCTGCTCGATTATCCTTGCAGCTCTATTATATCCTATCCTTAGTTTTCTTTGGAGAAGCGACGTTGATGCTTGATCAACTTCAGCAACGATTTTAACCGCTTCATTTAAAAGACCATCCAAGTCCTCTGAGTTAGCATCGTTATTATTGTTGTCTAGCTCCTCCAGTATTTCATTGCTATATTCCAAGTGAGTCTTTTGGTTTTTAATAAATGAAACTACCTTTTCTACTTCGTCCTCCGAAATGAATGCCCCCTGAATTCTAATAGGTTTTGATTCTCCAACAGGATAAAAAAGCATATCCCCTTTACCTAATAATTTTTCAGCACCAGAGCTATCAAGTATTGTCCTTGAATCAATTTGGCTAGAAACTGCAAATGATATTCTCGAGGGAATATTAGCCTTTATGACTCCTGTTATAACATCTACTGATGGTCTTTGTGTAGCTATAACTAAATGCATTCCAGCGGCACGTGCCATTTGAGCCAATCTTCCTATATAATCCTCTATATCATTAGGACAAACCATCATTAAATCTGCTAGCTCATCTACTATAAGAACAATCCAAGGGAGTTTATCCTGTACCTTACCCTTATTAATCAAGTCATTGTAGCTTTCTATATTTCTTACATTGTTATCTGCAAACATCTTATAACGTCTAGTCATCTCATTAACTGCCCAATTTAAAGCAGCAGCAGCTTTCTTAGGATCAGTAACTACTGGGATTAATAAGTGTGGAATTCCGTTGTAAACACTGAGTTCAACAACTTTTGGATCAATCATAAGAAGCTTTACATCTTCAGGTGAATATTTGTAAAGTAGGCTTATTATTAGGGTGTTGATACAAACACTTTTACCAGAGCCTGTAGCTCCTGCTATAAGCATATGTGGCATTTTTGACAAGTCAGAAACAACACAATTACCAGCTATATCTTTACCAAGACAAAATGAAAGATTTCTACTTTGACTTGTAAACTCTTGAGAGTCAATAACCTCCCTTAAATAAACAGGAGTTAAATCTTTATTTGGAACCTCTATTCCAACAGCAGACTTGCCAGGTATTGGAGCCTCTATTCTAACACCAGATGCAGCAAGGCTTAGTGCTATATCATCGGAAAGGTTAACTATTTTACTTACTTTAACGCCAGCATTGGGTTGAATTTCAAACCTTGTTACTGAAGGCCCTTTAGTAACTTGTACAACTTTTGCCTCCACACCGAAGCTGCTTAATGTTTCTTCCAACTTGCTGGCATTATTTATAAGCTCTCGTTTATCTTCCTTGTTTAATCTTGATAAATTATTAATATTAAGAAGCTCAGAGGAAGGGAAAATATATTGTATTGACTCCTCGCTGGAGCTTCGGGTAATTTGTTTCTCTAGTTCCTTACTTATTTGTTCCTCAACTTTATCTTCTTTTGGCGGATTTTCAATGTTTGCACTGCTTACATCAGTAGATTTCATAAAATCAATTATTTTTAGCTTGTTGTTAACTTTTTTTATATAACCGTCTTTTTCGCTATCATAAGCTGTTAAGCTTTCTACTGGGACATCTACTACTGACTGCTCTGCCTTTGCACTATCCCTTTGCCTGTGAGGCCATTTAAGATTTGGTTTCAGCTTAATTATGATATCATGCAGTGAAACCTCCCAAATCATTATAAAAGCTAGGATATATAAGGCTATAAATATTATGTAGCAGCCTATGGAACCAAACAGCTTAAACAATGGAATATCTATAATAAAACTTAAAATTCCCCCATGCAGAATATTAGTCGAGTTATATAAGGAACTTATTCCAGACATAAAATCGTTGTTTTTATAATATACATCAACGACTAACATTTGAGTAAACAGCATAGTATTTATAATCAATAAAAGGATACCATAAAATTTACTGTTGAACGATATTTTGCCTTTCTTTATAATATAACAGAAGCCTATAAAAATAATGAAAAAAGGAAATATAAATGCTCCAAAGCCAAAAGCGGCTATTAGTATTTTTTTTGTAATTTGGCCAACTATTCCTGATGAAGAGGATGAAAATACACTAAACAGTGAAAGAATACCGAAGGTTATATAAACCAAACCTCTAATATCAGGATTGTTACTCGAATTAGTTTTCTTCTTAGCCAAAACTTTCACCTCCCTTGTAGATATTCTACAAAATTTTAAAATTTCCTTTAGATAATAAAATAATTATTGTAAGTACATAAATTAACCATAGGAATAATCCTATGGTTTAATTGTATTGTTTTTTCTATCTTCTATGAGAGCATCTAATTTACTTAAGGCATCATGAATACCTCCAACCTTATCTATTAATCCGTAATCGACGGCTTGCTTGCCAATGAGGATTGTTCCCATATCGTTTAGCAGTTCATCGCTTTGCAGCATGAGTTTCTTTAGAGTATCTCTGTCAATATTGCTTGTTCTAGTAATAAACTCTATAATTCTCTCCTGCATTTTGTTAAAATACTCAAAGGTCTGAGGAACACCAATTATTAGTCCATTCATCCTAATAGGATGAACTATCATGGTTGCTGATGGAGAAATAAAAGAATAATCAGCAGAGGTTGCTAGTGGTACACCTATAGAATGACCACCGCCGATAACCAAGGATACCGTAGGCTTACTTAGGCTTCTAATCATTTCTGATATTGCCAAGCCTGCTTCAACATCTCCGCCAACTGTATTCAATATTATAAGAACGCCCTCTACCCTGTCATTAGTCTCTATTGAAATTAATTGAGGGATAACATGCTCATATTTAGTTGCTTTTGTTTGAGGTGGAAGCATTAGATGCCCTTCAACCTGACCTATAATAGGAAGTATCTGTATCCTCTCGTCAGATTTTTGGACATTAGTTACACCTAGCTCTTTAATATTATCAAGTTCTTTATCTTTTTTCACATTTTCTTCAGACATATACATTCCTCCTAGTTTAAAAGTAGTTTTTGCATTAGAGGAAATATATATGCATATTAAACTATCCTAAATCGAACTCCTTATGAAGTGCATGTATTGCACGCTGAGTACTATCAGTCTCTACTAAGCACCAAATTGTTGTATGGGAGTCTGCTGTTTGCAGTACTTCGATATTTGCTTTTGTTAAGGCTTTAAGTATTCTAGCCATAACACCTGGAACTCCCCTAATTCTGCTGCCTATAAGTGCTATTTTGCTGCAACTATTTATATAAGTATACTTCAGACTGAGTGATTTCATTATAATCTCAAATTTGTCCATATCATTAAAATCAATTGTAAAAATACTTTCTTTAGGAAATACATTAATTAAATCTATACTAATCATATTTTGGGCTAGAATTTCTAGCAAATTATTGTAACTTTCATTATCTATATTATCTAAGAGATTAACCCTTATTTGCACTCTATTGCTCATATGAGTAATGCCCGTTATAATATTTTCAAAGTTAAGTGATCCAATATTGTTGATAATCGTCCCTTCACAATTTGTCATTGTATTTTTTATCACAAGAGGTATATTACCTCTCATAGCAATATCAACAGCTCTAGGATGTATAACTTTTGCTCCCTGGTCTGCAAATTGAAACACTTCATTATAGCTCATTTCTTTTATTAATGAAGCTTCAGGAACAATTCTTGGATCCGCAGTCATAATACCATCAACATCTGTATATATTTGAATTTCCTCTGCATTAAGAGCTACTCCTAGAAGAGAAGCAGTTACATCACTTCCCCCTCGTCCTAAGGTAGTTATATATCCACTCTCATTCAGTCCCTGAAAACCAGCTACAACAGGAAGTTCTTTTCGCTGTAAAACATCCATTAGGTTAGTAGTATCAACCTTTAAGACGGAAGCATTATTATAGCTGTCGTTTGTTATTATACCAGCTTGCCCCCCGGTAAGCGGGATTGCCTTAATTGCTGCTTTATTTAATTCCTCTGACATAATCACAGTACTTATAATCTCACCACAGCTCATAAGTAAATCTACAGATAAAGGACTTGATGCCTTAAATTTATCACTAATCATGGATAAAAGTGTGTCTGTTGCGTAGGGCTCACCTTTTCTACCCATTGCAGATACAACTACAACAGGACTATAGCCTTCTTCAATGGCGTTAACTATTTTACTTATAACTAGCAATCTTCTTTCGTGAGTGGATACGGATGTGCCTCCAAATTTCTGTATCAATATCTTCATCTTATACCTCCATCACACCCTAGTCTTTTTTAAAATACTCTCCTCTACATCTATTATTATTGTTCTAGAACCAATTTTTTTAACGTATTCCCAGGGCACTTCTATAAATTCATTTCCACCAAAAAAACTAAATTTAGATCTGGTATCATTTAAAATAAGAAATTTTAAATTCCCTTGTTCGTCTATAACAATATCATTATTTGATAAGTAGTTATATTTTTCTCCATCATTAATATTTATTATTTCATACCGTTCCATCTCGCTATAATATTTTATGCTGTCGCTCATTTTGTTTCCTCCTTTTATTATCCTTTATAAAATTAATCTATAATAAAATAGTATGAAGGATAATAAAAGTTTATTACTAAACGCCTGTTGAGCCAAACCCATTTATACCTCGTGTAGATGCTTCAATTTCTTCAACCATCTCTATAACGGGAATTTCAACTTTATTCAATACCATTTGTGCAATCCTATCTCCTCTTTTTATAATGAAGACTTCTTTGCTGAAATTTATAACAATTGCACTTATTTCCCCCC
>CAZMQY010000175.1:0-7707 GCA_964568335.1 uncultured Clostridium sp.
AACTTTACTGTTTTATGAAAAGACCTTAAAGGATAATCAAAAAGAAGTTAAGGCCTTTTACAATGCGTTTAACAAGGCGATTGAATATATAAATAGTACAAATGCTTCTGAATACAGCCAAATTTTAAGCAAGTATGGTTTCCCGGATTCAATTGGAAAATACTTAACTAGCGGTGTAAAATATGAGAAGGCTGGAAAAATAACTCCTGAAAGCTTTAGCAGTGTTCTAGAGTGGACAAAGAAAAAGGGCTTAGTAAAGAAGGACTATAAGTTTGAAGATGTAAGCAACTTTAAATTTATTGAATAGGATGAAAAAATAATGATTGAAATAAAGGATTTGTGTTTCAGTTATGGCAGTGAAGCTGCACTTAAGAACATAAATTTAAATATTGAAAAAAATACAACCTGTGCCATAATTGGACCTTCAGGCTGTGGCAAAACAACCCTGCTGTATATTATGGCAGGGCTTCTTTCAAGTACTTCCGGAAAAGTGATAATAGATGGAGAAGAACTTAAGGATATTAGGAAATCTACAGGAATAATACTTCAGAATACAGGATTATTGCCGTGGAAAAGTGTTTGGAATAATGCTTCGCTAGGGCTTAAGGCAAGAGGCCTTAATAAAACGATTATTGACAAGAAGGTTAGCTCCATACTCGAAGCCTTAGGCATATTAGAACATAAAAATAAATTTCCAGAGCAACTTAGCGGAGGACAGAAGCAAAGAGCAGCTATAGCAAGAACCTTAGTTACTGAACCGGATTTGCTGCTTTTGGATGAAGCCTCATCTGCACTAGATGCTATAACTAAGGAATATATTCAGAATTTGATTTTGGATATTTATAAGAAAAAAAACATGACTATGGTGCTTGTAACACACAGCATTGAGGAGGCTGTTTTTTTAGGTCAAAAGATAGTTGTTATGGAAAGAGCAGCTGTAAAGCATATTATAGATAATCCGTACTTTGGCGATGAAAATATTAGATCTAAGCCAGAATACTTTAATATCTGCCTTGAGGTAAGAAAATGGCTTTATGAAGAAGGGAACAGGCTATGAATATTTTGAAAAGGCTTAAAAATAGTAAAACTATATTGGGTTCTCTAATAGTGTTGCTTTTATGGTATGCTATGCATATTTTCATTGATTCTAGGGTTATTCCGGCTCCCACAGAAACAGTGATTATGTTTTTCAAGCTTATTCAAAATAATTTATTGCTCCACATGGGCGTAAGCTTGTACAGAATAATAGTTTCTGTACTTATATCACTTGCCATAGGAGTACCTTTAGGGCTTTGGATGGGACTAAGCAAAGCTGCAGATTCAGTACTTTCCCCAGCAGCCTATATTTTATATCCTATACCGAAGATAGCCTTTCTGCCTGTATTCATGATATTGCTTGGACTGGGAGACGGCTCAAAGATTGTACTTATTATTACAATAATAATTTTTCCTATACTATTAGCAGCTCGAGATGGGGTTAAAGAAATTTCTCACCAGCTAATTGACTCGGTTAAGTCCCTTGGATTAAATAGAATTCAGATATTCACAAATCTTGTTGTACCATCGGTAATGCCAAAGATATTTTCATCTCTTAGAATAAGTATAGGTATAAGCATTTCTGCACTATTTTTTAGCGAAAATTTTGCAACCACTTATGGCTTAGGTTTTTTTATAATGAACGCTTGGACAATGGTGCGTTATGTAGAAATGTTTGCAGGAATTTTAGCCTTGAGCCTTATGGGCTTAGTTATTTTTAAGCTTATAGACTTAATGGAAAGAAAACTCTGTCCTTGGATATTTATAAAATAGGGGACGGTTAAAAGTTAAAAAGAAAAAACAAACACTGCAGATAGAGGAGTTTGCAGTGTTTGCTTTAAGTTAGCTTTATTGAGTTTTTCCATTAGGGATTTTTGGCATATTTTGATTGTTCTTCATATTGCCTTGTCTATTATTAAAACGATTATTCGGCATGGATTGGTTAAAGCCGGGTCTGTTTCTTAAGTTGCCGCCAAATCTTCTGCCTATAAAGGCTCTGTCAACTCCTACACCGGCAGCAAAACATATGATACCAACTAGAATAAGTGGAAGAGCTTTCTTTAAGCTAGGCCTCATTTTCTTAAATCTTTGCTTTAAAATATCTCTTATTTTTACCTTGCTTACATCAGTTGTATTAATATTAACTGCAGATACCTTAGCATTCATCCCTTGTTCATTTGCTGTATCTGGATTTTGCTCAATTATTTTGTTGTTCTCGTCACTCATTTCCTACAACTCCTTTATGTTTCGGATTTGTTTATATAATAAAATAGTTGTATTGCAGTATGGTGGCAACATTGTGAATAATTGATTAATAAAATAAAAGCAGGGACGGTTAATAATTATTGATCACATTTGTAAATAAAAAATGGTTAACAACTATCAGATAAACACTTAATAATTGCTAACCGTCCCTTATTCTTATTTTATATATATTGAGGCTTTCTGTCCTTGTAATAAACGATTTTAAGGCTGCAGTTTTCCGCAATTTCTTTAGCAGTATCGAAGCCTATGCCTATAGAAGAGGGAGCATGGGAATCCGAACCTATAGTTAGTGTTCTTCCTCCAAGTTCATAAAATCTTTTATATATTTTTTGCAGGTTTTTTACAGCAGTAATATCTTTTAACCTTCTTGTATTAAGTTCAAGTGATTTTCCATTATGAACTGCTGCTTTTAAGACTTCGTCAATGTATTCTGCAAATTCTTCATAATAAATTTCCTTATCCTCATAGGTAGAATATCTGGAAATAAAGTCAATATGACCAAGACTGTCTATAAAGTTATGGGTCTTTAAGCAGTTAAGCATGTACGAGAAATAATGTTCGTAAGCTGCTTTTTTACTTCTACCTGAATAAAACTCCTTTTGGAAAATATCTACATTGTCAACTAAATGGGTGGAGCCTATTACATAATCAAAAGGAAAGCTATCAATAATCTTTTTATTTTCTGATACCCTGTCTGTTATCATACCTAGTTCAATACCTAACAAAACCTTATCACTTTTATACTTTGCATATTCTTCAAAATAATTCGCAGGGTTAAACACAAAGCTTCCTTCAGCAGGATAGTTTAAATCCATATGCTCAGTTATTATAATTCCTATATTTATTTCTTCTGCCTTTTTTATGGCAGCTTCTAAATCCATTTTAGAATCCGTTGAGAATTTTGTATGAATGTGGCTGTCAAACATTAAAACCTTCCTCCTCCATAGTTAAGTTTGCCATATATCATTATACACCTTTATAATAAATAAGAAAAATTTTAAAAAAACTATTGTATTTTTTTTTATCCGTGATATAATAACAAATGTAGTGAGCATTCCGTGGTAGCTCAACGGCGGAGCATTCGGCTGTTAACCGAAGGGTTGGAGGTTCGAGTCCTCTCCACGGAGCCATTTTTATTTTTTGATAAATTGTATAGAATATTTAGCAATGCTTTTTAGCATTGCTTTTTTACGTGCAATTAAGTAAAATATTTACATATAAGAATGCAAATGGATGCGGCGCATTAGATTTTATAGAGCGGGTGAAAATAAATATGTCAAAAATAGGACTGGTCTTTGCGGGAGGAGGCGGAAAGGGCGCTTATCAAATAGGTGCTTGGAAAGCCCTTAAAGCCTTCGGAATCGATAAAAATATAAGTGCTATATCGGGTACATCAATAGGAGCATTAAATGCCATGTTATTTTTACAGGGAAAATATCATGAAGCAGAAGATATATGGATTAATATATCTCAAGAAAAAATGCTGCCCATTGATGAGAAGCTTATATTAAGAAATATGATTTATATTAGCAAGTCTAAAAATAATATAAAAAATCTTCTAGAGATGGAAGAAAAATTTAAAGAATTCGGAGCAGTTTCCAGAGCCGGACTTAATGAGCTTATAGAAAAGCATTTAGATTATAAAGCTATAAGCTTAACTGATAAGGAATGCTACGTATGCTGTGCAGAAGTTCCTGATATTAAAGCGGAGTATTTTGATATTAAAAATATTGAAGGATGCTCTTTAATAACTCTTTTGCACGCAACCTCTGCTATACCTCTTGTTTTTGACAAGGAATATATAGGCGGAAGGTACTATATGGATGGCGGACTTGTGGACAACGTGCCGGTAAAGCCTCTATATGATGCAGGGTGTGATGTAATAATTGTGATATATTTTAACAAGCGAAAGCGTATAGATAAAACCTTGTATCCAAATTCCAAAATAATAGAAATGCTCCCTTCAAAAGACCTGGGAGGGTGGCTTAGGGGGACCTTGAACTTTTCTAAGCATGATGCTATAGATAGAATACTAGAGGGCTATAAGGATGGAGTTACAATCTTTAGCGAGATATTTGCAGAGTATGATAATTCTCAGGATATGGGTGAGTTTATAAAGGAAAACTATGAGAAAATACAGCATAATTTAGAGGTGCTGTTGCTGCAAAAGCAAACTGTAGAAGATGAACTTAGAAAGTTAAGGCAAATAATGAATGTAAAAAGCAGCTTAAAAGAAGTAAGAAAGCTTAAAAGAGCGCAGAATTGATATATGTTTCAAAAGATATGCATACGAACTATTTTGAGAAAAGCATAGACCAAATAAACTAGAAATTTAATGTTGAAGATATTGATTTAGTATGCTAAAATTAAACTGAAAAAATTAATATTTCTTATAACACAGGGGGGTTGGTTAGGCCAACTGAGATTAAGAACCGTAATTCTTTGACCCTATGAACCTGAACTGGGTAATGCCAGCGTAGGAAGATGTTTGCAATTGTATTTCATTTATTGATGATACAAGATTTTTAACACGAGTTCTACTGGCTCGTGTTTTTATTTTTTTAAAGATAACTTGCTAATGAAACGAGCAAGCTAGGTTACCCAGTGTTTCGAATGAAAGGAGGTTGAAGCCCTAAATGGGCTTCGACGGGTAACCTGCGAATGGTAATGAGCAAGTTAGGTTACCCAGTGTTTCGACTGAAAGGAGAAAAAGATGAAAAAAGTATTAACTATTGCAGGTTCTGACAGCTGCGGAGGTGCAGGAATACAGGCTGATTTAAAAACCTTTAGTGCTAATGGAGTATATGGTATGAGCGTTATTACAGCTGTAACTGCTCAAAATACTCAGGGAGTTTTTGCTGTGCAAGATATAGATGAGGATATGATAAAGGCTCAGATTGATGCAATTTTTACTGATATACAGGTAGATGCAGTTAAAATTGGCATGGTTTCAAAGATTTCAACTATTAATGTTATAAGTGAAAAGATAGATAAGTATGATATGAAAAAGGTTGTTTTAGATCCAGTTATGATATCAAAAAGCGGCTTTTCTTTATTAAAACCAGAATCAAAAACAGCTTTAATTAAAAATCTAATTCCAAAGGCTTTTATTATTACTCCAAATGTTCCAGAAGCTGAGGAGATTTTAAGTGAAGTAGGAGCTGAAATTAAGGCTATAGAAACAGTTGAGCATATGGAAATGGCGGCGAAGGAGCTTTATAAGCTAGGCTGCTGCAATGTGCTTTTAAAAGGCGGGCATATGCAAGGGGAGGCCGTGGACGTTCTTTATGATGGAAAAGAATTTGCATATTTCAGTTCAGAAAGAGTTAATACAAAAAATACCCATGGAACAGGCTGCACTTTATCCTCTGCAATAACTAGCAATTTGGCTCTTGGTTATTCTATAAAAGAGGCAGTAAGCAGAGCAAAACAATATATAACTACAGCAATTAAGCACTCCTTAGATATTGGACATGGTGTTGGACCTACAAATCATTTTTATGAGCTGTATAAGAAGGGCGGAATGTTAAATGACTAATTCTACAGATAAATTAGGATTTTGGACCTATGTCTTCCTTTGGTTTGGGGCTGCAGTCTCTATTGCAGAAATTTTAACTGGGGGGCTTATAGCTCCTTTAGGCTTTAAAACAGGCATAGTAGTAATTTTACTAGGCCACCTAATAGGAACTGGAATATTTGTTTTAGGTGGAATTATCGGTACAAGAGAAAAGGTGCCGGCTATAACTTCAACAGGTATTTCCTTTGGAAAATATGGAACTTACTTGTTTTCTATTCTGAATGTTCTTCAGCTAATGGGATGGACTGCGGTAATGATAAAGTCTGCAGCAAATTCCATAAACCTTATAACAAAAACTCTATGGAGCTTTGATAATATTCTAATCTGCAGCTTGATAATCGGAGCGCTAGTTGTGCTTTGGATATGGTTTGGAAAAGCGGGCATGGAAAAATTAAATAATGCGGCGGTGCTTCTTCTCTTTGTTCTTACCCTGGTATTAGGTGCAATTATTTTTAAGGATAAGGCTCTGCTTTCAAATATACCTAGCGGAGAGATGTCCTTTGGGGGAGCCCTAGAGCTTAATGTAGTTATGCCGCTTTCCTGGCTGCCATTAATAGCGGACTATACTCGTTTTGCTAAAAGCGAAAAAGGAGGAGCTTGCGGAAGCTTTTTAGGTTATTTCTTTGGAAGCTGCTGGATGTTTATCATAGGCCTTGGTGCAGCTATTGTATCCAATAATCCAGACCCTTCAGCCATGATGCTTGCTGCCAATTTAGGTGTGACAGCACTTGGAATAGTAGTGCTTTCAACGGTTACAACTACCTTTATGGATGTTTATTCAGCAGGAATTTCCTTTTTAAATCTTGTACCAAGGTTCAGTGAAAAAGCTGTTGGAGTTGTAATGGCCGTTATTGGAACCATGATAGCATTAGTTTTTCCTATAGAAAACTATGAAAGCTTTTTGTATGCAATTGGCTCGGTGTTTGCGCCGTTATTTGCAATTGTAATAGCTGATTATTTTATTATAAGAAAAAATAAAAATGTACAAGCAGAAGCTTTAATAAATTGGGGTGCAATTCTTGTGTGGATTTTAGGAATTGCAGCTTACTATAGATTTATAAAGCTAGACTTTATTTTTGGTGCAACAGCACCTGTTATGGTTATAACAGGAGTGATATATTTATTAACTTGGAGGTGGACTTCTAAATGGAAGCTTGTAAAGAAATCTTAAGATTATTAGTCAGTGTAAGAGAAAAAATGCCTCTGGTGCATCATATAACTAATTACGTTACAGTTAATGACTGCGCTAATATTACCCTGGCAATTGGTGCATCACCTGTTATGGCGGATGAAATTAAAGAGGTAACTGACATGGTTTCTCTTGCTTCTTCACTTGTAATCAACATAGGAACCTTAAACCAAAGGACTGTAGAAGCTATGCTTGCGGCAGGAAAGAAGGCAAACGAGCTAAACATACCTGTTGTTTTAGATCCTGTTGGTGCAGGAGCCACAGCTTATAGAACAGAAATTGCTAAGAAAATATTGAAGGAAATAAAGCTTTCAGTAATTCGAGGGAATTTGTCAGAGATAAAAACACTGTATGGGGTAAAGGCACAGACTAAAGGAGTGGATTCTTCAGAGAGTATTTCTGAATATAGAGGACAGCTTCAAGAGGTAAAGGAGCTTGCTAAAGCCTTTGCAAAAGAGTCTGGTGCAGTAATAGCTATAACTGGAGCAACTGATATTATAACAGATGGTATAAAGCTTTATACTGTAGAAAATGGTCATGAAATAATGTCTAAAATTACAGGTACAGGCTGTATGTGCACTTCCCTTATAGGTTCTTATTTAGGAGCAAGAGAAGATAAGCTTTTAGCTGCTTTGGCGGG
>CAZMQY010000176.1:0-7699 GCA_964568335.1 uncultured Clostridium sp.
GGAGGGGGGACACATTATGAAAAATATAAAAGTTATTTTAGTTTTAGTGATTTTATTTATAATACCTTTAAATACGGCATATGCAAAGTGGGCTTATCAGTTCGTTGTATATAATAAAAATGTTTACGTTAT
Source organism: uncultured Clostridium sp. (assembly GCA_964568335.1). Classification (GTDB taxonomy): domain Bacteria; phylum Bacillota; class Clostridia; order Clostridiales; family Clostridiaceae; genus Clostridium_AT. Next base: position 133 of record CAZMQY010000176.1, read on the forward strand.
TACTGACAAAAAGGTTAATGCTGAGCAAATTGGCTCTATGCTAGGAAAGGTTACAAAATACTCAGGCCGTGAAGGTACCTATTCTGGAAATTTCTCAAATATATACCCAAAGGGTACTAAATATTATGAGATTATCGATTCAGATGCAAATGAAGTAATTGCTGTAAAGGAAAAAAACGGTACCTTTATCGAAGCCAAATATGAACATGAATACGCAGGAGGCAGGTACGATATCCAGGCCATTTTATTATATTCTATTGGGTTTATCCTATTAATGATATTAGTATGGCAGTTAGTAAGAAAGAAAATCCGAAAACCACAGTAAACTAATAACTCAGCGCTGTGCACTAAATTCGCCCCCTTCTTAAAGGACATACTAGAAGGATATCACGCCGCAATTCTAAACAATGACCTATCAGTAAAAATATCAATTCTTCTTTTGGATAGTATGATTTATTGCAGTAAGAAATATAATGGAGGTCTTCATGGATGAGAATACCTAGTGACAAATTAGGAGCAAAAGAAAGGATATTAACTGCTATAACTGTTTTCGTTATGCTAGCTATCATCATTACTCTTGTGAGCTATCATAAAGATATTATTGCAGTAGTAAGTAAAAAACAATTAACTTCATGGCAGCGTAAAAAAGTTGAGAATAATTTAGCTCTGGTATTGAAGCCTACTGATATTAAGATATTAGCTTCATCAAATCCCTATGATTATATTAGTGAGCACCAAAAGGAATATGATGAAATAGTGGCGATGGGTGAGCCAGTTGCAAATTACTTTTTAGATGTATTCGGAAAGGATGAAGATAATGGGCTTAAGCAATGGATTATGGCACGTATTTGCAATGATATACTTGGCGATTTGAATCCAATAAAGACATGGAGCTCAGGACGAGAGTGGTATGAGCAGTATATTAAGCGTATAGAATTGATGAAAAAATATGGATCTTATGATAACAAAATTAATCTGGTATCTTAGGGCGGAGTGAGGATATATGAAGCGAAAAACCAAAAAACATCTTATAATAATATTTCTTATTATCGCTGTAATGGTTGGTGGAGCAGCTTATGCTATAAACTGGGCATTTTTTGATATTCAAAGAATTAATGGAGAAAAATATCTTAATGAATCAACTTCGCCCAATGGAACATATACTGTAACTGCTTATTTGAATAATGGTGGAGCCACGACAAGTTATGCGGTTTTGGGCACATTAAAGAATAATAAAAACGGTAAAACCAAAAATATTTATTGGCAGTATCGCTGGGAAAAAGCCGAAATGGAATGGTTGAATGATGAGACTATAAAAATAAACGGTGTAGAGCTAAGAGTGAAAAATGAAATCTATGATTACAGAAGAAAATAAATGTAGACCTTGTTTTTTGAAGACTTAGTGAAGAAGAGTAAGATATTATGCAATAATTAAAGTTTGATTCATATGGATAGAATTAGGAGGGATATGGTGTGAACATTTTAATACATTTATTGTTTTCAGTAATTCTTTCGACGGTTATTTCTTTTATTAATGTATGGAATTTTAATAAAGGAAACCCAAGTATAATTAATGTTCTGTCAACCTTAATATTTCTAAGTATATGGTTTTTCTATGGCTTTATAATGAGAAAAAGGAATAATACAACATTCTTACCATTCATCTCTTGTTTTTGGATTAGCGGAATAATATTAGGTAGTATATATACTATAACTGAATTGAGTATTCTCGCTGAATTCTTAATATGGATATATAGAATTCCAGTATATGGTTTGGGGCATTTTGTATATGCTATTCCACACCTTAAATTAATGCAGATTATATGTGATTATATTATAATTTTTGTTTTACCATTATCTATCAGTATAATCGGTTACTCACTTAAAAGAAAAAACAGAGAATAGCTTCTATTTAAAAGCAGTGTTTTATTGATAATTATATTTTCAACTTATGAAGCATATTCTTAAAGGACGTACTAGTAATTTAGTAAGTATCAAGCCAGCTAACCATAAAAATGTTTAACCATATAACCATTTAACCATTTATAGTAACTATGCGGAATGACAGAATTATAGCTTTAAATTAATTAAAGAGGGGGAGATTATTTGTTTTCAGTTATTAATGCCATATTGGGGATGGTTCTACTAATATCAGTAGCCTTTATTATATTGAGAAAAGTATTTATAGGAATTAAAGGTTCTGATAGCGGAATAATTAATCTAGCTCTTATAATTCTTGGTTTGGTTGGATTAATTTGCACCTTATCTGTTTTTTTAGGTGTTTTTAAGATTAATGACTTAAACGAAATTCTTAATACAGAAAAAGTTATGCCTGCTGAGAAAAGTGCACTTATAAAACAAGAAATATCAGAAATAAAGGCTAGTAATATTATTTCACTTATTGTTGGTTATATTTCCCTAGTTTTTGATTATATAGTATATAGGATTATAGATAAGAAGAATAAACAGGAGCAATTAAAAGAAAAAAAGCATTGGAATTGGAATAAATTAAATTAAAGAGATATTAAATATATGTGTCTACATTCTAAAGGAACTCTTTTATTGGGAGTTCCTTTTAGATTTTTTAGATGTCATGGTATAATCCTTGCCTTTAATATCTACGGTAATTTATATAGTCACTTCTCATATACTGCAAAGTGCAGTATAATTTAGGTCAAGATTAGAAGATTAATGTAGCAGCAAGTATCATGACAAAGAAAGAAGCAACTTCTAATAATAATCTAAAAAACAGGAGGTTAAAGTCCTAAATGGACTTCAACGAGCAATCAGCGAGCGGAGCGAGTAATCTTTGATTGCTCAGTGCTGACCACTAAAAGGAGGAATTATAGTGTCACTTGAATCAGTAAGAAGTTATTTTAAGAAATGGAATATGGAGGACAGAATACAGGAGTTCCCTATATCCAGTGCAACTGTAGAAGAAGCAGCAGTAGCAATTGATTGCGAAGAGAAAGAAATTGCAAAAACAATGGCATTCAAAATTGATGATAAAGCAATTCTAATTGTAATGGCAGGAGACGCAAAAATTGATAATTCAAAGTATAAAGCACAGTATCATACAAAAGCAGTAATGCTGAAAGGTGATGAGGTGGAGCAAGTAACAGGGCATCCTGCGGGAGGCGTATGTCCATTTGGAATTAGCAATGATATTGAAGTATATCTGGATAAATCATTAAAGCGCTTTATAAAAGTATATCCTGCCTGTGGTAGTAGAAATAGTGCAATAGGACTTTCCCTGGAAGAATTAGAAAAGTGCTCTAACTATAAAGAGTGGGTTGATGTTTGTAAAGGATGGGAATAACATAAGACAAATTAAAGATTATATTTTTAAAATAATGCTGATATAGAGGGGCTGCTTCCTAGATGAAGCGGCCCCTCTGTAAATCAACACTATTTTAAAACTTAATTGTAACCAAATTCCATACCTGATAAAGCACAGTCATTATCATGTGGTCGAATATCATATGAATATCTTCAGTAATTTGCATATTATTAATGGGCACATGAAGTGAGGTGTCAACTATTTGCTTTACTTTCCCACCATCAAATCCAGTAATGCCGAGGGTTCTGATTCTTTCTTGTTTTGCATATTCCATAGCATTTACCACGTTCTTACTATTTCCGCTGCCACTAATTCCTATTATCAGATCCTCTTGCTTCAATTTGCCTAGGAGCTGGAATCTAAATACCTCGTCATAGCTAATGTCATTAGCCACAGCCATAACAGTGGGGATATTGTCGTTCAAGCAGATAAATCTAAATTTTTTCTTAGTGTATTCTGAAATACCTTTATTAAAATCATTTGCAAAATGTGAAGCTGTAGATGCGCTTCCTCCATTTCCAAAAATATACATAGTACCTTCTCTCTCGAAGGCAGCCACAATTTCATTTATTGCTAGATTAATGCTATGAATGTCCAGCATATTAAGCACTTCAATTTCCTTATCAATATAAGCCTTAATGTTTTTGCTATAGTCCATCCTAATCCTCCTAATAAAACACTTACATAATTTCTTTGCCGCTCCAATACAAATTCGCTTTTTTGTAGTTTTCCAAAGTGCCGATATCTATGAGGTAGTCCTTTAGCTCCCAGCCATACATCTTATAAGCAAGCTGTGGCAATATATCGTTACCAAAATCAACGAACTCCCTCTTAGGGAAAAAATCAAATATTTCTTTCCTTGCCACATATATGCCCCCATTGGCTAAATTACTAGTTGGATTTTGTGGTTTTTCAATAAATTCAAGTATCTTTCCCTTTTTATCAACTTGTGCAATGCCGCACTGCTTGGGGTTATTTGCGCGAAACAGTGCCATTGTTAATATTTCATCATGAGAATTGTGGAAATTAATCATAGCGCTTAGATTCACATCAGTTAGATTATCAGCATAGCAAATCAAGAAACTCTCTTCCTTTGCCACGAAGCTTTTATTTCCTGCCACTGTACCGCCGCTTCCTAAAAGAACTGGCTCATAAAATTCCTGGACATGTAGTTTTCCTATTTTATTGTAGTAATTGATATACTGGCGAACTTGTCCAAATAAATAGTGAGTGTTGATTAGCACTTCAGTTACTCCATGACGTTCTAAGAGCTGAAACCACCAATACAGCAAGGGCTTCCCGGCTATGGGTACCAAACATTTAGGGGTTGTATCCGTTAGCGGCTTCAGTCGTGTGCCAAAGCCTGCTGCTAATAGAAAAGCTTTCAAATTATCACCTCTAATATCGCTTATTGGTTTGCCATTTCCAAGCATCTCTTATTATTGCTGTTATATCATTTTGGGGTTCCCAGCCAAGGATTTTTTTCGCTTTCTCATTTGAAGCTACAAGAATTGCAGGATCCCCCGGACGCCTTCCCATAATTTTGTATTCTATTTTTTTCCCTGTGACTTTTTCACATTCCTTGATTATCTCCAATACCGTAAATCCATTATTGCTTCCCAGATTAAAGGCTTCGGATACATCATGCTCCATTATATGCATTAGCCCTCTATAGTGGGCATCGGCCAAATCATCCACATGGATATAGTCTCTTAAACAGCTTCCATCTGGCGTTGGATAGTCATTTCCGAAAACTTTTAATTCAGATGCCTCACCAATGGCGGCTTGCAGTATTAAAGGAATAATATGATGTTCAGGATTGTGGGTTTCACCTATTATTCCATCCTTTGAACTACCAGCTGCATTGAAATATCTAAGGGCACAGAATTTTATATCGTAGGCATGGTCATAATCCTCAAGAATCTTTTCTCCAATTAATTTAGTTAATCCATATGGGTTAATAGGTTGCTGCTCATGCTTTTCATCAATGGGAAAATACTTAGGCTCTCCAAAGGTAGCTGCTGAAGATGAAAAAACAAAGTACTTAACATTGTTTAACACTGCGGCGTCAAGCAATGTAATCATTTTTGACACATTATTTTCATAGTACTTTGCCGGGTTTGCAACGGAATCTGCCACATCAGCAAAAGCAGCAAAGTGAATTATGGCATCAAAATCGCCAGAGGATAACAAATTATTAATTAGCACTTTATCACCAAAGTCGCCCTCCACAAGCTTTCCAGAAGTAACAGCTTCTTTATGACCATCGCTTAAATTATCTATAACAACTGTTTCAATTCCCTTTTCATTAAAATAACGATTTGTATGGCTTCCGATGTAGCCTGCCCCTCCAGTAATCAAAACTTTCATTTTAAACACATCCTCCTGTGGCTAAAATTATCTGAACCGCTTCGTAGAGACTTTTGCAGCATATATCCGCTAAGCTATTATGGCCGCCGATAAATACTGTCTTCACTCCAAATTTATGACCTGCCATAATATCGCTTTCACTATCCCCTATCATATATGAATGCAATTTATCAACCTGAAATAATTTCTCCGCAGCTAGAAATAAGCCTATTTCTGGCTTTCTGCAATTACATTCGTAGGTTTCATGAGGGCAATAAAGAAAGCAATCAATGTTTGCAGCTTTCTTATTTAGGTATTCATTGACTTTTTTATGAAGCTCATCAACCTCATGCTTAGTCATAATACCTCTGGCAATTCCTCGTTGATTGCTTATAACAACAACTTTATATCCCACATGGTTAAGCGATTTTATTGCTTCTGGAACATTTTCAAGAAACTCAAAGTCTTCCCAGCGAGTAATATATTCATGCTCTTTTGCGCACTTGTTAATTACACCGTCACGGTCTAAAAAAATAACCTTTTCCATATAAATACCCTCTATATATGCTTAACACTCTGAAAAATAAACAACTCTACTGCCATGACAAGTGATTTTAACAGGCATGCTGGTTAATCCGAGAGCAGCTTTTAAATCATCCTGTTTTTCAGCGTCACAGTACAAAAGAAGAAATCCGCCGCCGCCAGCCCCTAAGATTTTTCCACCTTTGGCTCCCTTTGCAAGAGCAAGCTGATACAAATCGTCAATACTGCTGTTACTGATTGACTCTGTTATTGATTTTTTCTTCATCCAGCCTTCATGAAGTACTTTTGCAAAGGATTCGGAAAAACCGTTCTTATTCAAGTCCTCTGCCAGACTGTCAGCCTGACTCCTCATAAAATCAAGTACATCAAGCTTTTTTAAAGTATCAGTATTTTGCTGGGCTAGAATAGTATCTGCGCTTCTGCTGATTCCCGTGTACCACATGGAAAGCTTGCTGCTCATAGCTTCTAAATCCTTTGAAGTTAAATTAATGGGTTTGTAGTTCACACTGCCATCTGCATTAAATTTGAAGTAATTCATTCCGCCATAGGCAGCAGCAAATTGATCTTGTTTGCCAATTGGATGCTTAAGCACGTCCATTTCCAAATAGCATGCCCTTTGTGCAAGCTCATGTGCTGAACACTGCTTGCCAATATACATATAAAGAGCATTGAGAAGTCCAACAGTGAAGCTGCTGGATGACCCAAGCCCTGTGCCTGCCGGTATATCTGAAATGGAGGTTATCTCAATACCCTTTGAAATACCTACCATTTTTAAGGCGGCTTTTACAATATCATGTTTCAGGTCATCAACACTATCTACAATCTCAGTTCTTGAATAGCTGACTCTAATGCTGTCATCAAAGCGCTTGTTAATAGTTATATACATATACTTGTCGATGGTTGCATTGACTACCGCTCCGTATCTGGTTTTATAGTAACTAGGAAGATCCGTACCCCCACCGGCAAAGCTTATTCTAAAAGGAGTTCTTGTAATAATCATTTCATTTTTGCACCCTCACTTTTTATAATTAATCTATAAATGTTAAATATAGTGTTGAAATTAAGCATGTTCTTTAATATCTAGGAAAACCTTCGCTGCACATATAAGACTAAGACTTATTGATGTTCGCTCAAATGTTTTCTACGATATCAAAGAACATGCTTAAGTCAACATCATTATTAAACAGAACCATAATATTAAGCCGCGAGTAAAAAACCATATTAAATTTGATAGCAAATTGTGGACTAGCCCCCGGTATATACTATGTAGATAGCCTAAAAAGGTTACAGGAGAAACTGAAGGGTCTGTCTTAAAATTGCTAAACCTAGCGTATT
>CAZMQY010000177.1:0-1844 GCA_964568335.1 uncultured Clostridium sp.
CATATACAGTTCTCCCTTCCAACATTTTCAACATAATTATAAATCAAAATACTAATAATTACAATTATATTATCTATTCTTCCTATAACACCACATTCTATTATTATAGATATCCGTAATACCATTTTCCTTCTAGTGAAACTGTAGTATAATGGTATGGTTAATTAAAGGATTTTTATGAAAGAAGGTTATGGTATGGAGAATAAAAAAAGCAGACGAAGTAAAAACAAGCATAAGAAAAGCAAACGTAAGAAATATATTATATTATCGATAGTATTTGTTTTGCTTGCAGTTGTTTCAGCATCTGCTGGAAGCTTTTATCACGAATTGTCTAAGATGAAGAATACTAAGCTAACTACAGATAATAAAGAACTCGGAATAAGTGATGAAACCCAGAAAAAAATAGCACAAGAAGACCCAAATAATCAGATTATTAACATAGCACTGTTTGGTGTTGACAGAAGGTCGCAAAATGAAGCTAGCCGTTCAGACTCTTTAATGATTGCCACAATAGATAAAAAGCATAAAAAGATTAAAATTTCTTCAATTATGAGAGACAGCTATGTAGATGTTCCAGGTCATGGGAAAACAAAGATAACTCACGCCTATGCATATGGCGGAGCCCAATTAGCCATAAGAACTCTGAATGAGAACTTTAAACTTAATATTAAAGATTATGTTACCGTAGACTTTTTCAGCTTAGAAAAAATAATTAATTCTCTAGGTGGAATTCAAATTAATGTAACAAAAGAAGAGTTGCCATTTTTAAACTCATATATTACAGAAACTGCAAATATAGAAAAAGTTACTCCTCCCCTGTTAACTAAGACAGGTCTTCAAAAATTAAATGGTATACAGGCAGTAGCATATACTAGAATTAGATACACAGCAGGTGGAGATTTTGAAAGAACTGAAAGACAAAGAACAGTATTAACTGCATTGTTTAATAAGATTCAAGAAGGTGGAGTAGCCAAATATCCTTCAATAGTGTCTACAATATTTCCTTATACTGAGACAAGCATAGACAAACTAGATTTGATTTCAATGGGAACCAGCGTTCTAACTTCAGGTACTAAAACTTTAGACCAAGCAAGATTTCCTCTGGATAACCAAGGTAAGGGTGAAACTATAAAAGGTGTTTGGTACTTGGTATTTGACATTAAAACTACAGCAGACCAAATTCACAAATATATTTACGAAGATATAAAGCCTTAATATAAATAAAAAGTAAAAAGATGTACTCCCGAACAGGAGTACATCTTTTTACTTTTTATTTATTATGGAATCTAATTCTATTACAATCTCATCCTTATCATTCAGCTTTTTGGCGATATCTAAATGGTTTTTAGCCTGCTGCATATACCCTGAATTCAAATAGCACATAATCAAATTAGTGCATATCTCAATAGATTTTGTTGCTTCAAAGGCTTTTCTTAAATATTGAATAGCTTTGTCAAAATCCCCCATAGAGGCATAATTTATTCCAAGCTCATTAACAACTTCTACTAGTGCATCATCAATAGCTAATGCCTCATTTAGGTAGTATATTGCCTTTTCATAATTATCTAATATTCTGTAGCCTACAGCAATGTGATAATAAAGAGAAGCATTGTCTCCATACTCCTCTATTAAGGGAATTAACAGCTTTAAAGCAGCATCTGCATCTTCATATAGCAGTTCTTTTCCTCTTTCAAAGTTTACTATGCTTTTTAGTGAACTGATAAACTCTAAAACTTCAGGTGTTTTTTGCCCGCCTTTTGATATATAGGTATTTATGGAGAATAAAGCTGAATCAAAATCTCCATCCTCTCTTTTTATTATAGCCTCATATAAATATGGTGTTT
>CAZMQY010000177.1:1854-7696 GCA_964568335.1 uncultured Clostridium sp.
ATAATCATCAATAGTCTTGGCTTTTCCAATTATTAAAAGTTCTTCCTGCTTAAAACTTTTATACTTTGCTCGAATAACTTCTGCAAGAGATAGAAGTCTGTCAAAATTTTGTGAATTTTCTTCGAGCTGCACTAAACCTTTTAAAAATATATAGGCATCCTCGTAATGTTCCTGCTTTACCTCGTTGAATATTAATCCTTTTACAAGAGAAACAGCATTGGGTACTGATAAAAGAATTTCTTTATAATTGGCATTATATTTAAATTTTTCATCAACACCAATTACATAAAACATTCCTTCTATGAAAAAAGTAATTGGGATTTCCTCTAATGTTTCTCCGCTTTTAATCTTTTCAATCAGTTTTGTAGATTTTAGCGGCATAGATATATTTTCATCAAGCGATACATTAAATAATGCCCTTAATTTTTCTTTTCTTATATCTAAAAACAATACACTTTCTAATCTTTCAGAAAAAAAATTCTTTCCTTCCACAATATCCTCCTGATTTCTAATAAGTATATAAAGATTCTCAGTCCTTATAACTCGGTTATTTACGTATTAAAAGAGTGAGTAACCTCACTCTCTTTCGCTAACAATTACAAGCAGTTTCAACAATGTCCATAATATTTTTCTTAAACTGTTCCATCTTTTCTTCTGCATGCTGCAAGTTATTTCCTATACATGATAGATATATCTTCATCTTTGGCTCAGTTCCTGATGGTCTTACCACAAACCAAGAGCCATCTTCAAGCACAAATTTCAATACATTTGACTTTGGAAGCTTTATTATCTTTTCATCAATGTTGATTACATCCTTCTCAATGCTAAGCTTATAATCCATCTTCTTAACTATTTTAACTTCATTAACAGTTGACTTCATTGAATGTCTAAGATATTCCAACGCTCTAGCTATTTTTTCTTGACCTTCTTTGCCTTGAAGCTCAATAGAAATTAAGCTCTCTTTGTAGAAACCATATCTTTTATAAAGCTCTATAAGAGCATCATACAGACTCATGCCTTTAGTCTTATAATACAACGACATTTCTGTAATTAAAGTGGCAGCTATTACTGCATCCTTATCCCTTACAAAGTCTCCAGCCAAGTATCCATAGCTTTCTTCAAAGCCGAAGAGATAGGTATTTGAATCTGTTTCCTCAAATTCCTTAATCTTTTCTCCTATATACTTAAAGCCAGTCAAAACATCTATAAGCTCAACATTGTAAGTCTTAGCCACATCAGCGGCCATTTCAGTTGTAACTATAGTCTTTATCACTGCACCATTTTTAGGAAGCTTATTTGTTTCCTTTAGGGATGAAAGTATATAATCAGTTAGAAGTACCCCTGTTTGATTTCCAGAAAGCACCTTATACTCACCATTATTGTCCTTTACTACAACTCCTATTCTATCACAGTCAGGGTCGGTTCCAAAAATAATATCTGGCTGTACTTCCTTAGCCATATCAAGTGCCAGGCTAAATACCTTCGGCTCCTCCGGATTAGGATACGGAGCAGTGGGGAAATTTCCATTAGGCTGCTCCTGCTCTTTAACCACGAATACATTCTCATAGCCTAATTCTCTAAGCACACGTCTTATTGGCATATTTCCAGAGCCATGGATAGGAGTATATATTATTTTTAAATCCTTAGCATGTTCTTTTACTAATTTTTCTCTGATAGTCAAGGACTTAACTCTGTCTATGTAGGTTCTGTCTACTTGTTCACCTATAATATTTAAAAGTCCCTTATTAACAGCTTCTTCAATACTTATTTTTTTTATTTTTGAAAAATCATCTATACTAGTAATATAGGATAAGGTTTCAGCAGCTGCTTTATCTGTAACCTGTCCACCGTCCTCTCCATAAACCTTATATCCATTATATTGCTTCGGATTATGTGAAGCAGTAATAACAATACCAGCTTTTGACTTCAAATGCCTTACGGTATATGAAAGCATTGGAGTAGGTCTTAAAGATTCAAACAGATTAACCTTTATGCCATTAGCGCAAAATACTAGTGCTGCGGTTTCTGCAAACTCCTTTGACATATTTCTTGAATCATGAGCTATACTTACAGAACACTCTTCCTTATATGTATTCAAAACATATTCGGCTAAGCCTTGAGTAGCTTTGCCAACAGTATATATGTTCATTCTATTGCTGCCAGCTCCAATGATCCCTCTTAGTCCACCTGTTCCAAATTCTAAATCCTTGTAAAATCTATCCTCTAATTCATTATCATCCTCTATATTTCTAAGTTCCTCTTTAGTTTGCTCATCAACTATACTAGAATTAACCCATAAATCATATTTCTCTCTAAAATTCATAATTCTCCTCCCAATCTTAAAGTGCTAAACATTTTTATTATACTATAAAATTGGAGAAATAAAACACATTTTTATAAAACAATATATATAAAGCAAAAATCCTTTTCATTCTGCTCACACAAAAATCCTTGAAGATTGGATATTTTGCTCGGCACAATGTAAGAATTTTACTGCTTCATATATAGATATAGATTTATATGAAAAATTGTCAGAAAAATAGTGGTTATACCCCACTATTCTCCTGACAATCTTGAGCTTCCTTCTACCTGCGGAGTAGCCTCCGCCATATTATCTGTATTTCCATCTGTTACTGCTGCTATGACAGTATTTCTATCGTCCAAGATGCTTATTTCCTTTGAAAATTCTATATCAGCTAATCTGCATGTATCTCCGAAGCTTAAGCCTGAAACATCTACATTAATTGATTTTGGAATATTTCCACCCTTGCATTGAACTTTAACCTTATTTCTTTCCTTTTGAAGAATTCCACCATTTCGACGAACCATATCTTCACCAACAAAAAATAAAGGAACATCTGTGGTAACCACAGTATCATTTGTCAATGCTTCTAAATCTATGTGAATGCACTTTCGATGAACAGGGTCTCTTTGTACTTCCTTTATAAGCGCCATATGCTCGTCACCATCAATATTAATATTAACAATACCATGCTCTCCAGTTCTTGATAACTCTTGAGTGAGTTCTATTTCACCAATTTCAAATAACATATTAGCAATATTTTTTCCATAAAGAATACCTGGCACCTTGCCATTTCTTCTTTCCTTTTTAGCCTCATGAGCAGTTCTTTTTATTCTTGATGCAGCATTCAAAATTTCCATAATTATCCCTCCTACTTTTTCTATTATTAACATTATTTAAATTTATATACATCGATTTTCTGAGAATACTATTAATAAGAAGTAAAAAACAAAATTTTCCTATTACATATTGCATTTAAAAATCATATATCTTATAATGATAGTGTTTTAAGCAAGTACGGATAAACCTTTGATATTTCAAAGCTTTGTGGACATTAAATAAGAAAGAAGGTGCTGTTAAAAGGTGTATAAATTAGATCAAAATCAGACTCCGCTTTTTGATGCTCTAAGGGAGTATGTTAATAGGGAAACAATTCCGTTTCATGTGCCTGGGCATAAGAAGGGCTATGGCATGGATGAAGAATATAAGAACTTTATAGGCGAAAACCCATTTAAAATTGACGTTACAGTTTTTAAACTGGTGGACAGTCTACATCATCCTACTGGACCTATAAAAAAAGCTCAGGAACTAGCTGCAGATGCATATGGCTGTGAGGCTTCCTTTTTTTCAATACATGGAACTTCTGGTGCAATTCAAGCTATGATAATGTCTGTGGTTAGCGATGGTGATAAAATAATAATTCCTAGAAATGTGCATAAATCAGTTACAGCGGGAATCATTTTAAGCGGCGCTGTACCAGTTTACATGCAGCCTGAACTTGATAAAAATGTAGGTATCGCCCACGGCGTTGCTCCTGAGACTGTGGAAGAAACCTTAAGTCAGCATCCGGATGCAAAGGCTGTTTTAATTATTAATCCTACTTATTATGGAGTTTCTACTGATATTAAAAGGATTGTTGAAATCGTACACAGCTATGACATTCCGCTTATTGTGGATGAAGCTCACGGTCCTCACCTTGGCTTTAATGAAAAACTTCCTATGTCAGCTATAGAAGCAGGAGCTGATATTTGTGCACAAAGTACCCACAAGATAATAGGAGCTCTTACTCAATGTTCACTACTTCATGTTAATTCAAAGAGAATCGATAAGCAAAGGGTACAGCAAATTTTAAATCTGCTGCAGACTACATCACCTTCTTATATATTAATGGCCTCTTTAGATTGTGCAAGAAGACAAATTGCTTTACATGGCAAGGAACTTTTAGATGACACTATAAAACTATCTAACTACGCTAGAAGTGAAATAAACAAAATACCCGGCTTCTATTGCTTTGGAGAAGAAATTTTAGGCGTTCCAGGCGCTCATGCCTGCGACCCTACTAAAATAACTATAACCTGCAGAGACCTAGGTCTTACTGGCTATGACTTGGACATGATTTTATCCAATAAATATCATATTCAAATGGAGCTTTCAGATCTTTATAATGTTTTAGCAGTGGGTTCCTTTGGAGATACTAAAGAAAATATAGAAAAAGTGCTTGAGGCTTTAAGAGAAATAAGCAGCGAATACTACGGCAAAGGAGATAGAAAATCAGACTTTATCGATATTCCAGATATTCCTGAGCAAGTTCAAAGACCAAGAGAAGCCTTTAACAGCATTAAAACTTCAGTTGCATTAAAGGAGAGCATAGGCATGATAAGCGGTGAATTCCTTCTTGCTTATCCTCCTGGAATACCAGTGCTTTGCCCTGGTGAAAAAATATCATTAGAAATTGTAGAATACATTGAAAAATTAAAAGCTGCAGGTCTGTATGTACAAGGCACTGAGGACCCAAAGGTTGAATATATTAAGGTTGTTAAGCCTGAGGATGCAGTTTATATAAATGTAGAATAAAAAATGCCGGACTTCAAAAGTCCAGCATTTTTTATATTCTAACCATATTTGCTCTGTTCTCTATTTTCTCTTTGTTCAGGTTGTTTAAAAACTTAATATACTGAGAGCTATTCATATTAAGCACCTTTTCATAGGTTCTTATGACTCTTCTAAAGTAGGAAATTTCATCACTGACTCTTAATAATGGGCCTACTAACTTGCTCTTTAATCTAATCTTCCACTTTTTTCTCATTTTTTCAGCCTGGTCTTTTACAAAATCACAGCAATCCGATAGCATGCCTATAAACTTAACCTTTTCAAAATTAAGCTTAAGTATATCTTCATATAATGGATACAACTTCTCTAGTACTTCGTCGTTAAAGGTTTGATTTTCTTCTTTAATTTTATTAATTCTTGCAGCTAACTCATTGATCTTTGTATTGCTCTTTTCTCTCAAATCCGGCAGTTTATTGACTACATCTTTAACTCTTAAAGCATCACTTACGCCTTCCTGAGACAAGAATTCCAAGCCCTTAAGCACATACTCTTTATCATTTCTTTCATTCTCCAAAACCCCTTCTGTTTGAAGTGCTGCCAAAATACCAATGCTCTTATCTCCGCTAAAAAATATCTCATAGTAATTAGCTAATCTGGCGAGCTCCGTTTGAATGTTTTGAGATGATACAACACAATTATCCGAAGCTATATATAAATAACCCACCTGTTCATTCTTAAAGGATTTTATGTTTCGCTTTGAAAATATGATTTCTCTATATTTTTTACCGTTTAACTCTATTTCTCCTGACAGCTTACAGCTTTCGCTCTTTTTAATATAGGGTTTTATTAAACTCATCATTTCATCAGAGACTTCAGTATAGCCGAACATTTTAATTTCCTCCTTTTATTCGCAAGCACTGAGCAATCAAAGATTACTCGCTCCGCTCGCTGATTGCTCGTTAAAGGTCATTTAGACCTTTAACCTCCTTT
>CAZMQY010000178.1:0-7695 GCA_964568335.1 uncultured Clostridium sp.
CATTTTTCTCTAATTCCTCCTTGCTCATTTCAGCTCCACCCTCAAGGTTTGTAGGATAAGCCTTTCCTAAAGCAAAGTGACAGGAAGCATTTTCATCAAACAAAGTGTTAAAGAAAATTATATTAGTATTTGAAATAGGTGAATCATGTGGAACTAGGGCAACTTCTCCAAGATAATGTGAGCCTTCGTCAGTTTCAATTAATTTTTTAAGAGTCTCATAGCCTTGCTCAGCAGAAAAGTCCACTATTTTTCCATTTTCAAACTTAAGTGTAAAGTTGTCTATTAGGTTGCCGCTGTAGTTTAGTGGCTTTGTGCTTTTAACTGTACCGTTAACTCCATCCTTCTTAGGCATTGTAAAAACTTCTTCTGTAGGCATGTTAGCAACAAAATATGTATCTTTGTTTTCAACTGTTGAGCCGCCGCCAGCCCAAACATGCTTTTCAGGCAGCTCTACGGATAAATCAGTAACAGCAGATTTGTAATAAAGCTTTTTAAATCTTTTTCCGTTTAAATAATCAAGCTTCTTGTTTAAGTTGTCAGTGTGCTCTTTCCAAGCAGCAACAGGATCTTCTATATCTACTCTTGTAGCCTTGAATATATTTTCCCAAAGCTTCTCCATGCTTTCTTCTTCACTTAAGTCTGGGAATACCTTTTGAGCCCACTCCTTAGTAGGTGCTGCAATAACACACCAAGGAGCCTTGTCAGCCATAACATAGTTTCTATAGCCTTCAAGTGCCTTTGATGCGGTCTTGTTTGCTGTGGAAATTCTTTCAGGGTCTACTTCTTTAAACAAATCAGGGTTTGAACCTGAGATGCTTAAAAAGCCAGCACCAGCCTTAGCCATTTCTTCAAGTCCTTGAGCTCTCCACATTGGATACTCTGTAAAAGCGACATCTGGAGCATTCATGTATTTAATCTTTGCAAGCTGCTCATCAGCCCACTCTACATGAACATTTTTAGCACCAGCTTCATAAGCTTTTTTGGCTGCTGCTCTAACAAATTCAGCAGCTGTAATAGGTGCGTTTATCACAAGCGTTTGTCCTTCTTGAATGTTTATTCCTATTCTAACCGCAAGGTCTGCATATTTTTCTAGATTTTCATTAAAATTACTCATAGCAATAATCCTCCATTATATGATATATATTATTTTATCATTATTCTGAAATTTAATGAAGGAAAATTTTACTTTAATTACTGAAGCCTGAAATGTGAATACATAATATTTTTTACTAGTATAATAAATTGTTAAGCTGAATTTTTAGGTGTAGAATAGATGTGGGGAAATGCAAAAAAGGGGGGCTAACAATGGTTAAAAAATGGATATTCAAAGAATTTTTTAGAAATAACCTATCAAAGTATACAGTCGGTATTATTGCACTTGTTTCTTCAAGTCTGCTCCAGCTGACCTTGCCAAAGCTTTTAGGCTATATTACAGACAGTTTAAAGGATAAGTCGCAAAGTGTCAGCACAATACTGTGGCTATCAGCTGGCATGCTCGGTATAGCAACAGTATTATTTGGACTAAAGTTTATGTTCAGATATTTTTTAATGGGAAGAGCAAGAGACTTGGAATGCTTTTTAAGAGAAAAGCTTTTTCTACATCTTCAAAGCCTGCCTCCAAAATTTTATAACAACAAAAAAACAGGGGATTTGATGGCTTATGCTACAAATGATTTAGGTGCAATAAGAAGAGCCTTTTCCTTTGGGCTTGTATTTTTAATAGACGGCATAATTATCAACCTAGCTTCATTAGTTGTTATGGTAGAGACCATAAATCCAATTCTGACAATATCTGCACTAGCACCAATTATTATTTCGGTATTTATGGTTATCAGACTTAGAAAAAAGATGAGAGAAAAGTTCGTTAAGGTTCAGGAAAGCTACTCAAGCATTTCTGAAAAAATACAAGAAAACATCTCAGGTATCCGTGTTGTTAAGGCTTATGTACAGGAAGAACAGGAAATTGAAAAGTTAACTAAAGCCAGCAGTCACAGGATGAAAATGCAGATGGAATATACAAAACTCTCCTCATCGCTGCAGCCAATTATTCAAGTGAGCTTTGGAATTAGCTTTACCTTAAGTCTTATTTTAGGCAGCCAGCTTGTGAAAGCTGGAACAATAACCCTTGGAGATTTCATTGCCTTTAATACCTATCTTGGCATTTTGATTAATCCCATAAATCATATAGGAAGATTAGTTGAGGTATGGCAGAGGGCATTGGCTTCTATAAAGAGACTGGACGGAATTTTTGAGGTTAAAACAGACATAATCGAAGAAAATATAAGCTTTGAAGGAAGAGAGCTTAAAGGTCAGGTTGAAATAAAAGACTTGAGCTTCTCCTATCCAGGAGCAAAGAGAAGAGCTTTAAAGGATATAAGCATAAGTTTAAAGGCAGGCAATACTCTAGGAATTATTGGAACAACAGGCAGCGGGAAGACTACAATAGTGAATCTTCTGCTTAGGCTTTTTAAAATAGAAAAGGGTCATATTTTCATTGATGGTATTGATATAACTGAGATTCCTATAACAACCTTAAGAGATAATATTGGCTGTGTACCCCAGGATAATTTTTTGTTTTCCGCAAGCATCAAGGACAATATAGAATTCTTCGACAAAAGCTACTCTGATGAAGAAGTAGAGGAAGCCTCTAAAATATCCAGCGTTTACGAAAATATTGTAGAGTTTCCCGAAGGCTTTGACACAGTTGTAGGGGAAAGGGGAATAACCTTGTCAGGCGGACAGAAGCAGAGAATTTCTATTGCCAGGGCAGTAATAAAGGATCCGTCAATTTTAGTAATGGATGATAGTCTTTCAGCAGTTGATACAAGAACTGAAGAGGAAATACTTTCAAACATAAAATCCATATTGCAGGGGAGAACAGGAATTATAATAGCACATAGAATTTCAACCATAAGATATGCAGATGAGATAATAGTTATGGATAAAGGCAGGATTGTAGAAAGAGGAAATCATGAGGAGCTATTAGAAAAAAGAGGGGAATACTACAAGCTTTACTGCGCACAAACTGCAGAAAGTAAAATGAAAACTTTGGAGGAGCTGATAGGATGAAAAAGAGCAATTTCTTAAGAATTTTAAGCTACCTTAAGCCTCATATTCCTACCTTAACTATCAGCTTGATTTTTGCACTGCTTGTAAATGCTTCAGAGCTTATCAGCCCATATATCACCAAGATAGTTATAGATGAGTACCTAATAAAAGGAAATACTAATATTAGACTTGAACTAATGGGTATATTGTATTTGGTTGCCGTTATGGGAGGAGCTATATTTAACTACTGTCAGGTTTATTTATTAAATTTGATTGGTCAAAAGGTAATTCACTATATAAGGATAGAGCTTTTTTCTCACATTCAGCATATGCCCTCAAGTTTTTTTGATAAAAACTCCTCAGGGAGAATTATGACAAGAGCAACTAATGATGTGGAGGCTTTAAGCGAGCTTTACTCCGGGGTTATAGTTTCCTTATTCAAGGATTTATTTATGATAATAGGCATTGTTATTGTTATGATTCAGATGAATTACAAGCTGGCATTTATAAGCTTTACTATTGTGCCAATAATAGTTGTAGTAACTTATTTCTATAACAAAAAAGCAAGATGGAACTTTAAAAGGGTTAGAGGGCTTATTGCTCAAATAAATGGTTTCCTTGCGGAGAATATTTCAGGCATGAAGCTTGTACAAATTTTTAATAGACAAAAAGAAAAGTATTTAGAGTTCAAAAAACTAAATGGGGATTATAATGAGGCCAGTATATTCGAAGTTGTGCTTAATGCCTTATTTAGACCAGGAGCAGAGCTAATAAATAGCCTGAGCATATCAATTCTTATTTGGTACTGTACTAGAGGGGTATTAGATGGAGTTTTGGAAATAGGTGTTCTATATGCCTTTATAAACTATGTTAAGAAGTTTTTTGACCCAATTAAGGACTTGGCGGATAACTATAATACAATACAGTCAGGTATGGTTTCCGCTGAAAGAATATTTGAAATGCTGGATAACAACGAAGGCGTAGAATACCTGGACAAGGGCATCCATATAGAGGAGCTTAAAGGGGACATTGAATTTAAAAATGTTTGGTTTTCTTACACTGGCCAGGAATGGGTGCTTAAGGATGTAAGCTTTGAAATAAAACAGGGCGAGACCGCTGCCTTTGTTGGAGCTACCGGCTCAGGCAAATCCACAATAATAAGCCTTATAGGAAGATTTTACGATATTCAAAAGGGACAGATAACAATCGATGGTATTGATATAAGAGATATAAGCCTTAGAACCTTAAGAAGTTTTATTGCTGTTGTAATGCAGGATGTTTTCTTGTTTTCCGGAGACATTAAATCAAACATTAGTTTAAGCAATAAGAATATTTCTTTAGAGGAAGTGGTTCAAGCTGCTAACTATTCAAATGCCAGTGATTTTATTAATAAGCTTCCAAACAAATTTGATGAAGAGGTTAAGGAAAGAGGATGCACACTTTCCTCAGGACAAAGACAGCTTTTAGCCTTTGCCCGTGCCATAGCCTTTAACCCATCCATACTTGTACTAGATGAGGCAACAGCAAACATTGACACAGAAAACGAAAGAATAATTCAAAAGGCCTTAGCTGAAAATTCCGTAAGCAGAACAACCTTAGTTATTGCTCATAGGCTTTCTACCATAGTGGATGCGGATAAGATAATAGTAATTCATAAGGGAAGAATAAGAGAGATAGGAAAGCATCAGGAGCTTCTAGAAAGAAACGGAATATATAAAAAGCTTTACGAGCTGCAATATTCTTAAGTTAGCATATTACATTTATTATGTTTGTGGTAAAATGGTTTTATTAGGGAAAGGTTTTCAACTAACAATGGAGGAGTGATTTCTATGGAAGCTTTTAAGCTGCCAAAGAATTTTTTGCTTGGAACAGCTACAGCTTCTTTACAGATAGAAGGTGGAGATAAAAATAACAGCTGGTACAAATGGGCGGAGGAAGGGCATATTAAAGATGGCACACACTGCATAACAGCTAATGACCATTGGAATAGAGTAGATGAGGACATAGCTTTAATAAAGAAGCTAAATAATGATACTTACAGGTTGAGCATTGAGTGGAGCAGAATAGAGCCTAATAAGGGAGAATTTAATTCTGAAGCTGTGGAACATTACAGACAGGAGCTTAAGAAGCTTAATGAAGCGGGAATAATTCCATTGGTTACTCTTCATCACTTTTCAAATCCCTTGTGGCTTGAGGAAGAAGGAGCTTGGATAAATCCTAAGATAGTAGACTATTTTGAGCGCTATACCGAATATGTTGTGATGCAGCTAGGTGATTTGGCAAGTGACTTTATAACTATAAATGAGCCCAATGTATATTTGACGCAAGGATATTTATTCGGTATATGGCCTCCTGGAAGAAATAATCTTTCGGAATATCTTAAGGGAGCAAAGAATATGATTCTTGCTCATATAAAAGCTTATCTAAAAATACACAGCATAAGAGAAAGACTAGGTTTTAAGGATACCAAGGTTGGGGTAGCTAATCATTTAAGAGTATTCGATCCAAAGCATGGCGGCTTTCTTGAAAAAAGAGTCTGCGGCATATATGACTATTTAATTCAAGAGCTTTTTATTGCCGGAATGACTGAAGGAAAGCTGGTTTTGCCGCTTGGTACGGGGTACCCTTTAGGAAAAGGAAAATATTTTGATTTTTTTGGAATTAATTATTATACTAGAGATATAATTTCTCTTTCCTCTAACCCTTTAAGCTTATTTGGAAAGCTTGAGGTTAAGGAAGGTGCAGCTATAAACGATTTAGGCTGGGAGATATATCCTGAAGGCTTATATAGACTCTGTAAAAAGTATTATACTAGATTTAAGGCTCCTATTTACATAACGGAAAATGGAACCTGTGATAGTAAGGATGCTTTTAGAGCACAATATATCTATGACCACCTTTATCAAGTTAGAAAGCTTATTGAAGAAGGGGTAGATGTACAAAGATATTATTATTGGTCTCTGATGGACAACTTTGAGTGGGTTGAGGGCTTAACTCCACGCTTTGGACTTATTGAAATGAATTATGAAACACTTGAAAGAAAAATAAGAAGAAGCGGGAGCTTTTATTCTGATATTTGTAAAGCTAAAGAAATATCAGAGGATATGTTAAGAAAATATTTATAGACTAAAGGAGAGATAACATGAGTAATTTTGAAGAAGGTTCAATGCAGGATTTGATGGATTCCTTAAATGGAGGAATTAAAACAATACACAGCGGAGATGTAGTTAAGGGTACTGTAATTTCAGTCTCAAAGGATTCAGTATTTGTTAATATAGGTTACATGTCTGATGGAGTTATTTCAAGAGAAGAGTTTTCTCATGACCCAATGGTTAACTTAAAGGAAGAAGTAAAGTCCGGAGATGAGCTTTATGTTTACATACTTGAGGTTAACGATGGAGAAGGAAATGTAGCTCTTTCAAAGGTTAAGGCTGAAGAGCATAAGGTTTGGGATGAGTTTGAAGAATCCATAAAGGAAGGAAAGCCTCTTGAGGTTAAGGTTAATGAAGTTGTAAAAGGTGGAGTTACTGCTAATGTTAAAGGGGTAAGAGCCTTTATACCAGCTTCACAGCTTTCTATTAAATATGTTGAAGACTTAAAAGACTTTGTTGGAAAGACTCTTAAAGTTATAGTTATTGAATTTGACAAGGATAAGAAAAAGGTTGTGCTTTCAAGAAAGGAAGTAGAAAAAGCTGAAGCTGAAGTGAAAAAGGATCAGGTTTGGGCATCCCTTACAAAAGGAGAAAGAAGAACCGGTACAGTTACTAGACTTGCTAAGTTCGGGGCTTTTATTGACCTTGGCGGAGTAGATGGACTTATACATAATCAAGAACTTTCCTGGAAGAGAGTTATAGACCCATCAGAGGTTGTTTCAGTAGGAGACAAGGTTGAAGTTTATGTAATAGACTTTGACAAGGCTAAAGGAAGAATATCCTTAGGTCTAAAGGAAGTTTCTCAAAACCCATGGAACAGTGCTGCTGCTAATTTTAAGGTGAATGATATAGTAGAAGGAACAGTTGTTAGAACTACAGACTTTGGAGCCTTTGTTGAAATAGCAGAAGGAGTAGAGGGACTTGTTCATATATCCCAAATAGCTGAAGAAAGAGTTACTAAAGTGTCTGCCGTGTTAAATGCAGGAGATAAGGTTAAGGTTAAAATTCTTGAGATAGATTCCAAGAATCAAAAACTCAGCCTTAGCATAAATGAAGCTAAGAATACTCAAGATAGAGAAGAAATTAAGGATTTCTTAGGTGATAAGTCCGAAGGCATGACTTTAGGGGACTTATTAAAGGATAAATTTAAGAACTTTAAGTTTGAAGATTAAGAGCAATAAAAAAACGAGGATATTTGCAGGTTAGGCTGCATTGATATCCTCGTTTTTTATTATGTTTGTAATTAAGGTACAATAATTACTTACCATCTAGCTCCTTATATTCCTATAAATGGTTAAATGGTTAACTGGCTATATGGTTATATGGTTATATGGCTAAACATATAAATGGGTAATATTAAACAAGCAAAAAAATAATTAGGTAGGATATGATGGTTTTGATTTAATAATAATCTAACTTAAACTATGTATTTTTATGTAAACAGTGTTAGAGAGAATAAAAATATTTTATAAGCTGATTGTTTCGATACAAATTA
>CAZMQY010000179.1:0-7639 GCA_964568335.1 uncultured Clostridium sp.
CACTATTTTAAAACATAACTTTATTTTAAGGTATTCACCAAATTGACACTCTTTCATATCTATATATGGAGAAAGGTATCAATAATATTGGTACAAGCTTACTCAAAAAATAATAATGAGGTGATATAATGCTTTTTCCAAACAACGATAATCTAAATCTACAGCAAATCCCAAGTACAGATGAAATATTTAACCTGCTTCTTGCTGCTATAGCAGCTGAACAGTTAAGCCTAGCTGACTTAATTGAAGCTGAAGCTAATAAAATTAACTCTGTTTTAGGTATTTTACCTGGACAAACTGTAAAAAACCCAAGTATCGATGAACTTGAGAGAATTGATAAGGCCGTTGAAAGAGTACTAAAGACAATAATTAAGAAGGAGATTATACTAGAGTTTCAATTGGAGGATATTCTTGATTTCTTAAGCACCTCAAGCACCACCACCACAACCACTACAGCATCGACCACTACAACCACTACAGCATCGACTACCACAACCACTACAGCATCGACTACCACAACAACAACAGCATCAACCACCACAACAACAGCATCAACCACCACAACCACTACAGCATCAACCACTACAACAACCACAGTATCAAGTACAAGTACAACAACCACAGTTTCTAGGACAAGCACTACAACCACCACAACAGCCACTACTACAAGTACAACTAGCACATCTACAACTACAACAAAAAGACCTTGCACAGGATTATGTGGTGTATTAGGAGCAGCTACTATAATACAGGGTAACAGCATATTTAGTCTAATTGCTAATGTGTGTTCTAATTGCGGTTTTATTGAAGATAGTGTTATAAGCTTTAGTGAGGTTGCATTGCAAGCGCAAAATTCTATCAATATTGTTGGTATACCATCTTCCTTTGAAATTATTTGCGACACTGATAGCATAGTAATATCTGGAGATGCTAATATTACCGATACTGATGGTACTGGCACAGGAACCTTTGTACTAGAAATAAGAGACAACCAGCCTAATGGCAATGATGCTTTCCAGATAAAGGCCATAAGAAATTCTCCTTTTAGAGACTATAGCAGCCCTGTGTTAAATGTTGCTAACACTTCCTTTGTTCTTAATCAATGTAATGGATAAACAACACCTGAAAAATTTAGGTCTGGAGCTTAAAAACTCCAGACCCGAAATAAATTTATTTTATGCCATATCTTGAAGCATATTGGATTATAATATTTGAAAAATGCTCGTATTTTAAATTGTTTTTAACATCTGAAATATCTATATAAGCACCTGCTTTTAAGTTTTGTATAATTGCTTCCGCTACTACACACTCACGTTTATAATCATCAGCGAAACATTCTTCTATATCCATGTTCATCTTTTCATTAATTCCATTTATAGCATGTCGATAAATAATGTTATCCTTCCCAATTAAAAATCCCACTCTTTCAAGACAATTTATACCCTCATTTATGTCTGAAACTGTAATTTTTCCTTTATAATTCATGGTTTTTTCACCACCATTTAGAATATTATCAACAGTGGTTTCAAGAACATTGGCAAGGTCGACTAAAATTGATGTATCGGGTAATGTTTCTCCACGCTCCCATTTAGACACTGCCTGAAAAGAAACATTTAATCTTTCACCAAGGTCATTTTGTGTTAATTTCTTTATTTTTCTCAAAGTGGAAATCTGTTCTCCTACTTTACTTGGGTTTATAGCCATTTAATCACTCCTTCTAATTTAAGTAAGAAGCACTTCCTATTTAAAATTATATTAAATACATAAATAAACAGCAATAACCATGTAAGTTACTTCCAGTCCAGTAAATTCTAATGTCAGTTGAATGATATCTTGCTTATAGTGAAGCAATAATATGTTGCTTTATTCATATATTATAATTCAAAAATATTTGAGGAAAGAAAATCCGTCAGATTTTTTTGGAAGGATTTGAAAGAAAATTATAGAATATAATGGTAAAATGGAATTGTATAAAATTACGGATTAAATACAAAAAGCTAAACATAAATTTAACATGTTAACGATAAATGAGGTGTAAACAATGATAAAAAAAATTTATAGCCTTGAAGAAGTAATTGATTTTGTATGGGAATTAAGTCAGAACGATTTGTATGCTGGTTACCCAAGAAAGAAATCAATGACAGAAATAAAACAGTGTATTGAAAGTGCTATCCACGCAGATAGTGAGAATATAATAGCGTGCTATCATGAAAATGTATTGTGTGGGGTTTGTATTTATCATTGGGATTGTGATGAAAAATATGCACAAACAACACAATTTTTAATAAGAGGAGATTATGACCAAATTGCAGACGAAATTATTGGTTATATAAGTGGTCAATTACCTGGATATGGTTTATTTATACCTGTGCCCTTTACTAATAAAAATGCAAGTGGATATTTTAAGAAAAAGAATATTGAGTGTATCGAAGCTCATATTGATACCAGATTATATAATTTAGAATCGCATATAAAACAAAAACATGATTGTGTTGAAAGAGTTTCTAAGAGTAATTTTGAAGAATATGCTATATTTCATGACAGATATGCTATTCCTTTAGAAATGTATTATAATAGCAAAAATTTGCTGAAGGATATGGAGCGCTTTCGAGTATTGGTTTTTAGGAAAGACGACGCTATTCGTGGAAGCATTTTTGTTAAGATTGGCAAGGGCAAGGACATAGCAGAAGTTTTTGGCTTATTTGTTGATGAGGAATATAAAAATACGGGTATTGAAAGGGCTTTAATTAATGAAATGATAATGCAGTTATATAATGATTTCAAAGCCATAAAGGAACTTTTATATTTTGTTGACGAAGACAGCACTGATGAATTAAATATAGTTTTGAGTGCAGGTTTTGAGATTAAAGGTAGACCTAGAACTTATAAATGTATACTTTAGTTCGTTAAATTCTTTCTGCATGTTTTTAATTGTTGCTCAATATTCTTAAAGAACGTACTAGTAGATTTAAGCGAAGTAAGGCTGCTTATATTTTCTGATGTGACTTTAGAAAAATATCGATATTATAAGGAGTAGGTTATATGAATAATAAGATAATAATAATACTTACCACTATGTTTTCATTATTAACATTATACTTTTATTATGAAGAATATAAAAATGATTATAAAAAGAAAAAAAGATTTAAAACAATTTTATGGTGTACTTTAATGATTGTATTCTTAAATATTATTCTATTCATTAGATATTAGAAGTAAGCTATATATGGATATGTTAAATATTTGAAATTATACAGTTATATGTTTATAATGGAATAAGTAAATAATTGTAATTTAATATAAACTTCCTTAATGCATCACTTATATAAAAGAATATTCATTTTCTATTATGGCACATTAGAAAGGGGTAAGAAATATGGAGAGTACTAAAGAAATTATGGACATGCTAAAAACTATACTTGAGAAGGTTGAACGTCTTGAAAACATCAATGCTGATAATATTACCATCAACTCTGGTACAATTACAATAAACGGCGGAACTAATCAAACAGTGGATATTGAGGATGCTGAAGATGTCATGATTCAGGCAATTGGAGACTGTGCAATTTCTATAGAGAATGCTGAAAATGTTGATGGACTTAGCTTTAATGAAGACTAATAAATTATTATCAGTCAATTGCACTGCTTTTCATCAATATAAATTATAAAAAGAGGGTAATTGAATGAAAAAAATAAAATTAAAGGAATACTGGTTATCAGAAGAACAGCATAGTTTTAAGGGGTGGGATTTCTCATACATTAATAACAGAATATCAGAAGAACCTTTACCTTGGAGCTATGATGAGATAGTTCGGCAGTACTTAAAAGATGATTCTATATTGCTAGATATGGGGACAGGTGGTGGAGAATATTTGCTGACTCTCAAGCACCCTTATTGCAATACATTTGCTACAGAAGCATATCCGCCTAATTTTGAACTTTGTCAAAAGACACTAAAACCATTAGGAATTGATGTTAGACAAGTTTTTGATGATAATGATTTACCATTTGCAAGCGAAATGTTTGATATAATAATAAATAGACATGAGGCTTTTGACATAAATGAAGTTTACCGATTATTAAAACCTAATGGTTTGTTTATTACGCAGCAGGTTGGTGGATTAAACAATAAAGAATTATCAAGGTTTTTAATAAAGGATTTTAAGGAAGTTATAAGTGGTGATCATACTTTAAAGAACAGTATAACACTGTTGGAAAATAAAGGGGCTACTATATTAAAGTCAAATGAATACTTCCCTAAGTTAAAATTCTTTGATGTGGGAGCATTAGTTTATTTTGCAAAAATTATTGAATGGGAATTTCCTAATTTCTCTGTTAATAGTTGTTTTAAAGAATTATGTGATTTGCAGCTATTAATTGAGCAGAAAGGCTTTATTGAAAGTAGAGAGCATAGATTTATTATTGTTGCTCAAAAACCTAATCATATTTAATTTAGGCTCTGTTAAAGAATAGTGTTGATTATAGGACATTTTTTAAGGAAACTGATTGCAGTTTCCTTAATTTTGCTTTCCAGTTCCAAAGCCAAATAATACTTCTCCTGTCATTGCGTCTACTACGGTACTACTAATATCCAAAGGTTGTTTACCTTTTGTATTTGTATCTTGTTTATAATCATCTGGAAGAAGTCCCTTGAATGTGATTATCCAAACAGGTATATCAGATACTGATTTCTTGTCTTTAAACGCAGGATTTGCCTCAATTGCTTCTTTTGATATAGCGTTTATAGTAACAGTATTAGTTGTTATCAAACCATATTCGATATATGTACCTTTCGGTTTTACAGAGGATTGTTTTAACATATCTTCAGCAATTTTAGTGACTCGTTTTTTATCAACTCTAGGGCTAATATTCGTTGAATTTAGTATAATTCCATACTCATTTAATGACTTTTCATCATAAGCAGATGAATAGTAGATATTAGTATTACTTGGTTTATTATTGGCATATACTACAACACCAATAGTAATCAATAGTATAAGAGATACAGCAATTATAATATTCTTCTTCAATATACATCACTTCCTTTCATAATTTATACGGAAACATTAAAAAAAAGTTCCCATGAAGTGATATTTATACATATTAATGATGTAGGTATGCTTATTCCAATCTCCTTGACACATTTTCTTATGGAATAGCCATTTATCATAAACTTGGCATAATAAGACCTCCGTAATCATTTGAATAGTTTATTATAACCAACCCTACATGTTGTAATAAAATTTCAACACAGTTCTTTAACAGAGCCTTAATTTAAAACAATGTTTAATTAAATTATTTAAGGAATTGGATTTTTATAACCTTTCTTAATTATACTTTCGTAGTTAGGAGGTAACTTATAACTTTTTATATGTTCAAATTTTTCAATTTTAACATCTCCTGTCCCTCCTACTGTAGCAGTTATATAATCAAGCCCAACACCGTTATGGGGCCCTATATAAGAATTAACTTGAAGTTTTAATCTAAAAAAGAATGAACGATAGCCATCTGGTCTTTCGGCATTCAATACATACACTGAGTACGGAGCAACTATTGGGGTGTCTATTAGATACTTTGAGTAGTATTTATCAACTTCATTCTGAATATATGGTAACAGCAATGATATAAAAATATCTTGATATAATTCTTCTCTTGATTGTTTTGGTGGCTGATATGGTATATCTGATGGGTATAATGCAGCAGCAGAAACAACTGTAGTAAATGTCGGCTGTAATCCTAACACTAAGATAATTAGCATTACAATAGGTTTATTAGTCTTTCTCATTATCTCACCCCTTTTATTCATATTAATATTATTATCTGCGTTAATAATAAATTCTTACTGGAAGGTTAGAATAATATTGAGGATAAATGCCAGTAAAATAGCATTGATGAAGTTAATATCAATGCTATTTTTAGAAGGGTTTGAAAGAAAATTGTGGAATATAATAGCAAGACCAAATTGTAACTTAATATGAAGTGAATAAAATTTATATAATGTGCAGGAGGATTAAGATGATTAGTAAGTTTGGAAAAGTAATGATTTATGTTAATGATCCTAGAGCAGTAGCAGATTTTTGGATAGAAAAGATTGGTTTTATAGAAATTAAAGCTGATATACATGAAGCGGGGGTTCTATCGGTTGAACTTACTCCAAGCAACATGTCGGATACCAGTATTGTTTTGTTTGATAGAAGTATTGTTGAAAAAATGTCACCAGAACTTAATTTGGGTACACCGTCTATTTTATTTTCTAGTTATGATGTAAGGGATATGCGTAACAGACTTATGGAAAATGGAGTAAATGTAGGCGAAGTTATGGAAATGGGCGATTCAATAACTTTTAATTTCTCAGACATTGAAGGCAACTACTTTGCAGTACAAGAAATAAGAAGAAATTAATTAGTAAAATCAAATAAAGTCTTATAAAGATGGAGGGGTGCAGATGTCCAGCGAAAGAAAGTTAGTTTTATTTATTGCAACAAGTTTAGATGGTTACATAGCGACAGAAGACGATTCACTTGAATGGCTGTTTAAAGTTGAAGGTGAGGGCGATAACGGATATTCTGAATTCTACATCACAGTTGATACTATTCTAATGGGCAGAAGAACTTATGACTGGATTGCTGA
Organism: uncultured Clostridium sp.; assembly: GCA_964568335.1. Classification (GTDB taxonomy): domain Bacteria; phylum Bacillota; class Clostridia; order Clostridiales; family Clostridiaceae; genus Clostridium_AT. Next base: position 6,631 of record CAZMQY010000179.1, read on the forward strand.
AAAAGAAAAAGATAATTTTCCTTATAAGAATAAAAAGTGTTATGTGTTTTCTAAATCAAAAATCGGTAAAAATGAAAATGTAGAATTTATAAATGAAGACGTAGTTGAATTTACAAATAAAATCAAAAGACAGGATGGAAGGAACATATGGCTTGTTGGTGGTGGCAATCTGCTGCATTCTTTTATTAAAGAAAGGTTAGTTGACGAGTTTATTATTACAATATCACCTACACTAATAGGCCATGGAATACCTTTATTTAAAAAAATTGATTTTGAATTGGAACTAAAGCTAAAGGGTATGAGGAGATTTAATCAATTTGTTGAACTTCATTACGAGGTAAAATGATTAAAACCAAGGATGCTCTAATCAGGAATTTTGATTTGGTGCATCCTTGAAAATTATTGTTCATTTATTGAATTTTTAATGTTTAATAAGGAGGGTGTCAATTGATGCCCTCTTTTCTTGGTATGTTTTCTTCCAATATTTAAAAGCATAAGCTAAAGATAAAAGGATAAAATACTACTGTGGATTATTGTTAGATGACTAATCTACAATTAAAAAAATCTAATCAGCAAAAGGAGAATGAATTCATGAGTATGAATGAAAAAGATCTTCAAGAAGCTAAACAATTAAATGCAAAATCAAGACAAGGTAATATGACAAGTTCTGCTAGCACTACTGACTATAATAGTTCCAACCTTCAAGAAGCTAGAGAATTAAATTCTCAAAGTGCAATGGGCAGCGCCCCTTCTTTCTCTAATATAGCAGGCGCTTCAAACTTAACTAGTTCAACCGAAAGTGATTTACAGGAAGCAAAAAAATTAAATGAAAAATCAAGACAAAATAAAGGTATATAACAATAGATGAAAGGAGCAGCTCCATAGGGCTGCTCCTTAAATTAAAGGCAGGTAATAAATATTGAAAGCAATAGTTTATGAAGGTGTAGTTTTCATTTAAGCGTCGCAAGCAATAAAAGCTTGCGGCGTTTTTGATTTACAGCGGATTAGA
>CAZMQY010000180.1:0-7631 GCA_964568335.1 uncultured Clostridium sp.
GAAGATAACTATTGGCATAAGAGATAAGAGTATAGTTAATCAATGAGCTAAAAGCAAAGTCCCCTTATGCTGTAGACAAGTATTTGCTGCAGGAATTTAGTAGACAGGGATTTAGCTTTGATGAAAGCCTGAGTCAGTATAGAAGGTATTGTCTACTCTGATTTATTAGCAAAACTTTGGGAGCGTAAATAGATTTGATTTACACAAATCTGCCTACGCTCCTTTAATATATTTTAAATCCTTAATTTCTGAGTTTAGCTTGTCATTTTCTTTTTTATCTGCTTTATCTGTTTACAGACCTTGCCATCCTGGTGTAAGTATGTCTCTTACCCTTTATAGCAATGCTGTAGTCCATTATATTTTAATGAATAGCAATACCGGCATAGCCAGCGTCTCCAATATGGTGTAAATCTGTACCTGTCATTTTGCACATTAAGGCTAATTGTCTTATAGTCTGACTGTCGGCACCTTCTTGAGAGGTGCCTATTGCCGTAAGAGAAAGCTTTTCTTGGCTGTGAATGAAGGTTACAAGGTCTTTTATATACTCCATTGTAATACCTGGGACTGTGCCAGGGGCAGGGAGGAGAATTATATCTGCTCCAGCTTTTATAAATTCAGCTATGTCTGACTTTGATATTATATTTTCTCCAGCCTCTTTAAGCGAGCCTGCCGCATGCATTTTGCCAGCAGCAAGAATAAGCTTATTGCCTAGTGCATTACTAATTTCCATAAGGGTGCTTATTATTTCTTTATTGGAAACTCCTGTACCAGGGTTGCCTGTTAAAAGTATTAAGTCTGCTCCCATTTCAGGCAGTTTCAACTGTTGCCTTTCTTCCTTTGGAAATTTGGTTGATTTCACCTATAGTTTGCTGCGAAGTATCTACAGGCTCAAGGTTTATCCCTACTAGTCTTCCTGTAAGTCTTTTTATTTCTTTTATGATATTTTCTTTTTCAACTTTAGGTATTCCATTGAAAACCGGGTTAAAAACATCAAAGAAATTCAATAGAAGTATATCTGAGCCAAAGGCACAGGCTAGCTCAGCGTTGCTCAAATTGAAAAGTACAGGTTGAAAGGCTCCAATTATTTCTGTAACAAGAACTCTTCCTTCGCTCGCAGCTATGGATTCTAGTATTTGGTTTTTATTCATGCTTAAAATATCAGAGCTATTACAATCTAAAAGTCGTTTAGTCATAAGAGTTATCCTTTCTATTTAGAATTTTTTAAATTTCCAATGAATATTTTAGATACACCCGTAGCTATTTTATAAGTTTAATTTACTAATACAGGTAGTGCTCATTACAATATAAATAATAACTTATTTTACATATTTTTGTAAGGGGTATTTGCTAAATTATAACACAAGACCTTAAATCAATATTTATGAAACATTATTTAAAGAATACTGATTGTATGACGGAAGACTTAAATAAATAATACAACAGATTTAAAAACATCCCCTCACAGTATCTTCTTGACATGCTATTAGTTTATGGCTATATTAAAAAAAGGAATGAGGACCTCTCATGGGCCTTCATGTTTAACAATACTTATCATAGAAAGCTATTAACAGAAAAAATTTCGTACTTTTGTTAGTTTATTCAACATACCTCTTTTAGCTCATAGAATATTTAACATCAAAAACTATACTCCTTTAGGCTTTTGCTTGGCTCCTGACAATTTAAAAGAGATGGAAAAATTATAGCTGACTTAGAGGTACCAATGGCTTATAGAACTTTTTATTATTTCAAATAGGATAAAATGTCAATTATGATAAGCAGTTTGGATGGGGGAAGTGGTATGTGGAGAAGTTGGGGGAGTATTATCTGTTTAGGATTTTACTTAATAATAATACAAATGACTAAAAGGTTTTTTGTGATGTGAAGTAATTAATGCTACGAAAAGATAGAATACATGCACACTTAGTAAAGCTATGCAATGACAAGAAAAAAAATCAATCTAATGACTATGAAATAGGATTTTCTGCAGCTAAAATAGCGACTGATCTTGGGTTATCTAGAAATAACGTAAGTAGTGATTTGAATTTGCTTCATAGAGAGGGAAAAGTTATAAAATTTGATGGGAGACCAACTCTTTATATAGACATGAAGTGGGCAGTTAAAAATAATATATCTACTAAGGATAGGAATAAATTATCGGAGAAAAATATAAAATTTGAAGGGTTTAATGGCTTAATAGGGAGGGAAGGAAGCTTATCTCAACTTATTAAACAAGCCCAAGCAGCTGTGCTATATCCCCCAAATGGATTACCAATTTTAATTGTAGGTAAAACAGGTACGGGTAAAACTACTTTCGTTGATAATTTACATAGGTTTTCCATCAGCAGCCAAATTATAGGCAATGATTCACCATATATAGTTTTTAATTGTGCCGATTATGCAAATAATCCTCAACTATTAATATCAATACTTTTTGGGAGTGTAAAGGGATCGTATACAGGCAGCGATTCTGATAAAATTGGTTTAGTAGAGAAGGCAAATGGAGGAATATTATTTTTAGATGAGGTTCATAGACTTCCGCCTGAAGGGCAGGAGATGCTATTTACCTTAATGGATAGTGGAAACTTCAGAAGGTTAGGGGATACTAAATTTTCAAGGTCTAAAGTGTTAATTATTGCCGCAACTACAGAAGAACCAAATTCAGCATTGTTAAGTACATTCCACCGAAGGTTTCCGGTGGTACTTGAGATGCCAGATTTGATGCAGAGGGGATTAGATGAAAAATTTGAAATAATACAAGGCTTTTTTTGTAACGAAGCAGAAAGAGTTAACAAACCAATTAAAGTGTCCAGGGATGTGCTTAGTTTTTTAATGTTTTATGCACCAAAAGGAAACATTGGGCAGTTAAAAGCTACCATTGAGCTAATATCGTCTAGAGCATATCTTGATTATTTAATTTATGACGATGATATTAAAATACTAACTAGTCATTTACCGCAAAATGTAATACATGATGTGTTAAGTAGTAACCTTGAAACTAAGAAAAAAATAGATACTATTATTGGGTTTAATGATTATACCTTTGACAATATTAGAAGAGATAATGGGTCGGATAAGGATACACACTTATATGACTTTTCTAGCAAAATATATGAATATCTGGATTATAGAAATAGCCTTTATTTAAAAGAAGGGCTTAATAAAGATATAATTTCTGAAAAATTATATAAAGATTTAGAAGAAGTATTTTTTAACTATAAAAACGGTATAAATTCAATAGAATTTAAGGAATCGGACTTAACTAATTTTTTAAACCTAGATATATTATTTACAGTTAGACATATAGCTGAAGAGGTATTTTTAAGATTTAAATATCATATAAAAGAAAGTACTATAATTGCATTAGCATTTCATATAAATTCTCTTTTTGAGCTTAAAAAAAGGGTCGGATTTGTTGATTTAAAGGAGATTAAATCAAAGTATTCTGAGGACTATGTAATAGCAGAATATATTATTATGAGGGTTCAAAATGCATTTAATAGAAAAATACCTGATATGGAGTTAGGATTTATTACTCTTATACTATATTATTCCAGTCAAGAAGAACGAAATAGCAAGGTTGGCATAATGGTTTTGTGTCATGGTGATGGTATTGCAACAGGAATGGCTAGTTTAACAAATGAAATTCTTTGTTGTAATCATGTAAAAGCTATTGATATGCACTTAGAGGATAGAGTTTCTGATATTTTAGAAAAAGCTATTGAATTGGCTAAAGAAACTGATGAGGGGAAAGGAATACTGTTATTTGTTGACATGGGTTCCTTAAAAAGCTTTGGCATGGAAATAGAAAGATTAACAAATATAAAGATTGTAACTCTGGATAATGTAAGCACTCCTGCCTTAATACAAGCTACACATAAAGCTTTGCTTCCATACCTAAATCTTAAAGATATAGCACTTTCGGTTATAGAATTAAATCAAACCTTAATAGCAACATCTTCCCAAGAAATTAATTATAAAGGAAGCAAAGGTGGAGTTATTTTCGCGGTTTGCAGCACGGGAGAGGGAACAGCTACTTATATAAAAGAAGTTATAGAAAAAAACTTAGCAAAAAATAAAATAACAAATGTAAGTGTAATAGAAATGAAAATAAGCGATAAGGAAAAGTCCAGAGAAGAAATGAAAAAAATAAGTAACAATAGAGAAATTATAGCTGTCGCTGGCAGTATAAATCCAGGGCTAGAAGGCGTTCCATTCATAAGACTTATGGATTTTATAGCGGGAGATGCTCAAGAAAAGATAATAAGATATGTAACTAAAAACGAATTTCTTAATATAGAAACTTATGAGTGTAATAGAGAAATGATAAATATTATGATAATTAATAATTTAGAAGAAAATTTACGATACATAAGTGGAAAAAAGCTAATGCATTATCTAGTGTCTTATGTTGAACGCATAGAAAGAGAAAAAAATAGAGTTTTAGATAATCATAAATATATTTTATTTATGATGCATTTAGCCTACTGTATAGAAAGATTAATGTTTAATAAAAAAGAGTCTAAATTAACAATTTATAAGTCAAGGGTTGTACCAGATGTTACAAACGACTTTTTTATTGAATTTAACGAAGAAGAGGACAGGCTATTGGAAGAAATATTAGAGGTGTAAAGAGTATTATAGAGTATTAATAAATGAAGCAATAGAAATATAGAGTATTAATGTGTATTATGGAAGCACATAAATCAGTTGGAATTAGTAGCGTCAAGGTATTTATTAGGTTTTGGCATGGCAATTGCTATAACTTATAATAACCCAAAGCTGCTAGTTCTATTTTTTTATATGAGGAGGTGAATTATGGATATTAATGACAGTAACGTATGTAATAGGGATAAGGTGAAAATATTATTAGTTACTCATGGACGTTTTGGTGAGGAACTGATGAATAGTGCCAAGATGATTATTGGTGAGGTTGATAATATTAAAGCAATATCTCTGTTACCAACTCATGGACACGAAGAATTTAAAAAAATTGTTGAAGATCAACTAAAGGAATTAGGCTCAAATGTTTTAGTATTGACAGATATTTTAGGTGGAACTCCATCAAATATTGTAGCTATTTTATCTAGGGAAAATAGTATAGCCGCTTTATCTGGAGTAAACCTAAACATGCTTATTGAGGCAGCAATAAACGCTGAAAATTATGATTGCAAGCAGTTGTGTAAGACTGTAAAGGACACTGGTAAAGACAGTATTCAGGATATTATTGAGTGGGTACATAGCAGAATTTCATAAAAAATGACGAAATAATTAAAGATTATACAAGGAGGTAGATTTTATGGCTAAAAAGGTTCTTGTAAGAATTGATAGCAGACTAGTTCACGGCCAGGTTGTTACTAGGTGGATACAAAGAACGGACGCTAATAGAATAATAATAATCGATGATAAATTGGCCCAGGACAGTTTTATGTCACAGGTTTACATCATGGCAGCACCACCTAACATAAAGGTAGACATCTTTTCAGCAAAGGATGCTATTGGTAATTGGAACAAAAATACCAATGATAGAATTATATTTTTATTTAAAAATGTTGAGACAGCTATTAATGCATACAATGATGGTTTTGAAATAGATGCATTACAGGTTGGTGGAATAGGTGGAGCTCCAGGGCGCAAGGTGGTGTACAAAAATATAACATTATCAAATGAAGACTTTGATCAGCTTGAAGGCATATCAAAAAATGGAGTAAATATAACTTTTCAGACAGTACCCGATGATAAAGAAATTACTTTAGCATATGTGAAAGAAAAATTCTTCAAATAAAATTCTACGGATAAGTGATTAAGGATGAACGATACTTTAATTTTTGTTAAATACTAAAGGGGGTTAAAAAATGACTATTGTTCAATCAATACTGTTAGGCATACTCTTTTGTTTTTGTAGGATGGGAATACTGTATACATGGCCCAAAAATATCCCATTATTTGGAGCGCTATGTATAGGCATTGTTTTGGGAGATGTTCCTAAGGCGATGATAATTGGTGCAGCTATACAGGCCATATACATGGGGGTAATACAGCCAGGCGGCAATATACCAACAGACCAAATGCTTGCTACATTTATAGCAGTGCCAATAGCAATACAAAGCAATTTATCACCGGAGGTAGCTGTTTCTTTAGCAGTTCCTGTAGGACTATTAGGCCTCATTATAGACTATATAAGGCGTACTTTAAATGCAGCATGGGTACATATGGCTGACAGATATGCTGAGGAATGCAACACAAGTGGAATTATGAGAGCAGCATATCTATATCCACCATTATTATTAATTTTACTTTATATTATACCGGTTTCATTGTCAGTTTATTTTGGCCCGGCAGCAGTAGATGTAGTAATGAAGAATATTCCAGCATGGATAACACAGGGGTTATCAGTTGCGGGAGGATTATTACCTGCACTAGGATTTGCCATTACAATCATGGTAATAGGCAAGAAGGAAATTTTACCTTATTTTGTAGTTGGATTCTTATTATATAGATTTTCACCTCAAGTAAATACAATAGCAATGGCTATATTTGGAGCGTTCTTTGCTTTTCTGCATGTAACCTTTACTAAGAATAAATCTGCAGAGGGAGGTGCATTTTAATGGGAGATATATCAACAAAATCAGTACTAACCAAAAAAGATATTTTAAAGGCATGGGCTACATGGGTTGCTACCTGCGAGTTGTCAAATTCCTACGAAAGACTTCAAAGCCTATCATTTGTAGGATGCTTAACACCAATTTTAAAAAAGCTGTATCATAAAAAAGAAGATTTAAGCAATGCTCTAAAAAGACATCTAACATTTTTTAATACTGAAGGCATATGGGGAAGCTTAATTCATGGGATAACTATTGCTATGGAAGAAGAAAAAGCTAGCGGCGAGGATATTTCAGACGAGATGATTACAGGTATTAAAACTGGATTCATGGGACCACTAGCCGGAATAGGAGATACCATAGACTGGGGTACTATTAGACCAATAATAATTGGATTATTTTTACCTCTAGCATTAAAGGGTAGTTGGATAGCAGGTATTGGCCCTTTCATTATAAGCAGCGCCATAACTACTTCTATAAGTTATTACCTATGGAACTTGGGCTACAAACTAGGCAAGGAATCAATTCTAAAAGTATTAAAGGGTGGTAAGATACAACAGTTTATAATTGGAGCAGGAGTATTAGGTATGTTCATGATGGGAGTTTTATCCTCTCAGTTTGTAAAACTATCTCCAAAGCTAAAATACATTATAAATGGAAAAGAAACAACAATGCAATCTCAACTAGATAGTATATTGCCAGGATTACTTCCTCTAGGAGCCATATTCCTAATATATTATCTATTACAAAAGAAGAAAGTAAAATACACAACAATATTATTAGGAGTATTGGTATTTTCATTAGTAATGGCATTTTTTAAGGTGTTTTAAGAACAGGTATTGTAGGCTTTTTAAGCCTACAATACTATTTTACTTATAAAGATGGTTATGTATATAAGAGTTGAGGGAGTAGAAATGATAAATATAAGTGGAATTAAAAATAGTATAAGTAATTATGTTGATAATATTTCCAATGAACTGATTCAATTAAGTAGGAAAATTCATTCCAACCCAGAATTATGTTATGAGGAAT
>CAZMQY010000181.1:0-7627 GCA_964568335.1 uncultured Clostridium sp.
TCCCGGAAAGTATATTAAAATGTGGTAATCACATGGAATCATAGTTATACCAGTTGTACCTTCTGTTGCTCTTGCAAAGAGAATGGAAAGAACAGGAGCAGATGCAGTTGTTGCTGAAGGCTGCGAATCTGGAGGACACGTTGGAGAGCTTACTACTATGGCACTAGTTCCTCAGGTTGTTGATGCTGTTAATATACCTGTTATAGCAGCTGGTGGAATAGGTGATGGCAGAGGAGTAGCGGCAGCATTTATGCTAGGCGCACAAGGCATTCAAATTGGAACAAGGTTCTTAGTTGCTGATGAATGCACAATTCATGAAAACTATAAGCAGAAGGTTTTAGATGCTGGGGACATAGATACAGTTGTTACTGGAAGACCAACAGGACATCCAGTAAGAGTATTAAAAAATAAATTAGCAAGACAGTTCCAGCTTTTAGAGAAGAGTGGAGCGCCTGCTGAAGAGTATGAAAAACTAGGAAGAGGTTGTCTGCCAAGAGCGGTAAAAGAGGGAGATGTGGACTACGGTTCAGTTATGGCAGGACAGATTGCCGGTCTTATAAACAAGAAGCAAAGCTGTAAGGAAATAATTGAAGAAATGTTTACTGAAGCTGAAGCAGTTTACAAGAGATTTGAATAAAATCCTCACAAAGGAGACTAACTATGGGTAAAATTGCATTTATATTTGCAGGCCAAGGTGCTCAATATGTGGGCATGGGAAAAGAGCTTGCAGAGAATATAGCAGTATGCAGAGAAGTATTTGAAGAAGCTGATAATGCTCTTGGCTTTGAAATAAGCAAATTATGCTTTGAAGGAGCTAAAGAGGAATTAGATAAGACTGAAAATACTCAACCTGCAATTTTAACTACAAGCATTGCTGCATTAAAGGCTATAGAGGAAAGCGGAATAAAGCCAGATATAGTTGCAGGACTAAGTTTAGGCGAATATTCAGCTTTGGTTTGTAGCGGAGTTTTAAACTTTAGCGATGCAGTTAAGCTTGTTAAAAAGAGAGGAAAGTTTATGCAGGAGGCTGTACCAGTAGGGGTAGGCACGATGGCTGCCGTACTTGGGCTAGGTGCAGAGGAAGTAAAATCAGCTTGTACTGAAGCTGGCGAATTTGGAATAGTTGAGCCGGCAAATTTTAACTGCCCTGGTCAGATTGTAATCGGCGGTGAAATCGAAGCAGTTAGAATTGCTTCTGAAAAGGCTAAGGAAAGAGGAGCAAAGGTTATGCCTCTTTCAGTTAGTGCTCCATTTCATACTTCCATGTTAAAGCCTGCAGCAGAAAAGCTTGAGGAAGAATTAAGTACTGTGGAACTAAATGAACTAAAGGTTCCTGTTATAACAAATGTAACAGGTGATTATGTTAAAGAGTCTGGACAAATTAAAGAACTTCTTAAGAAGCAGGTTATGAGTTCAGTACTTTGGGAAAACTCTATAAAGAAAATGATAGAGGATGGAGTAAATACTTTTGTAGAACTTGGACCTGGAAAAGTATTAAGTGGTTTTATAAAAAAGGTAGATAGAAAAGTTACGGTAGTAAATATTGAAGACATGAAATCCTTAGATAAGGGTTTGGAAATATTAAATGGTCAGGAGAGATAGATTATGCTAACTGGAAAAGTAGCGGTAGTAACAGGAGCAGGCAAAGGAATAGGAAGAGCTATTGCTTTAAAATTAGCACAGCTTGGAGCTAGCATAGTTATCAACTATAGAAGCAGTGCAAAGGAAGCCGAAGAGGTTATTTCTGAAATAAGAAAAAATGGCGGAAAGGCCGAGATGGTGCAGGGTGATGTAAGCAGCTTTGAAGAAGCGGAAAAAGTTATAAAGTTTGCAGTTGAAAGCTTTGGTAAGTTGGATATACTTGTAAATAATGCTGGAATAACAAAAGATACTCTTCTTCTTAGAATGAAGGAAGAGGACTTTAGCAAGGTGCTGGATGTAAATCTAAAGGGCGTGTTTAATTGCACAAAGCATGCCAGCAGCATTATGCTTAAGCAAAAGAGTGGAAGAATAATAAATATTTCCTCTGTTATTGGACTTATAGGAAATGCAGGTCAGGCAAATTATGCAGCTGCTAAAGCTGGAATAATAGGCTTTACCAAGTCTGTTGCAAAGGAGCTTGGAACTCGTGGAATTACTGCTAATGCAATTGCACCAGGCTTTATAACAACTGACATGACTGAAGTGCTTGCAGATAAAGTAAAGGAAAAGCTTTTAGAGAATGTTCCTCTTAAGAGGCTTGGAAGTCCTGAAGATGTGGCTAATTTAGCAGCTTTCTTGGCTTCTGACAATGCTAGCTACATAACAGGTCAGGTTATTAATGTTGATGGTGGAATGGTAATGTAGGTTGAAGGTCTAAATGACTCTTAACGAGCAGGTTTTAGCTGCTCAGTATCCCTACGAACCTAGTAAGGAGGAAATTATGAAAAATAGAGTTGTAGTAACTGGTATGGGAGCTATCACTCCTTTAGGTAATGATGTAAATTCATTTTGGAATGGTATTAAAGAAGGAAAAAACGGTATAGATTATATAACGCAAATTAATACAGAAAAGCTTAAGGTTAAGGTTGCTGCTGAGGTAAAAGATTTTAAGCCAGAAAGCTATATTGATAGAAAAGAAGCTAAGAGAATGGACAGATATTGTCAGCTAGCCTTGGCTGCAGCAAAAGAAGCTGTAGAAGATTCAGGTTTAGATTTAGAGACTATGAATAAGGAAAGATTAGGTGTTGTTGTCGGATCAGGTATCGGAGGTCTTGCGACAATAGAAAAAGAAGTTAGAACTTTAGTTGAAAAGGGACCTAATAGAGTTTCTCCATTATTCATACCAATGGCTATAAGCAATATGGCAGCAGGAAATATCGCTATAAAATATGGAGCTAAGGGAATGTGTACATCTGTTGTTACTGCTTGTGCAACAGGAACCAATGCTATAGGAGATTCCTTAAGACTTCTTCAATATGGAATGGTGGACGTTATTATAGCCGGTGGTGCTGAGGCTTCAGTTACTGAGCTAGCTATAGCAGGCTTCACAAATTTGACTGCACTAAGCAACAGCAATGATCCTGCCACTGCGTCAACACCATTTGATGCAAATAGAAGCGGCTTTGTTATGGGTGAAGGTGCGGGAATATTAATTCTTGAAACTTTAGAGCATGCTCAAAAAAGAGGAGCTAAGATTTATGATGAGCTAGTTGGCTATGGTTCAACCTGCGATGCTTATCATATGACTGCACCAGCTCCAGAGGGCGAAGGTGGAGCAAGAGCCTTGAAGGCAGCTATAGAGGATGCTGGAATAGATTCTTCTGAAGTATCTTATATCAATGCTCATGGAACAAGTACTCCATTAAATGATAAATTCGAAACTATGGCAATAAAATCAGTTTTAGGTGAGCATGCTTATAAGGTGCCAGTGAGCTCAACAAAGTCTATGACAGGACATTTGCTTGGAGCAGCAGGTGCTATAGAAGGAATTGTGTGTGTAAAGGCACTAATTGAAGGATATGTTCCTCCAACAATAGGCTACACTACACCAGATCCAGAGTGTGATTTAGATTATGTACCAAACCAGGGAAGAAAGGCAGAGCTTAACTACGCTGCATCTAACTCTCTTGGCTTTGGAGGACACAACGCTACTATCGTATTTAAGAAGTGGCAAGAATAAGGAGGCTAAACATGGATTATAAAGCAATCCAAGAGCTAATTAAAACAATAAGCGATTCAAAGTTAACCCTTGTAGAGCTTGAAACAGAGGGGATGAAAATAAAGCTGGAAAAAAAGCAGGAGGTAGTTTCTGTTGAAAGAATGCCAGAAGTGGTTAAGACTATAGCAGTAGAACAGCAGCTTCCTGTGCTAAATGAAATAGTAAGAACAGAAGAGAGAACAGAAATAAAGCCTCAAGAGGCAAAACTAGAGCCTAAAAAAGAAGGAACTGTAGTTACCTCTCCAATAGTAGGCACGTTTTATGCTTCACCAGGACCGGACACAGCTGCTTTTGTAGAAGTTGGCTCAAAGGTAAAGAAGGGTCAAGTGCTTTGCATAATTGAAGCTATGAAGCTTATGAATGAAATCGAAAGTGAAGTGGATGGAGAAGTTATAGAAATTCTAGTTAAAAATGAACAAATGGTTGAATATGGTCAGCCATTATTCACAATAAAATAACTTGCCACTTGCCACGTGGGTGGCACTAAACGTAAGGAGAACCAATATGTTAACTATAAAAGAAATTATGGAGATTTTACCGCATAGGTATCCTATGTTGTTAGTAGATAAAATAGAATCATTAGAGCCAGGCGTAAAAGCTGTGGGTTATAAAAATGTAACTATGAATGAACAGTTCTTTCAAGGGCATTTTCCACAGGAGCCTGTTATGCCAGGAGTTTTGATAATAGAAGCTTTAGCACAGGTTGGAGCGGTAGCAATGCTTAGTCTTGAGGAGTTTAAAGGTAAGATAGGATATTTTACTGGTATAGATAGAGCAAAGTTTAGAAAAAAGGTTGTTCCTGGAGATGTTTTAAGGCTTGAAGTGGAAATGATAAAAAGAAAAGGTCCTATAGGCATTGGAAAAGCAATTGCCTATGTGGGCGATAAGAAAGCAGCTGAGGCAGAGCTTTCATTTATAATTCAATAGATAATCCCAATCGGAGGGAGAATTATGTTTAAAAAAATACTTATTGCAAATAGAGGAGAAATAGCTGTCAGGATTATTCGTGCCTGCAGAGAAATGGGTATCGAAACCGTTGCGGTATACTCAGAGGCTGATAGGGACGCGCTTCATGCTGAAATGGCTGATGAAGCAGTATGCATTGGTCCAGCTAGAGCAAGGGACAGCTATTTAAATATGCAAAATATAATAAGTGCTACAGTGCTTTCTGGTGCTGAAGCAATACATCCTGGCTTTGGATTTCTATCAGAAAACAGTGAATTTGCTGAAATGTGTAAGGAATGCAATATTACCTTTATTGGACCTGATGCAGAAAGTATAGAAAAGATGGGAAACAAGTCCAGGGCAAGAGAGATTATGATGGAGGCAGGAGTACCCGTTGTTCCAGGCTCCAGTGGTGCTGTAGAAAGCATAGAAGATGGACTTAAGCTTGCAGAAACAATAGGCTATCCTGTAATGATAAAGGCATCCGCAGGCGGTGGCGGCAGAGGTATAAGGATAGTGAAAAATAAAGAGGAATTTGCTAAGGCCTTTGATACTGCGAAATCAGAAGCAAAGAGCGCCTTTGGCGATGATACTATGTATGTTGAAAAGTTTGTTGAGAACCCAAGACATATAGAGTTTCAAATTCTAGCGGACAGTTTTGGAAATACAGTCTATCTTGGTGAAAGAGACTGTTCAATCCAAAGAAGAAACCAAAAGGTTTTAGAGGAAGCTCCGTCACCTGTTATGAGTGAATCCTTAAGAAAAGAAATGGGCGAAGTTGCTGTTAAGGCAGCAAAGGCAGTAAAATATAAAAATGCAGGAACTATTGAGTTTCTTGTTGATAAATATGGGCAATACTATTTTATGGAGATGAATACTCGTATTCAGGTAGAGCATCCAATCACTGAAATGATAACAGGTATTGACCTTATTAAGGAACAAATTAAAATTGCTGCGGGAGAAAAGCTTGACATAAATCAAGAAGATATAAAGATAAATGGTCATGCTATTGAATGCCGTATTAATGCTGAAAATCCTGACTTAGGCTTTAGGCCTTCACCAGGAAAAATTCAGAGAATGCATATACCAGGTGGGCTTGGAGTCCGTCTTGATAGTGCAGCTTATCAGGGGTATGTTATACCTCCAACCTACGATTCTATGATAGGAAAGCTTATAGTTCATGGGAAAACCCGAGAGGAAGCAATAAATAGAATGAAAAGGGCTCTTGGAGAATTTGTTATAGAAGGAATAGACACTAACATAGAGTTTCAATTTAGAGTTTTAAGCAATGAGGTATTTGAAGGCGGAGACTTTGATACCGGATTTATTCCTAAGGTGCTTAAAATAAATGTTTAATTTTATCTGGAAGTTGGTGATAGCCGATGTTTAATGGATTGTTTAAGAAAACTAAATATATAACTGTAAGTCAAACTCCTGCAAATAGCACAATTAAAAACACTGCACCAATAGAAAAGCAGGAGGAACAAAAGCCTAATATTCCTAATGGTATGTGGTTAAAGTGTGAATGCTGTGGAAAGACCTTGTATAAAAAGGACTTAGAAAAGCACATGCTTGTGTGTCACAATTGCAGCAAACACTTTAGAATGCCAGCTTTAGATAGAATTAATTCTATAATAGATGAAGGAACTTTTTTTGAACTTGACAGGAAAATGACCAGTGGAAACCCCTTAGACTTTCCAGGCTACGAAAATAAGCTGAAGGGCTTAAAGGAGGAAACCGGATTAAGTGAGGCTGTGGTAACTGGTAAAGGGAAGATTAATGGACAAGAACTTATTATTGGAGTAATGGACAGTCGCTTTATGATGGGAAGTATGGGCTCAGTTGTTGGAGAAAAGCTTACTAAAGCCATTGAAAAGGCTACAAGTTCAAAGCTTCCAGTAGTAATATTCACCGCCTCAGGTGGTGCAAGAATGCAGGAGGGAATGTATTCTCTCATGCAGATGGCAAAGGTAAGTGCAGCGCTTGCTAGGCATAATGAAGCAGGGCTTCTTTATATTCCTGTGCTTACAGACCCTACAACAGGTGGAGTTACTGCAAGCTTTGCTATGCTCGGAGATGTTATCTTAGCAGAGCCAGGAACTTTGATTGGCTTTGCTGGGAAAAGGGTAATAGAGCAAACAATAAAGCAAAAATTACCAGAAGGCTTTCAAACTGCTGAGTTTTTGCTTGAACATGGCTTTATAGATGCTGTGGTACCAAGGGAGAACTTAAAAGAAGTTTTAACGCAGCTCTTAAGCTTGCATGTAAGTAATTAACAATGAGCAATTAAGCAGTTAGTATAGTGTTGCAGAGTAAAACTATAAATAATTGTTAATTGTTAATTATTCATTGTTAATTTTAAAAAGGGTGGTGATAGTATGGCGGTATTGGAGTTTGAAAAAAAAATAGAGGATTTAGCTAAGAAGATAGAAGATGTAAAGAGATTTTCAAAGGAACACGATGTAGACTTATCCTCTGAAATAGAAAGGCTTGAGGCGAAGCTTCAGTCTATGAAAAGTGAAGTATACAATAATCTAAGCGCTTGGGAAAAGGTTACTTTAGCAAAGCTGATTGAAAGACCTACAGCGTTAGATTACATAGAAAGAATTTTTACAGATTTTGTTGAGCTTCATGGAGATAGATTATTTAGAGATGATCCTGCTATTATAGGTGGAATAGCAAGATTAAATGGCAGACCTGTAACTATAATTGGACAACAAAAGGGAAGAGATACCAAGGAGTATATAAAAAGAAACTTTGGCATGCCAAATCCCGAGGGGTACAGAAAGGCGTTAAGGCTTATGAAGCAGGCTGAAAAATTCAATAGACCGGTAATCTGCTTTGTTGATACACCTGGAGCTTATCCAGGAATAGGTGCAGAGGAAAGAGGTCAGGGAGAAGCTATAGCTAAAAACCTTATGGAAATGGCAAACCTAAGAGTGCCTGCAGTTTCCATAGTTATAGGTGAAGGTGGAAGCGGTG
>CAZMQY010000182.1:0-457 GCA_964568335.1 uncultured Clostridium sp.
CTTTCAAGCAAAGCTTTTATTAACTCCTATGAGGGTTCCGATATAAAAAATGAATGCTACTTTAAAGAGTACTCCGAATCAATTATTGAAGATACTGCACTCCATGAATAACATATGGATTGCGTGAAAATATAAAATATGTAACTCTGCCATCATAATTCAACATGTATCTTGTCCTATCTCTTGTAAAATCTTCATCAATTAAATTCAATACTTGATTTCTGTTAACCCAACTAACTTCAAGGCTCTCTTCACTAGTAACTAATTCACCTGAAATCGCTCTACCAATAAAGCCAAATGTTACAATGGTTGGGATTGGACTCACCCCATCATATTGAACTCCAATTCCGATATTAGAACTAACTGATACCAAGTTACCAACTTCTATATCTATTCCCGTTTCTTCTTTTACTTCTCTTTTAAATGCTTCAGTAATAGTTTCTCCTACTTCAACTTG
>CAZMQY010000182.1:467-7557 GCA_964568335.1 uncultured Clostridium sp.
ACCTATCCATCTTCCATCAATATCCTCAACTACAAACTCTTTATTATGATAATCAGTATGAAATAATGGACGGACGATATTTGCACCTGCACTTCTAAATTCTTCTTGCAGCTTTTCTTGACTGTCCGTTATAAAATATGCATCATATCCATACCCATATAAATTTCTATTTGGAATTACCTCTTGCCCATTTGATTTAGTTAAAATAATCTCTGTAGAATCACGATATAAGCAAATATGTGGTTCTTTCGCATCAAGGTATTGTACTGCTTTAAATCCTAGTACCTTCTCATAATAATTTGATGTTCTTATAATATCAGGTGTTGGAAACACACAATGAGACATTAGCAACATTTTTTCCATAATATTTATCCCTTTAAATTTAAATTTTCATGAACAATATTTTACTTGTATGTCCTTTAAGAATATTCTGAAGTAATCTGATTATATTTACTTACCAAAAAGCGCTAACATCGCATCCATTATATAACCGAGTATTACCCATATTTTAGGTGTTAAAACAATACCTACAGTAAGTAAAGGCACTCCTATTAAAAGGTATATAAATCCTTGGTTGCCCGAAAATTGATTTAAGTATCCTACAGTTAGCGATATTATTATAAATAAACATCCTAAAATCATTAATACTATATTTGATTTTACTTTTTTCAAAATAATCACCTCCGAAAATAAAGTTTGCTTCATAATAAATTACTAGTGTGTCTTATTACTTTATTCTTCACAAATTTTACAATTCCTGCAAAAATAAAAAAGACCTAGAAGGATTACTCCTTCTTGATTTATTGATACATCTTATAAGAAAATCACGCACTATCTTTTCGAGTTTTCTAACTCTTTTATAAACTGGCTTATACTGACAGGTTTATAATCCTTTAACTTGTATTCATTAGGTGCCTGCTGCTCAACCTTGCCATTATTGCCTTTTGCCACTTTAAATTTTCCCTGCCATACACCTAATGGAACATAAGCATCAGTCACTTGAGGTCCAACGAATGGCTTAACAAATAGGATTAAATGCTCACTATTCTGCATAACACTTATTCCACCAAACTTCATATCAACCTCTTGGCCTTTTTTATCTTTTGGATTTTCACCTGAATTTATAAATTTGCCTCCAGTCTCCAAAACTTTAATCTTATCACCTTTCATAATATCACCCTTAATAGTTGATAATACCTTAAGATTTGATATCGTAAACGGCATGTCTCCTTGAACTACCACATAATTATCTAATACTTCTACTTCTATTATATTTGTTGCACCTTGCTTTAAATCATCTATAGTGGAATAGTGCTCTGAAAGATCTATAGTTGTCGATTGATTGACACCTTGATTTTTACAGCCAATTGCCGATAACAAAACAATAACTAATATTGCCAAGATTTTATTTCGTTTTCTCATAAATTCCCCCTATAAGACAACATATTGTTGTTTAATGAATAATATTTTACTAGTACATCATAAAAGAATATTGTAGAATATCCCAACATAAAATTATAAATCTACTTTTAATATTTCTTCGCCCCAACGTATTTCTCCAGTCCTTTTAAAGCCGACTCTTTCATATAAATTTTTAGCAACATTATTTTCAGGTTTTACACTTGTGTATAGTTTATCGCCATCATACTTATTTTTAATTAATTTTTTAAGTTCTAAAAGTGCCCGTTTGCCATATCCATTACGTTGATAATCCTTATCTATCATAAACCTTCTCAATCTGTATGCCTTAAAATTCTCGTCATATAGATACATTAAAAATCCAACCATTATGTTGTCATCATATATTGCTAATGGATAATTTCTATCATCATAATGAGATTGAAGTACAGAAAATGTATTATTTATTACAAAATCATTTTGTTCTGTTGCCACCTCTAAATTAACACAATCAAGCCAATTATCCTTATCTATAGGCTTAAAAGTAATTCCCATGTTATCTCCCCCTAATATTTAATGCCTCATTAACTGCCCAAACTTGATGTTCATACAAATAATTAGCAATTTCAAGTGGGTCCATCCACAGCAATTCGTGGTCTTTTTCAATTGAATCCGTAACACGCTTTTCTAAATCTACGATATAAAAAAATCCAACTGGATGTCTATAATGATTAAATGCCTCTGAAAAATAATATTTAGATGCCTTACCTATAAAATTCTTAATAGTAATGCTATAACCTGTTTCTTCTATAAGTTCTCTGATTAAACATTCTTCTAAGACTTCCCCATCTTCTAAGCCACCACCAGGTAAAAAATAACCAAAAGGATTTTTGATAACGGCTACTTGTCCAATATCATTAAATGCTACCCCATATACCCCTTCTCTTATAACATAAGAAATTCCGTCTACTTTCGCACCAAAGATTTTTTCATCATCATAATTAAATCTATTAACCATAGTTAACTCCATTTCTAATTTATTTCAATTCATATGACTGTTTTAAAGTTAATTCGCTTTAGTTTACTAGTACGTCTTACTACTATATTCTATAACTCTCTTCCAAATCCTTCTAAATAAAAATTCCTGGCGGATTTTCTTTCATCAGTTATTTTTACATCATCATATAAGAAGATTCCGAGCTAACTTTATCTTAGCTTAACTATTTCGTTTTCCATACTTTTTCCCAACAGCTCCTGTACCAACTTTTTATCTCTTTCATTAAATTCTCTTAAAACTTTACAAGGATTACCTACTGCAACCACATTGGCAGGAATATCTTTTGTAACTACACTTCCGGCTCCAATAACAGAATTATCACCAATAGTAACTCCAGGAAGAATAATAGCTCCTGAACCAATCCAACAATTTTTACCAATATGTACTGGCAGGTTATACTGTGTTACCGGCATACGCATTTCAGGAAGTATTGGATGTGCTGCTGTTGCAACTGTTACATTTGGTCCAAATAGCGTATAGTCGCCAACATAAATATGGGTATCATCTACAAGAGTGAGATTGAAATTTGCATAGACATTATTCCCAAAATGTACATGCTTTCCACCCCAGTTGCAGCGCAAAGGCGGTTCAACATAGCAGCCGTCACCAAATTCTGCAAACATGTCTTTTAACATAGCTATACGTTTGTCAAATTCCCTAGGACGTGTGGCATTAAAGTCATAAAGCTTATCTAAGCACGTTGCCTGTAAATCCATCAATTCTTTGTCGCTGCAATTATAAATCTTCCCACTATGCATTTTTTCATATTCTGTCATACTGAATTCTCCTTTTATATGCTTATTCTTATAATAAATATATCTTACTGAGGCTTTTCCGGAATACTAGTAAGTCATATAATTATACCACCCAACCAAAGCCAGTATTTTTATCCTACAAATTTGGGAGAATATCGCTCCACATTGCACGCAAGATATCCTTATGTTCAGTTTCATTGTGAGAAGTAACCGTAATAACGGCATTATAATCGATTAAAACTACACATAATTGACCATACATGCCATCAGCTCGATAACTGTTCGGTGGTGTGCATTTCCAAACCTGATAACCGTAACCCCCTCTGGTTTCGGCATCATTTTTGGATGTGGTATCGACCCATTCAGAATGTAGGCGGTTTACATAGTCGACAGGAATGATTTACTTATCCTTGTATACGCCATTTTGTAGTAACATTATCCCAATGCGGGAAAATTCCTCAGTATTCAGATGCAAACCACCTGAGCAGGATGTATGTCCATGCTGGCAGGTATTCCATTGAGGCTTTACAATTTCCAGCATATCAAACATACGAGGTTTTAAGTAATCCAGCATTATTTTGCCACTCACTTTTTCTACAATCCGACCAAGCATGTAAGTACATAAATCCTCATAATAGAAGTTTGAACCAGCTTCTTTTTTCATTTCTGAGATAAAGAAAAGTTCAGCTCTATCTCTGGAATTATATTGGCTGAAATCCTCGGACATATGACCAGAGTTCATTTGCAGTAAATGCTGAATAGTTATTTTTTCAGAACCTGAATAGGCAATATCCTTGTATTCTGAAAAAAAATCCAGCACATAATCCGACAACCTTAAACGACCTTCGCTTTCCGCAATACCAATTCCAACGGATGTGAAGGTTTTTGATGCGGAATAAAGATTCTCTCTATCATTGCTGCGGAATCGATGCTCCGCCACCGTTTTTCCGTTTTGATAAACATGAATGCCGTATACACCCAGATTTTTTTCAATCACAGAAAGTCGGAAATCCATTAATAAATCCATTTAAACACCCCCATTTTGCTTATTGTATTAAGGTGCACAATAGGAAGATTTCGTATTAAGCCAAAGGTAGCTTATGCTTATTAGGTTCACTGTTATGATTTAAAATTTTTATTCTATCCTTTCGCTATATACTTTCGTCACTCTATCGCAGTGTAACAGACCGTCCGCGCTATCACGGTCAAACGCCGCGTTTATTGCAGCGATATGTGCGTCATATCCGGGGTCGGTGGGCAGTGGATTGTCGTCCTGCGATGCGATGTAAGCGAGCCAGTTATCCCGCGTATAATCCATTGGGTTGGGAAATTCCCAAGTCGTCGGCTTTGTGAAAAACGCATCGACAGCCTGTTTGCTAATGTTTATCATCTCCCCATGTGGGTGTAAGTTGTAAATGGCAATAACCAATCCGCCTGGTCTGACGACGCGCCGGCATTCTGTGCGGAACGCATCCGGATTGAACCAGTGAAGCGCATGAGCGACGGTGAAAATATCGACGCTGTGATCAGGGAGTGTTGTGGCTTCGGCTGTGCCATCCATAATCTTTGCGTTTGGAAAAGGCGCAAGTGTAATGGCAAGCTGCCTGCGCATATCCGCGTTGGGTTCAACAGCAAACACAGAGTAGCCGCGCTCCGCCAGTTTCACCGTGAACTTTCCAGTCCCCGCACCGATATCTGCGAATACTGCACCTGATGGAGCAAACCCGACGATTGTTTCTATGGCCGCTTTGGGGTAGCCCGGGCGTCCTTTGGCATAGGCTTCCGCCTTGCCGGTAAAATTTTCTGTGTTCATTTTATTTCCTGCTCCTTATATAAATTTTCTACTTCGCACTTAATTACAATCATGTCTTATTACTTTATTCTTCACAAATTTTACAATTCCTTCAAAAATAAAAAAGACCTAGAAGGATTACTCCTTCTAGATTAATTTCCTCCTTACGTTAAACAAACTATTTAATATATCTTTTAGAAGCCAGAGCCTGATTAAGTTCCACTAATTTTATGGATTCATTTTCTACTAATTTAATTAAATCCCTGGAATTAGCGTAAACAAGTACCCCAAATGTTTTTATCCCATTATCTTCAGCATAATTTAATGCTGATTTATAATACTCCAATTTCCTTGGGTTGAAATCAAGAACCTTTGTAGCTTCCTTTCTGTCAATCATATATTTCAGCAGACTTTTATAATGGAGTTCGTAGGCTTTTGCTTCAAGGGACGTCGCACTGCCTTCGTAGCCTCGCGGATTAACCAGCCATTCTAAAATATGAAAAGCAGGATATTTTTCCTCAACAATTTCTTCTCTTGTTATTATAGTGTTGCTTTTAATAAGGTTAATACCAATTAAATCGGGAGTTATCTTATCATTGGGAGCTGTTCTGATACCTGCCCAAATAAAATCAATGTCAGGATACTTTTCTTCAAGTTCATGCAATTCATCCATGGTTAAATCCTTTTCAAAGATAAGGTTGGCTGAAAGGTATGAAACAGGGTTTAGCTGAATAATATGATCCATGACTCGTTGTTTTTGCTCATTGACCAGCTCTGGCTTACTAACAGGATACCTGACCTCCGTAAAATAATTATAGTCAATCTCGTCAATTATCTCTGTATAGTTTCTAATCCTTTCTCCTCGCTTTATTTTAGTAGTTACATAATTCTTCTCCAGAGTGAAACGATTTGTGCGAAAAAAACCGATATCATATTCACCAAAGCCTTGTCTGTCAACATATACCTCACTTGTCAGAGAGTTTCCCGGCATATTTAGTTCTGTTAGAGCATATAGATCATGATTAATGTCACTGCTGTTTTTACC
This sequence comes from uncultured Clostridium sp., assembly GCA_964568335.1. GTDB lineage: Bacteria > Bacillota > Clostridia > Clostridiales > Clostridiaceae > Clostridium_AT. The sequence goes on from CAZMQY010000182.1 coordinate 6,515, forward strand.
TACTGTGGCCTTTGCCGGATTATAAAAATAGCTATCTATCAATGGAGATACTACATAAAATATTCCTATTACCATAACCATTACTATGGCTACGGAGGTATAAACCACTCTTCTTAAACGGCTGTTTACACTTCTTTTGATCTTTATAGTTTCCTCGTTATGCTGTTCACCTTCCCTGATTGCAGATAGATGATTAAAATCAATATCTATATTTTCCGATAGATACTCTTCTATTGCTTCATATTTTTCTATATCTTGTTCTATACTTTGCTTTTCTTCATCTGATACTAAACCCTCTTTATATCTCTCCAATAATTCTCTATAATTCATTTTTCCCCTCCAATGCAGTTTTTAATTTTTTCCTGGCTCTGAAAAGCAAGGTCTTGATAGCCCCCTCTGTCAATCCTGTTGTTTCACTTATTTCTTTAAGGGTAAAGTCGCAATAGTAATAAAGGATTAGAATCTCTTTATAGGATGGGCGAAGATTTAAAACCAGTCTGTAGATATGCTTTTTTTCTTCACTGTCAATTATCCTGTCCAAGGGTGTTTCTTCTATGGTTAATATTTCTTCTAATCCCTCAGTATTACTGATTTCTTTATCTTTTCTAGCATGATCCAGGAATAAGTTTTTACAAACTCTAAAAAGCCAATATTTAATGTACTGTATGTCATCATCAAGAGATAACAAAGCTTTAAAGAAAGTTTCACTAGTCAGGTCCTGTGCCAGGTGATGGTCTCTGCATAATGAAAATGCATAAAGATAAAGTTCTCTATGATATTTAACATATAACTTTTCCATATGGTTGTTTATCACATGACACCCCCTTTCATCTAATAAACGATATATTAAAACTTAGGTTACACTTTTATCCATTTAATATTGGGCTTGGGTAAAAAATATTTTTGCTATTAAAGCATTTATAAAGGGGAACCACGGTTGAAGTGCGGTTCCCCTTTGCTCTTCCTATTCTACTAGTGCGTCCTTTAAGAAAGATACGACTTAACTGACACTAAAATTATGCTACTACAACTCTACAAATTGG
>CAZMQY010000183.1:0-7531 GCA_964568335.1 uncultured Clostridium sp.
GCTATTACTCCCTTAATAATGCAAACTGTAATAAGCTGGTTTTATTTCTTATGAATCTTATAACAGATACAGAGGATTGTATCTGTAAAGATAAATCTAAGTGCGAATGTAAATAGGAGGTATAGGTGACTATGAAAAAAATGATTATTTTTGATCCAGCCATGTGCTGTCCAACAGGAGTATGTGGTCCGTCGGTAGATAAAGACTTATTAAGGGTGGCAACATTAATAAACAATTTAAAGAACAAAGGTATAATAATTGAAAGACATAACCTTACCAATAATCCTCAAATATTTGTTGACAACAAGGTAATAAATAAAATGCTGCTCAAGGATGGAATAGAAGTGCTTCCGGTTACTATGGTTGATGGCGAGGTAGTGAGAACTAAAGCCTATCCAACAAATGAAGAATTTTTAGAGTTATTAGAATTACCAGCAGACTTTTTAAAAATTACTATAAAAAGACCTTCCAAGACATGTGGCTGCGATGACGGATGCTGCTAAACAAGAAAAGAGGGAGAACGTGTATAAAAGTTTTAATATATCAGAGATAAACTTAACAAAATATTTGTTCTTTACAGGAAAGGGCGGAGTGGGTAAAACATCAGCAGCCTGCGCCACCGCAGTAAACCTAGCTGATGAAGGTAAGAAAATAATGCTTATCAGCACTGATCCTGCTTCCAACCTTCAAGATGTTTTTAATATTGATCTAAATAATAAAGGCGTATCTATAAAAGAAGTTCCAAATTTAGTAGTTGCTAATTTTAATCCAGAGGAAGCTGCTGCGGAATATAGAGAAAGTGTTATAGGACCATTTAGAGGAAAGCTTCCAGAGGCAGTTTTAATAAACATGGAAGAACAGCTATCTGGTTCCTGCACAGTGGAGATAGCAGCATTTAATGAATTTTCAAGCTTTATAACTGACGAAGAAGCTGCAAGGGAGTATGAGCATATCATATTTGATACAGCACCAACAGGACATACACTAAGGATGCTTCAGCTTCCCTCTGCTTGGAGCAATTTTATTAGCGAAAATACTCATGGAGCTTCATGCCTAGGACAGCTTGCAGGGCTTGAAGATAAAAAAGAAGTTTACAAGAAGGCTGTTAATACTTTAGGAGATAGCGAAAAAACTACACTCATACTAGTTGCTCGACCTGAGCCATCACCATTAATAGAAGCCGAAAGAGCTTCAAAAGAGCTCCAGGATATAGGAGTAAATAATCAAATTTTAGTTATAAACGGTGTGCTTAAAGAACATGATGATTTGCTTTCAGATGCAATATTTGATAAGCAGCAGAAGGTATTAAAGGATATGCCTGAAGGTATTAAAAATATTGATACCTTTGAAATTCCACTAAGACCGTATAATGTAACAGGACTAGAAAATGTAAGAGCCTTTTTAAAAAATAATCATATTAAATTAAATAGTGAAGCTTTAAATACGAAGGATATTCCTAAATTAAATAATGTTATAGAAGATTTATTTAACAGCGATAAAAAAGTAATCTTCACAATGGGCAAGGGCGGAGTAGGTAAAACAACTATAGCTGCTGCAATTGCTCTAGGGTTAGCAAAGAAGGGCAAAAAGGTTCATTTAACTACTACTGACCCAGCAGCTCATCTAAAGTATGTAATGAAGGAAGGCTATGGTGTTACCTTAAGCCATATTGATGAGAAGGAAGAACTCGAAAGGTACAAAGAAGAGGTGTTAAGCAAAGCAAGGGAAACAATGAGCGAGGAGGATTTGGAGTATATAGAAGAGGATTTACGATCCCCTTGTACTCAGGAAATTGCGGTGTTCAGAGCTTTTGCCGAAATAGTAGAAAGGTCGGAAAATGAAGTTGTAGTTATCGATACAGCACCAACAGGCCATACTCTGCTGCTTTTAGATTCTACTCAAAGTTACAATAAGGAAATTCAACGTTCCCAGGGTGATGTTCCCAAAGCAGTTAAAAAACTTTTACCTAGGCTTAGAAATGAAGAAGAAACAGAAGTTATTATTGTAACCCTTGCTGAAACAACTCCAGTTTATGAGGCTATGAGATTGCAAAAGGACTTAAATAGAGCTGGTATTCACAGCAAATGGTGGGTTATAAACTCAAGCTTTTATGCAGCTAATACAACTAACTCTATTTTAAAAGTAAAAGCAAGCAATGAAGTGCAGTGGATTAATAAGGTAAATGAGATATCAAAGGGGAATTTAGCAGTTATAGAATGGTTGGCAGAAGAAGTTAAAGGCGAGAAGCTTAAGGCTATAATAAATTATTAACGGATGGTGATATTTTGAAACTAAAGGTAGCATTTATATGCGTTCATAACTCCTGCAGGTCGCAGATGGCAGAGGCTTTAGGAAAGTTGTTTGCTTCGGAGGTGTTTGAGTCTTATTCAGCAGGCACGGAGCTAAGACCGGAAATAAATCAAGATGCAGTAAGAATAATAAAAAAATTATACAATATTGACATGAATGAAACACAAAAATCAAAGCTGCTTCAGGATATTCCAGAGGCAGATATAGTTGTGAAAATGGGCTGTAATGTAAGTTGTCCATTTTTACCCTCAAGACACGAAGAAGATTGGGGCCTTGAAGATCCGTCAGGCAAGAGTGATGAAGAATTTATTATAACTGCCAAAGCTATTGAAGAAAAAGTAAAAGATTTAGCGAGCAGAATTCAAAATAATGAAATTGATTTATCTGTAGAAAGAGGCATTAGATAAATTATTTTAAAGGAGGGGTAATGAGTGGGTTCAGAAATTATTAAGGAAGGTAAAGGTCTGGGAGTATTTGAAAGATATCTTACTATATGGGTAGCGCTTTGTATAATTGTAGGAATACTTATTGGAAAGTTCATACCTATAATACCTGAAACTCTTAACAAATTCGAATATTATAATGTTTCCGTACCTGTTGCAATACTGATATGGTTAATGATATATCCTATGATGCTTAAAATTGACTTTTCCAGTATAGTTAAAGCAACAAAAAAACCGAAGGGGCTAGTAGTTACTTGCGTAACAAATTGGCTTATAAAGCCTTTTACTATGTATTTAATAGCAGGGTTCTTTTTTAAGGTGCTATTTAAAGCTTTCATACCAACAGACCTTGCTACAGACTATCTGGCAGGAGCTGTATTACTTGGAGCGGCTCCATGTACGGCAATGGTATTTGTATGGAGTTATTTAACAAAGGGTGATGCAGCCTATACCTTAGTTCAAGTTGCAGTGAATGACCTTATTATATTGATAGCATTTACTCCAATTGTAGCTTTTTTACTAGGAGTAAGTGATGTTCCATTATCCTATGGTACGCTTATAATTTCTACAATACTGTTTGTAGTTATTCCGCTAGCATCGGGTTTTTTAACAAGAAATGCAGTGATAAAGAATAGAGGATTAGATTATTTTAACAATGTATTCTTAAAGAAGTTTGATAATGTTACAATCATGGGATTATTATTGACCTTGGTTATTATCTTTTCCTTTCAGGGAGATATCATACTTAACAATCCATTACACATTCTTCTTATAGCGATACCTTTAATAATACAAACCTTTTTAATATTTGCTATTGCCTACGGATGGGCAAGGGCATGGAAGCTTCCTCATGCAATTGCTGCACCAGCAGGTATGATTGGGGCAAGTAATTTTTTTGAATTGGCAGTTGCAGTTGCAATAGCTCTATTTAGCTTAGAATCAGGTGCCACCCTTACTACAGTAGTAGGAGTATTAGTAGAGGTACCTGTAATGCTAACCTTAGTCAAGATAGCAAATAAAACAAGAAATTGGTTTCCTGATTGTTCAAACTCCTATGGAAAGAATAAGTAATTAGATAGAAATATTTTTATGTTTAAATATCTGATAGATTGATATATAATATATACCGATTAGAATACTTAAGGAGAGGTTAAAGGTCTAAATGATTTTTAACGAGCAATTAGGAAGCGCGATTAATCTTTAATTGCTCAGTGCTTCACACTAAGAGGAGGAAGAACATGGCACAGCATTCATTGTCAAGAACGGAGCTTTTAATAGGCAAGGAAGGCTTAGAAAAGCTTAAAAATAGCAAGGTTGTAGTATTAGGTATCGGTGGGGTTGGAAGCTTTACAGTGGAGGCACTTGCAAGAGCTGGGGTTGGAACTATAGTTGTTGTAGATGACGATGCTGTTTGTTTAACTAATATAAATAGACAAATTATTGCCACTCTAAAAACTGTAGGCAAGCCTAAGGTTGAGGTAATGAAGGAAAGGATATATGACATAAATAGAAAGTGCAATGTTATAACACATAATACCTTCGTTACTGAAGAAAATATAGCTGAGATTATTACAGAGGATGTAGATTATGTAGTTGATGCAATAGATACGGTAACATCAAAGATTGCTCTTGCAGTTTGGTGTCAGGAGCATAATAAGAAGCTTATTTGTTGTCTGGGAACAGGAAACAAGCTTGATCCTACTCAGTTTAAGATTGCTGATTTATATGAAACTAAAGTTTGTCCTCTTGCAAAGGTTATGAGGTATGAGCTTAAGAGAAAGGGCGTTAATAAGCTTAAGGTTTTATACTCAGAGGAAAAGCCAATGAAGCCAAGGTTAGAAGAGGTTATAACCTGTAAGGAAGGCTGCATATGTACAGCGGAAAGCAGCAAGAGATGTTCTATAAAGAGACAGATTCCAGGAAGTATTTCCTTTGTTCCTCCAGTTGCAGGAATGATTATTGGTGGAGAGGTTGTTAAGGAGCTACTGGGAATTAACAATTAACAATGAAGGAAATTTAAATAAATATAAGAAGTTAAGAATTTAAGAAGATAAGAATTTAAGAAGTTAAGAAGATATCATGATATCTAGTTAAAAAGCTGTGTTGATAGACAGGTATATCAACACAGCTTCTTTTATTGAAATTGGATTTCTATGCTATAGAGTTCTGATGTTTTGTTTGATACTATAGTTTGAATTAAAGACTTTAAAGTTTGCTCAGAGGATTTTTCAGCTTGTGAGATGAAATTTTGCTCGGACATTTTCTTGAGCATCTTGTCTTTTACATTTCTAGAAAGCATTTGATTTTCTTCAACAGTGAGTTTTATTTCACCAAAGCGAAGAGTGCCGTTCTCAGGAGACTGATACTCAGTTTTTTCTTCGAGTAATGACACGTCTTTAATACTAGGGGCAGCCACTTTTACACTAACCCTTTTAGTTTTCTCATCAATACTTATGTTTTCAGCCTTTAAGCTTGATAAATCTACAGTATAGGTTCCAGTACCAGCATAATTAATGCTTTGCACCTTCTTAAATATTCCTAGGCTTCCCCAGCTGTCATCTAAAATTACCTTTTCAGTCATTTCAATTTCCAAAGTAATAAGCTCCTGCTTTTGATGTATCTCATTAACTAAGATTTCTTCAGTTATAAATTTTTTAGAAATATCCTGTACATTTGGAACAATCCAGGTTTCCTTAGCTTTTTTAGGACTGACGAAAGCTTTATAGCCTAGGAAAAAGCCTAAGGAAATACAAATCAGAATAAGTACAAGGGTTCTTCTCTTAATTATTTTCATTTATTTAGTTATCCCTCCCCCTTAAATCTACTAGTAATTGTTCAAATAAGCATATAAAGCAGGATATACATTTAAGCTGCTCATAAGCTTCATATATTCATCCATAGCTTTATCATTTTCCTCTTTTGTTTTTAAAGCTCGTATCATAAGATTTTTTGGTGTTTCAAGTGGTGATATATATTCAACCACAGAAACGTCATAGCCTTTGGCTTCAAGTAACAGGGACCTCATGCCGTCTGTAAGAATATCTGCCATTCTAGCTTTAAAAATTCCATGCTTTAGAATTCCCTTAAAAGGCTCGTAGCTATAATTATTTAAAAGCTCTCTATGACAGCATGGAACAGCTATAATAACATCAGAGTTAACTCTTACTCCAAGAGCCAGTGCCATATCTGTAGCTGTATCACAAGCATGAAGCGATATAACAACATGTATCTTCTTATCAGGCACATAGTCATTTATATCTAAAGCATGAAACTCCATATTCCTATAGCCAAGATTTTTAGACATTTTTTTAGATGCTTCTATAACCCCTTCAGAATAATCAAGCCCAATAAAGTGACACTTTCTTTTTTTTACTTCTGTAAGGTAATAATTAAGTACAAAGGTTAAGTAGGACTTTCCGCAGCCGCAGTCTAAAATATTTATAGTTTCATTTTTAGGAAGCTTGTCTAGTATCCCTTCCATAAGTTCAACATAATGATCAATTTGATTATACTTTCTTATCTTATCGTTTTTAATTTTACCCTCTTTAGACATTATGCCTATTTCCTTAAGAAGAGAATCTGCCTTGCCAACCTTTATATAGTAGTCTCTATTTAAAAGGGTGGAGGTTTCCCCAAGGCTATGAACAGACTTTGCAGCAGTGCTTGTTGATACACTTACTTCCTCTTCAATATCCTTAACTTCTGTATTAGTCATCTTTACATTTTTATTATCCGCAGAAATTAATATGTCAGTTCCACGCTCTTTATATATTAAAGATAGGGTTTCATAGCTTTGAGCATCCTCAGCAATTTTTTCAAAGAGGTTAACTATGTCAAAGGTTTCAGTTCTTCCGTTGAAATTATATTTTATTTTGTCGTCTTCAAGGCTGCCTGTGCCTTTAAATTCCTTCAAGCCTGTGGCGAAGGTTACATATATCCCTTTAAAAATTAAGCTGTTTTCAATAAATCTATTTTGCAAGCCCATTAAAAATAAAGTCAATTTGCTTATGCTTTGCTTATTCATGTTTTTTCTCCTTTCAGTGGTCAAACTGGGTAGTTTAAGAGTGCTCACTGTCGCTTTTGCAAACTACCCGTCGAAGTCCGTTCAGGACTTCCACCTTCCTTTACTTATAAATCAATATTTATATAAGAATAATATAAACAAATTTATTTATCAATATTTTTTAAAAAACAGATGTGATATAATAAACTCTGATTAGGGGTGATACATAATGAGTAACAGCATTAAAAATAAGGCTAATATACTACCGATTATTTTTATTTTTGCCATGATGATTTTAGCAGCATCAGCTGAAAATGTGAGAGGGGTTTTTATTCCCTTATTTAAAAACGACTTCTCAGTAAACGATACTGAAATAGGCTTTATGCTTACTATCTCTTCTATGGGATATTTGATTTCTACATATGTAGGTGGTGTCCTATGTGACAAAATAGGACAAAAGAATGTATTTATAAGCGGATTCATATCAATTATAGTTTCTTTAACAGGTTTATGGGCTTCTAAGAGCTATATCATGCTTCTATTCTTTATATTTATTTTAAATATAGGCTTAGCTCTTATATCCATAGCAATCAATACTATTATTCCCGTATTATTTATTAGCTTTCAGGCAATTCTTATGAATTTAACTCATTTTTGCTATGGCTTAGGTTCTACCATCATTCAAAGAGTTTCAGGAGTTCTTCTATTTAACGGGGTAGGCTGGAGAAGCATATATCTTGGAGAAGCAGTATTGTTTCTACTAGTATTATTATTT
>CAZMQY010000184.1:0-7512 GCA_964568335.1 uncultured Clostridium sp.
TATAAATTTAAACATGGCTAATTTAGCACTATCAAAGTCATAGTACTTAACTGTACTTACTTCTTCTTTTTTTAAAATTGAATGAAATGACTCAATGCAAGCATTATCATATGGACACCCCTTCATGCTATATGAAGGGGTTATATAAGCATTATCCAGCGCAGTTATTATTATTTGGGTGTCCATAGCCTTTGAAAAGGAGTACCCAATTATTTTCCTAGAGTGCAGATCCATAACCGAAGCTAAATAGCACCACCTAAGCAAGCCAGTCTTCCTATATGGATAAATGTTTTACTACAGGATAAAATTATTAAAAAGGCTGTTTTAAAATAGATATAAATACAACAAATTGATATAATAAGAGTAGTTTTTATTTTATAAGTAAAGTGGTGATTTATATGGAATTTCTTGATACCGGTGAAAAAATTAAAAGGCTGAGAAAGCAATTGAAAATAAAGCAGGAAGAGCTAAATTCTGCTGGGGTATCTAGAAACTTTATTAGCATGATAGAAAATGGAAAAAGGAAAATACCAGAACATGTAGCTTTTAGTCTAATGGCAATTTTTCGAAGAAAGGCTGATAAACTAGGTGTTAAGTTGGGTTTTGACGAGCAATGGTTAATGACTTCGGCGAAAGAAGAGGCTACAAGGTTCTGTAATGATAAACTAGAATCAAATTTGTCATCTGAAGATATAGATACAATAACCGCACTAGTTAGAGATTATAGAATCAAAGAATTTATGCCTAAGGCATACACACTGAAGGCTAACAAATTATACAATGAAAAACTATATGAAGAAGCCTTCACATATTACAATGAGGCTATAGAAGTTATTGAAAATAACTCTGAGGAAAAAGCTTTTATATATAACAAACTGGGTAAATGTAAAACCATGATGTTAAATTATATTGAAGCAATAACTTATTTTAATAAGTGTTATGAGTACTCGCTAATTGATAGCAAAGATACTAACAAAAAAAATTGTTTATACAATATGGCCGTGTGCTACAAAAAATTAGGCAAGGCTCGGTTAGCCTTAGATAGTGTAGATAAACTTATAAAACTATGTGATATTGATGAGGATTTTCAGGAGTATATAGGAGCTATTATTTTAAAATCTAATTGTTATATAGATTTAAAGATGCATCAGCAGGCAATAGATACACTTAGCTCTAATATTGGCAAATTTGAAGATCCTGAAGATATACTCCTAGGATATGTTTATAATAGTTTGGGGTCTTTATATATAGATCTTAACGAACTAGAGACTGCATTATTTTATTTAGATAAGGCCTATCATATTAGAAAGTTAAGGGATAGCTATAATCTGCCTCGTACTATGTTTAATAAAGCAAGTATATTACAAAAACAGGGAAGCATAGAAGAAGCTATACAACTTATCAATAGCTCAATTATCTTGTCTGAACAAAGTCAAGATCAAGAATTTATAATAAAATGCTATATGTTGTTAGAGAAATTATATATTAAAGATAGTAAAAAGCTTAAGAACATATACTTAAAGATGATAGACATATTTAAAAACTGGAATAAGAATGAGGATATATTAAAGACATACATAAAGCTATTAGCAATAAGTTATGATTCAACTGAATATAAGGCATATTTAGATGATGCTGCAAAAATGTGTAACGACAATAAATAAAAAAAGTAGTTACAAATCTGGGCTGATATGGTATAATTTAATAGATAATTATATTAAAAGGGTGGGGAACGTATGAAAAAGGGTTTATTCAAGTTATCTATTATTTGTGTATCATTGTTATTTATCATTGGAGTTTTTGCCTTAAGTGGTGAAACTGACGAGCCAGGTTTAAGAGGGGATAATAGCGTCGTAGTGGAGCTCGCGTAAAATTTAATAATACTAAATTTATAAAATCTTAAGTACTAGAAGCTAAAGCATTAGAAATTATGACTTTAGCTTCTAGTACTTTTTTGTTAAGAATACAATGTCGATTCATAACTTGAAAACTAACTGCAGGATTAATAGTCTTAAAAAATAAAGTAACTTAAAATAAATATTTACAACGTTACATAAATGTTATAAAATCAAATCATAGGTTTTTCGAAAAACTCTGAAAACTCAAAAAACAATACGTGAAAAAATGCATACTTGAATTAAGAGGAGGTGAATAAAGCTAATAAAAAACCAAGGAGGAAGCTATGAATAAGTTGATAGAAAAAATTTGCATATGTACATTAATGCTCAGCGTGAGTGGAAGTATTATTACATATAAAGCAAAAGCTGTAGAAAGCACCGCAAGAAAAATTATTACATTTAATAAGAATATATCAGACAAAAACGATAAAGAAGACTTAATGAAAAAGTATGGAATAAATAAAATCAAAGATTTAGATTTGGTCAATAGTGTATGTGTGATGCTTACAAAGAGTCAAGAGCTAAAGTTAAAGCGTGATAAAAGTGTTATTTCCATTGAAGAGGATAAACTGGTAAAAGTATTAGGGAAGAATAAGACAAGCCCTCCCCCAGCAATACCTCAGCCCAATCAGACATTACCCTGGGGTATATCAAGAATTAAAGCCGATTTAGTAGATAGTAATCAACTAAGTGCAAATGTTAAAGTAGCAGTAATCGATAGTGGTATTGATTTAACACACCCAGATTTAGCTGCTAACATTAAAGGCGGGTATAATGCAATAAATAGTAAAACCTCTATCAATGATGATTATGGACATGGAACTCACGTAGCAGGAATTATTGCGGCTGCCAATAATTCTATAGGAGTAGTTGGTGTTAATCCAATAGCAAGTTTATATGGCATAAAAGTAATTGATAATACAGGCAATGGATATCTTTCGAATCTGATTGAAGGCATAGAATGGTCTATAAAAAATAACATGCAAGTTATTAATATGAGCCTAAGTGTGGGTGATTCTTCAGCTTTACACGATGCCATAATTAGAGCAAACCAGGCAGGGATAGTTTTGGTTGCTGCTGCTGGGAATAAAGAGTATGATCCGGTAAGTTATCCGGCAGCATACCCAGAGGTTATTTCTGTTGCTGCAACTGATTACAATGACAATAAAAGTATGCAAAGTCCAAAAGGTAAAATTGATATTTCCGCCCCAGGAGTGGATATTCATTCTACCAATATGGGTGGAGGTTATAGCACTTTAACTGGTACTTCGATGGCCGCCTCGCATGTTACTGGTGTTGTAACATTTATAATATCTCAACCATCAAAATATGACTTGAATGGTGACAGCAAATTATCGCCATCAGAAGTTATGGTGCGATTGCAGACCACTGCTAAAGATTTGGGCTCAATAGGAATAGATGATGTATATGGGGCGGGGCTAGTAGATGCCTATAATGCAGTGACTCAGTAGTTTCTACTATTTAATATAATAAAATACTAAAAGATAATTAGTCTATAAAAATGGAGGGATTTATATTGGTTAACAAATCAAAAAAAATATTAAGTATTATTGTATCAGCATTTTTATTGATAACTATATTTCAGTCTACTTTGGTATCAGCTGCTAATTCTAAAACTGACCTAGATGGAAAGGTGAATTTAAGTTTATCAGAAGATGGCAAAAACTTATATAATGATTTAAGAAATGCAAAGCTGGACTTAAACACACTGTTTGTTGATAATGAAAAAGCATCATTTTCTGGTACAGTATCCTATGAAGGCAATGCATATGAGATTAATGCTTCTGGAGAAGTGGGTAAAGGATACCTTTCAGGCGCAGGACTTATAGGTAAGCTGACAGACTCAGCAAATAATTTTGATATTGCTTATTTTACAATAGAAGACGCTGCAACAGGAGATAGAATTTTTGTTGCTCCAAATCTTAAGAATAAGAAAGTTATAAAAATATATCTCATTAGAAAAAATACTAGGGAAATAATCATGTTTGAAGAAGACTATAAAAAAATTGAACATAACAAAAAATATAATGTTAATTATAATATCAATAATGTTAAAATGGCCGAAAGAGGAGCTGATTATTGGTTCTTAGGCTTGGTAAAACCCGAACAGAATACTATAGTGTCACCAAGTGCTACATATGACAAAACAGACACAGCTACACACTCAGAAACATCATGGATGGCCGACAGATGGATAACTACAAGCATAGTAGTTAAACAAAGTACTACAGTTACTGATGTCCATGCTGGACAAGCTAGATCTTATACGAAGTTACAGCCAACCCTAAAAACAGATTCCAATTATTTAGCTTATGTTGATGACTGGGCTCCCTATTCAGTAGAGAATATTAAAATGAAAGCTGCCTGTGGATCAGGAGATAGAATACTAGAACATAGCTGGGCAGGGCAATCACACAAGGGATTTAGTGTAAGTGCTAGTATATCAGCTGGTATATCTTTTGGATTGCCAGGAGTTCAATTTGCTTCTGTAGATGCGAGCATATCACCTTCATTTTCACAAACTGTTGTATTAGGTGATTGGGAATACATACCTGCCTCTACAAATAGTTCAGGAAGTACTGTTTACCCTAAGAGATCTGATTTTACATATCCATCAGGACATTATTTGAGAGATAATAATCAGTATTATGATTATTCAATAAATGTGGCTGCAATTAATGGAGATGCTGGATATAGATATATGGATTTTTACTGGACGTTTGATATTTACGAAAGAGATGGTTGGGGATTTTATACAGACTTTGTGAAGTCAACCTGGAATAGAACTCAGGTTCAATATAATTAAGAGGAAAATAAATAGTATATAAAATCGGTTATGAAGTTAACTTTATAACCGATTTTATAAAATTCCATGTTATAATATAAATAAAAATATAGGAGAATAGTGTTTATGAATTTATTTTCCCGATATAAGCATAGAAATATATTACTGTTTAGCATTATAGTAGTCACCCTTATATTTGGTATACTATACAATCAAAAACGGTCATTAGAAAAATATCAATCTTATATTTCTAAAAATGCAATGCAGGATATTACGCTATTATCAACTTCAATATCAGACAGCAGAAAGGATATTGAAGAATTTATAAGCAAGAAGGAAGCAAAGAGGAGTACGTTAAATATTCTAGGGCAAAGAGCCTATGTTTCAATTGCCAACACTTATATTAGGCTAAATGAAATATATAATATTGATAATAAATATGTTCACAATAATACCAGCATAATTGCTGCTGGGTTAGCAGATTTTATTAGCAAGGAAATATTACTTCAGCCTTCTGGGGTATTTGATGTAGTTCCTGAATTGAGAAACAATGATGAGACGATTATACTTACAGATGAGCATCTAAAGAAATTTGCAGAGTTTAAAAAAATACTTGATGCATGGGCAGAAATAATTGAAGCTAATAAAATAGAGAGTATGGCGCATAGCAAAAATATTTTAAAAAATCAGCACTATAAAAATATTATTGAAGAATTCTCAAATTATAATAAACAGTTAAGAATTTTAAATGTAAATATCACTATAAACAGGAAGCAATCTGGTTTTTTTAATAAGGAGATCTACAGTTTTATTTAAAATTTAAGGATAGAGTTAGTTTTATAAGATTACTACAGGGAATAAGCTGTAGTATTTTTTTTGGAGTTTATAATGGCTTCCTTTGTCATGATATCGCGATATCAAGATATAAAAGAAAAAGAGGACTATTACATCCTCCCACTATTATTATACCACAAACAGGGATTAATTTACAGACTGTTATTTGGTGTTTTTTTTCAGTATACTTAAAAAGTATTTTAGACTGGTTTTATCCATTATGAGGGAGGCGGATGTATGAACATTAACGACTTTGAATGGAAATTAGAAAATGAATGGCTGCAGAAGGTTACTAAGGAAGCACAAAAGCAGCTGGATGAGAAGCTTGACTATAAAGACAGGTTTAAAAAGGAAGCTGTTGAGGTGCAAAGAGAGATGTGGCAGGATTTAGGGCTTCTTTCTATAGGCAACGGCATGGAGCAGATTGTAGAGTTTATGGGCTTCATTGATATGATGAAGGCACAAAAGAGAAAGCACGAGATTACAAGAAGGCTTCAGGAAAAATACGAGAGAATGGTTCAGTCCCCTTACTTTGGAAGGATTGATTTTCTTGAAAAAGGAGAGGACCAAGCAGAGAAATATTATATTGGAATGTCAAACCTTATAAACGATGATTTTGATTTTCTCATATATGACTGGAGAGCTCCTGCCTCAAGCATGTTCTATGATTATGAAATTGGGGAAGCAAGCTATAAATGCCCCGAGGGAATTGTTGAAGGAGAGCTCACTCTAAAGAGACAGTACAAAATCAACAATGGTAGACTCCTATATATGTTTGACAGCAATCTAAAGATAGACGATGATATACTTCAGGAAATTCTAAGCAAAAGCACCGACAGCAAGATGAAGGCAATTGTTACAACTATTCAAAGGGAGCAAAATAAAGTAATCCGCAATGAAGAGTACAAAAATCTCATTGTTCAGGGACCTGCCGGAAGCGGAAAAACCTCTATTGCTCTTCATAGAATAGCATTTCTTCTTTACAAGCACCGTGAAAAAATAACGCCTCAAAATATAATAATATTTTCACCCAATGAAATTTTTAATGATTATATATCAAACGTACTGCCACAGCTTGGTGAGGACAATATGTTCCAGACCACCTTTAAGGAATACATGCACAAGGCTTTAGGCAGTAAGCTTAAAAAGGAAGATTCTTCTGATTTGATGGAATATATTCTTAATGCAAAGCAGGAGAGAGACTATGAAAAGAGAATAAAAAATATAAAATATAAGTCTTCCGTTGAATTCATAGATGTGTTAAAGCGATATGCAGCCAATGTTGAAAAAGAAGACAGAGGCTTTAAGGATATAATTTTTAGAGATAAATTAATAATATCCTCCAAGGAACTTGAAGAGCTTTATTATAAGGATTATATAAGTCTTCCTCTTAAAAGAAGGCTTGGAAAGATACGAGAAAGAATTTTGTTCCTTCTGAGGCCCTATGAAAAAGTGCGGATAAATGAAATTTTTGAGGAGCTTTGGAGCACAGGGGAATTTTTTGACAAGATGGAAGTAACGGAAAAAAGCATAAACCTGACACGGGAGGAAATGAAGGATATATTCCAGGAGATTGACAGGATTACAGACTTTGATTTAATAGATATTTACAAGAAGCTGTTTGAGAGTCTGGAGCCTGAAATAAGAAGCTATACTTTAGAAAGTCTTGAGTCACAAAAGCTTAACTATGAAGATCAGCCGCCACTGCTATATCTAAAGGGAGTGTTGGGAGACCTTCCTAAAACCTCGGAAATCAAATATGTTATAATCGACGAGGCCCAGGACTATACTCCTCTGCAATATGAAATTTTTCATCAGCTCTTTAAGCATGCCAGTATAACAATGCTGGGGGATCTTAATCAGTCAATAAATCCCTTTATGAATGTAGGTGACTATAGCAATATCGCTCATATATTCCCAGAAGATAATACCTGCATAATAAATCTGACAAAGAGCTATAGGTCCACAATGGAG
>CAZMQY010000185.1:0-7500 GCA_964568335.1 uncultured Clostridium sp.
AGATTTTTAGAAAGCCTTATGAGTTCACGAATTTGGCACCTTTAACCTTTTATTTGGATATAATGAAAGTATGATTACTTATACTAGACATGGTGATTAATATGAGTTCTTCAGCTAGATCTTCAAGGCACCGCCACAAGCACTGCAAAGGGAGACATTTCTTAGATACAGATATCAAACACTCAAGAGAACAGTATTTTGAAAAATTAAGGGTATTAAAAATATTAGGAGAAGGTATATTTGGAACATGCTACCTGGTAACCGATGAAAAAAACCTTTTTGCACTTAAGCTGCTTAAGAAAAGCAAGTATAAGAAAAATCCTCAAAAGGCGAAGTATGAGGAAGAGATTCTAAAGGCACTGAGGCATGAGGCAATACCAAGATTTATAAGGAAAATAGATGATGAGTCATTAATAGGGTTTGTTTTGGAATATAAGCAGGGTATAACCCTGGAAACTATGATCCTTAGCCAGAGACATGTGTTTACTAGAAATGAAATATACAATATGGTTAAACAGCTGATTGGTATTTTAAAATACTTGCATGGAGAAGGAGTAGTTCACAGAGATATTAGGTCGCCAAATATATTATTTCATGATAATCATATCTATTTAGTGGACTTTGGATTGGCGAGGTGGATGGACAATAAAAATTTTAAGCCGGAAAGAGATTTTTTATGCCTTGGAAAATTTTTATTGCAGCTTTATTATACATCCTTTACGGATAAACCCAAGAAAAGCAGACCATGGTATGAAGAGCTCAGCTTAAGCAGTAAAGAGCTTACATTCCTTAAAAAGCTTATGGGAAACGAAAAAAGGTATAAAAATATAAGTGAAGTCGAAATGGATTTTGAAGAAATGTTTAAGTAAGTGGAGTTAAATGGTGTGAAGCTAATATAAAAAGCTATAAGGCATTAAGAACTTATAGCTTTTAAGACGTTTTATTCTTATATGATGATGCAAAAATACCTGAGGGAAGAAAATCCTCCAGGTATTTTTATTTAGAAGGATTTGGAAGAGTGTTATAGAATATAATAGTAAGACGGAATAGTATATTATTGTGTAACTAATGAATAACTACAAAATATATTTTGTAGTATCAAAGGGAGGTATCAATAATGAAAATAGTTTTTATGGGAACTCCTGATTTTGCAGTTCCCTCATTGAAGAAAATGATAGAGAAATATAATGTAAGTGCGATTGTAACACAACCTGATAAACCAAGTGGAAGAGGGAAAAAGGTAGCAATTTCACCAATCAAAGAGGCCGGACTATCGAATCAAATTCCAATTTTTCAGCCCGAAAAAATAAAAACAGACTCTGTAATTATTGATAAATTAAAAGAAATAAAACCTGATTTTATTATTGTTGTAGCATATGGTCAAATCATAACTAAGCATATACTTGACATACCAAGACTCGGATGTATTAATCTACATGCATCTCTCCTCCCAATGTATAGGGGGTCATCACCAATAAATTGGAGTTTAATAAATGGGGAAATAACAACTGGAAATACAACTATACTAATGGATACTGGTATAGATACGGGTGATATGCTTATGAGAAGTGAGTTTGACATATCTGAATCTATGACAGCAGGAGAATTGTACAAATTATTAAAAATAAACGGTGCTGAACTGTTAGAGGAAACAATAAATGGAATTATCACAGATAAAATTTGTGGGGTGAAACAACAGAGTGATGAGAGTTCTTATGTACAGATGTTAAACAAGCAAATGGCAAATATTAATTGGAATGACAGTAGTATTAGCATACATAATTTAATAAGAGGATTGAGTTCTTGGCCATATAAAAATATAAACTCATGGCCAACTGCTCATACTTATTATAAAGATATTCCAATTAAAATATTCAAATCCAAGTCATTACAGGCAAATATTGCTAAACCACCTGGTTATATCATAGATGTAAATAATGAAGGAATTTCAGTCGCCACCAATAACGGTATTCTGATTATAGAAATATTACAGTTTCCAGGGGGGAAACCTCTTGAGGTAAAAGAATTTTTAAAAGGAAATAAAATAGAAAAAGGCATTGTATTATCATAATCATAATTGATTAATAGTCTATATAGGACTACAATATTATGATTATTGGTTCGTAATATTCTTATATTGTACAGCAATAACGAATTAAATGCAGAAGCCTATGCTAAAACTAAAATTAAAGCATAGGTTTTTTGTTGTAAATTTTCTTGTAAAAATGACTGCAATTATTTGTTTTGCAGCGCTAAAGCAAATCCACTACTACAACCTAGCTGCCTTTTCTGTTTCCTCAAACACCCCTCGCCTCTCGCAAACCAAAAAGTTAACTATTTTTATTTTTAAATATTTATATATTTAACAAGTTAACTTTTTGTCCTGCGAGAGAAAACATGCTCCTAGTAAAAGGAGATAGCCTTATCCACTATGGTGTTCAGATATATGTTCACATTAGAGTGGCTTCGTTAAGCAGGTTGAGCCTTTTCATATATGCTTCTTTAAAACTAATTATTTTTCTAATCTAATTCTAATGTTTCATTAATTGCTGTCTAACCAATGCCTCCTATAATAAAAACATAAGGTTAAGGAAACCAAATAAATTATAAGAGAGGGAATAAAAATGTCAGTAAGAATGGAAAATATCGATGAACTCAGAAGAAGAACAAACGTAAGCTACGAGGCAGCAAAAGATGCGCTGGAGAAGTGCAATGACGATATACTGGAAGCACTAGTTTATTTAGAGAAGCAGAATATGGTTAGACCAAACCAAACCTTTGAGAACAAGGAATCCTTATGGGATAAGTTTATGAAGCTAGTAAGAAAAGGCAACAACACAAGGCTTATAATTCACAAGAGAGAAGTTAATATTCTAAGCCTGCCTGTTACTTTGGCTGTGATAATCACAGTAATTGCTCCTTATGTGACCTTTTTTGGCCTTGTTGCAGCTCTGGTTACAGGACACAGGATTAAGTTTGAAGGCAAGGGTATGGAGTGCAGCAAGGTAAATGAGATGATGGATAAGGTGGCTGAAAGTGTTGATAGTGCTAAGAGGAAGCTTAGTGAGGATGTCAGCAGCACACCAGACGCAAAATAATAAATTTCTATAATAAAATGGCTATGTTTAAGAATAGTGTTGATATTACGCAGGGGAATTACATCTAGGAAAGCTTCTCTGCGCAAACAAGACTAAAGCTTCTTTTAGCTTAATCTACTAAATCCAACAAACTCACTTCGTTCAGACAGTGTTGGATTCTTAACGCAGATTAAGCTAAAAGAAGCTAAGTCTTGTAGATGCTCGCTCAATGCTTTCTACGATGTAATTCCCCTGCTTACTTCAACAATATTCTTAAACTTAGCCAATAAAATAAATAGTTAATGTAAGAAAGATTGATATGCTCCCCTTATAGTAAACAGTTTTTATCATTTAAACTGTCTGCCACAAGGGGAGCATATTAATATCTATAATTAAAAATTAACTTCCAGTGCTTTTATAATGACTAACTCCATAATTCCATATTAGAGTTGAGAATAGAAAAAATAAAATTCCAGCAGGAAGAGCAAGGAAACCTTTAAAATAACTCTCACCCCAGCCGCAGGCAGCAGAAGCTGGGTAATAGCTTATAACAAGCATTGGCATAAAAAATGTGAAGAGATTTCGTAATACTTTTGGCATATAATCCATTGGGATGCGGGTAACTTGATAGCTTGCATTTGTAAAAATATATATCCAATCTAGACCTTGAATTGTAAAGAAGGCTAGGCCTGAGGTCATTACAAAAACTCCTGTGTATGCTAAAAATCCACCAATAAGTGCAAGTATAATTACAGTAGTATTTATAAGGGTTAGGTGTATTCCTAATTTCCACAGGCACCATGCAATAGCACCTATACCGCTAATAACCCTTGAAAGTCTATGAATATGAAAATAGGAGCCTGCTACTTGTACAAATAAGGATGAAGGTCTAAGTAAAATTCTGTCAAAATTACCTGAACGTATCATACGCCATGGGAAGCAATCAAAGCCTCGGCAAAAGGTTTCAGCAAGTCCAAAGCTTGTAATTGCCATTGCATAAATAAGAAGTATTTTGGGAGCTGACCAAACCCCTATGCTTCCAAATCGGGAAAAGAGGAGAAGGAGCCCAAGCGGATCTGTTATGACAACAATAAATACCTGTAAAACCATAATAGGCCATCCCTTGTATTGTAAGCCTACAAGGAAGTTTAAGCGAATGAATTTAAAATATAGCTTAAGCTTATGCATAGGTTAACCTCCTTGAACTATAATATTTTTTAGTTTTTTAGACATTAAGGCTCTGCCTGCTAATATAAAAATAATTATCCATACTAGCTGTATTCCAATGCCCCAGAAAATTTCCTTTGGAAGCATAGTTCCAATATAAAAACGCAGAGGAATATCCAGATATCCCGCAAAGGGCTGCAGAAGTAAAAAGCCTTGCATAAATTTAGGCCAAAGCTGAAGAGGTAAATAACCACCTGACAATACACCGCCAATAAGCATCATAATATATGTGGGACCGTCTCCCCAGGTAATGTTAAGGCGTACAGCACAGGTAAGCATTGCATAGGAAGTGCAGAGCAGCAAGGCACTTAAGATGGATAGGAGCATACACAAAAAGCCTAAGAAGGATGCCGGCAGGGATAACCTGTAGGATGCAGGCATAAGCATACCAAAAATTACAACTATTGAACCGCGCCAAATCAGAGGCGTAAATCTTGAAGCTGCTGTTTTAGAAAACCAGTGGAAATATAAATCTAAGGGGCGGCACATTTCTATTCCAACATCACCATTTGTTATTTTCTCTAAGATTTCACTATCAATACTCATAGGCTGCATTAAAAAAAGTAATTGTGTGAGCCATGCATAGGATATTACCTGTTTAAGTGTAAGTGTTGCAGCGCTTCCTGCTTCAGTATTATTTGAATAGGTATAGAATATTATATAAACTGTTATTTCAATAAGAACCCAGAATATACTAGTTGATGCTCCTGCTAAACCGGCTATACGATATTGAAAGCTTGAGGCAGTTTTAATTCTAAATAAAGATAAGCAAGCCTTAAGGTCGTGTCTTAATCTGGTTTTCCTTGTTATCATAAGCACATCTCCTTATACATTGCTGCGATTATTTCATCTATATTTTCTTCTTCAATTGAAATATCCTTAAGCGGGAGTTTTTGTGCCAGACGTTCAACCATATTGTGAGCTGCTATTTTTATAGGATCAAACATAACGGTCCAAGTATTTCCTTCAATTTTTATACTTTCTGCACCTTCAATATTGAACTCTTTTATGCTTCCGTTAATTGTTGCCCGTATTCGTCTTAATGGAGCATATTGTTCTTTAAGGCCAGCCAGTTTACCGTCATATAACAGCTGACCATGGCCAATAACCATAACACGGTTGCAGAGTGATTCAACATCATCCATATCATGGGTTGTAAGAATCATTGTAACTCCTTTTTCTCGGTTCTCTTTTTTTAGGAAGTCTCTAAGAGCAAGTTTAGATACCGCATCAAGTCCAATTGTTGGTTCATCAAGAAAAAGTATTCGCGGGCTGTGTAAAAGTGCAGCTGCAATTTCACATCTCATACGTTGACCTAGGGAGAGTTGTCTTACGGGTGTTTTTAGAAAAGCAGATATATCGAGAGTTTCAACAAGTTCGGTTAATCGTTTTGAATAATTTGAAGCAGATATATTATAGATATCTTTAAGTAAATCAAAAGAGTCGCTGACTGGAACATCCCACCAAAGTTGACTTCGCTGGCCAAAAACAACACCAATTTGAGATACATGTTCTACACGTTCCTTCCATGGGGTGCGGTTCATAATGGTGCAACTGCCGCTTTCGGGAGTTAATATTCCACTCATAATTTTTACGGTTGTAGATTTTCCAGCACCGTTGGGGCCAATATAACCAACAAGATCACCCTCATCAATATTAAAGCTTATTTCCTCAAGTGCTTTTATGATTTTGGTTTCTCGAATAAAAGCACCTCTAAGGATTCCAAACCGTCCTTCTGGTCTCTCAGAGACTTTAAAGGTTTTGCATATGTTGTTTAGCTCAATTTGTGACATAAAAAATTCACCTCCATATTTTTACTCACCTAATTAATATTAATTGATTTAGGGCATAAATAAAAATATGAAAAGACAGCTTGGCATACTATACAAGAGAGATAAAAGTAGTTTTTGTATATTTTCTCATTTATTCATAAATTTCCTTGACAAACCTAAACTTTTTGTTTATAGTATAAATATAGTTAGTAATTCAGGGATACCTTTGTTAACTATTATCCAAAAAAGGTTTTTATATTAAAAAAGTGTTTAATCGGCAGTGAATGAATCAAAGTTCACTGCCGTTTTTGTATTGTTTCATAGCCTAGTAAACATATTTTTCCTAATTTCAATTGACCATGAGGAAACAATTGGTATATTATTAAAATTAGATATAAAATGGGAGTTGGGAGGAGTACATATGGCATACGCAAGCATAAACGGAGTTAACCTTTTTTATGAATTAAGGGGGAATCTGGAAGCTGAAGAAACAGTGGTTTTTCTTAATGGAGTAATGGCATCCACATCAAGCTGGGCATTTCAGACACCTGTATTCGAAAAGACCGGATTTAAAATTCTACTTCATGATTTCAAGGGACAACTTAAGTCGGACAAACCTCAAGGACCCTATTCCTTCGCACAGCACGCTGCTGAGACGAAGGCTCTGATGGAGCATTTGGGTATCAAGAAGGCCCACATCATTGGAACTTCCTATGGCGGAGAGGTTGCAATGCGCTTTGCAATAGATTTTCCGGAAGCAGCAAAGACCATATCAGTAATAGATTCTGTCAGCGAGCTTGATGATGTTTTAAAGCTTTTTGTCAGAGGGTGGAAGGCGCTGGCAAGTGAGGGGGATGGAGAAAAGTTCTTCTGGGGAATGACACCTTCAATCTATCATAATACCTTTATCAAGGAAAACTATGAAATGCTTGAGAAGAGAGCAGCTGCTACCGCTAAATCCCCTAAGGAATATTTCGAAGGACAAGTTCATTTATACAATACATTTGAGCAGGATGTTTATATGACAGATGAGCTTCACAAAATTCAGTGCCCTGCCCTAGTAATATGCGGTGAGAACGATATATTAAAACCGGTGAAATTCTCAAAGATAATTGCAGACAACATTCCAAATTCAGAGTTCGCAGTTATTCCAGACTGCGGACATGTAACAATATTCGAGAAGCCCAACACATTGAATTCAATGCTTCTTGGATTTGTAATGAAGAATAGAGAATAAATAGTTATCTAAAGTCGAAGAATTATAAGTCTTATATGTGCAGTGGAAGCTTTCCGAGGTATCAGAGGACGTACGGTAACTTAACAATATTTCTAAACCTAGGCAAAATTTAAGAGAATGGAGTTATGGTTTGTGCTTGATGAAGCAAAAGAGGGCATGCCCTTTGGTGAAGGTGTACATAGAGCGC
>CAZMQY010000186.1:0-7323 GCA_964568335.1 uncultured Clostridium sp.
AGGAGATACATGGATTCACGGTATTGCCACAGATCCATATAAAGTTTCCTGCTACTTAGAGTTATTAAATTTAAAGGATAAATGGGTTAAAGAAGGGAAAATGATAAAATTCAGTGACACCTATAAAAATTTTTTAAGAAGCTTGCTGATGATACCAGAGCATACCTGGGGACTTGATTTTAAAAAGTATTTAGCAGACTATAAAAATTGGAGAAAATCGGATTTTATAAAAGCTAGAAAGCTTAATAAATTATACGATGAATATATACCAGAAAAATACAGCAGGTACGGGGATTTTGCTAAGAAGGAGTTTCATGAACAAATCAAGCATATGCTCTGGGAGGAGAGAAGCTATGAATACTTCGAGGCCTCCCATGAGGAACAACGAAAATATTTAATTACCGCTATTGAAGGTTTGCCGAATTGTTTAAAGGATGAAGCGATAAAAGCTTTTGAAAGTTTAAAGTTAAAACCAATAATGAACAAAAGCTTTGAAGAAATCAAAATAAATGAGCAGTATTATATAGATGGCTTTACTGTGGTTTTATTGCAAGATGGAAGCTTAAGAATCAAAAGTGAAAGTCTAAAAGAAGCCATAATAATAGGAAAGATTAGTTACGAAGCTTTTGGCTTAGAAACCTTTCATAATTGGAAAAAAGATTATATGACTAATTTGGAAGAAAATGATTGTTGGGCTCTACCTGACTTCTTTAAGCTTGGCATTGAAGAGGCTGGAGCTCCAAAGAAAAACCTTCAATTTAGCTGTTATGTAAAGAAATGTTATGCAAATGAAAATCAAATATACGTAGAAGCTGCATTTAATAATTTTGAATGCAGTGAATATGGATGCCCAAGAAAGGCAGTTATAGGGTATACTTTAAACAAGGATGAAATAGATGTATGTGTGTATCTGTATGATAAAGATGCCTCTAGAATGCCTGAAGCACTTTGGGTATCGCATTTTGTTGACTCTAAAAGCATTGATAATATCAATATTAGAAAACTAGGTGAGATTATTGAACCAACTGATGTTGTAGAATTTGGCAATAGAAATTATCACTCTATAAAAGAGGCCAGCTTATTTATAGGCAACGCTAAGGTAAATATTGTTCCGCTAGATTCGACACTTATAAGCATTGGAGAAAAGCGTTTATATAATTTTAACCAAAGTTTTTCAGATCCAAAGCATGGACTACATTTTAATTTGTATAACAATTTATGGGGGACAAATTTTAAGATGTGGTATGAGGAAGATATTATAAGTAGATTCAAGATATCTATAAAATAGGGAAGGAATGCCTTCTCTATTTTTTTAGGGTTGGAAAATAAGTTAATTTAAGATATTATAGAATTATAAGAAAATAGAAACTTTTTTAAAATTTTTATAATAAATTTAATATGAAAATGAAAAAAATTTAGCTATAAATTTTATTTTTATGTAAAATTGTGAGGGATGAAGATATGGAAGGCTTGATTAGCGAAAGATCTAAACTAATAATTAAGAGCCTTGTAACAAAAGCAACGCTTACCCTGAAAGAGTTAAGTTTTATATGCAATGTATCTGAAAGGACTATATCAAAGGATTTAGATGCACTAGAAAATTTGATTAAAAAATATAATTTAATTTTGGTTAGAAAACCTAAGCACGGCATATGGATTGAAGGAGAGCAAGTAGATAAAGAAAAACTCTTTATTTCAATAAATGTCAATAATGCCAAGATTCCAAATACTCCAAAAGAACGACAGGATTATATACTGCTTAAACTAATATCATCATCTACATATATTACTATGCAGGAATTATGCGATGAAATATATGTTAGCAGAGGAACGTTGGAAAACGACATAGAGGCTATAGAAAATATTGTGAAGAAATGTGGATTAAGCCTGAAGAAGACCACAAGCAAAGGCATAAAGCTATCTGGTGATGAAAAAAAACTAAGAATACTTATGTCAGATATCTTTTCGAAGATTACATATTTCATGCCTTCTAAGGAGCTGTTAAAGTATATAAAATCTTCAGATAAAAATATAATAGAGTACAGCTTTGAAAAGGATCTTTTTAATTTATTTTCTGATTTAGACTTAAAAGTACTAGAAAAGATAATTAGTATGGCTGAGAATAGGTTAGGCAATAAATTTACCGATGTTGCTTTTACGTCATTGTTAATACATTTAGCTATAGCGATAAAGCGGGTAAAGAGCAAAAATGAAATAGGTTTGTCAGAAATAAACAGAGGTAATATAGAAACATCAAAAGAATATAAAATAGCTGAATTTATTGCAGAAGAGATAGAAAAAAATTTTAATATCAACCTGCCTAAAACAGAATGTGCATATATAACAATTCATATATTAGGAGCAAAGGTTCAATATAATTTACTTAATAAAGATGAAGAGCTGCTAAAAGGCATACAGTTACATGATGAAATAGAAAAATTATGTGAAGAAATGATAGATAAGGCATCTGAAATATTAAATGTAGATTTTAGTGATGATATGATTTTGCTTAAAGGGCTGTCAATGCATATAAAAGCAGCATTAAATCGGTTTTTGCATGAGATACCTATAAAAAACCCTTTATTAGATAATATAAAGAATTCATATATTTTTTCCTTCGAGGCAGCCGTTGCTTCTTCAGAGGTAATAAAAAGAAGCTACGGCGTAGTTGTAGATGAAAATGAAATTGGGTATATTGCATTGCATTTCGAGGCGGCAATAGAAAGAAAAAAAAATAAAAGCCTAACTAAAAAACGAGTTCTCATAATTTGCAGCTCAGGAGTAGGAACAGCTCAATTAGTTGCATCAAAGCTTAAACGAGTTTTTCACAATATCGAAATAGTAGATATTGTATCTTCACAAAGCATTAGTGAAAGCAGACTGGAAGGTATAGATTTTTTAATAACTACTATACCTCTATTTATAGATAAAATACCAGTAATTAGAGTAAATCCATTGCTATTAGATGAGGATTTAGAAAACATCAGAAAGTTTATAATTAGCAATAGCTCCAATTCAATAAGTGAAAAGAAAGAAGGTATAGAGGCTCTAGGGCTAGTAAATAAGGAGTTAATTCTTATTAAGGAGAGCTTTTCTACTAAAGATGAGGCTATAAAAAGCTTAAGCGAATTTATGACTAATAAAGGCTATGTGGAAGAAGACTTTTGCAAATCCGTATTAGCAAGGGAAGAAATTGCTTCAACAGCAATTGGAAGAGTATCCTTACCTCATGGGGATATAAACAAGGTGTACAAGTCTGGTATATGCTTTTGCACATTAGAAAAGAAAATTGATTGGGACAATAATAAAGTAGATCTTATTATAATGCTTGCTATGAATAAGAAAGATATTTTGAAGATGCAGGATATCTTCGATGGGCTTTATGATATTATCTCAGACAGCAAAATTATAAATAAATTAGTAAATTACAACACAAAAGAAGAAGTTTTTAATCTAATTACTTATAATACAGAGTACTTTAAGATTAATTCTTAATTGCTAGAAAGGAGAGTTGCATGAAAATAGTAGCTATAACTGCATGTCCTACAGGAGTTGCTCACACTACTATAGCTGCAAGGGCTTTAGAAAAGGCAGCAAAAAATTTAGGATATGAAATAAAAGTTGAAAAACAAGGAGCTTTAGGTATTCAAAATAAACTTAAACAAGGGGATATAGATAATTCAGATATTGTTATATTTGCTGTAGACCAGAAGGTAGTAGAAGAGGAGCGATTTGCTTTAAAAGCTGTTTACACGGTTCCAGTAGCTGCACCAATTAGAGATGGTATAGGTGTTATTAAAGATGCTATAGAAATGAATAAATAATTAAATCTGGTGATATTAATGAAAAAAATAATTCAATTCATAGTAAAGCTCAAAAAACACGGAATGACAGGAATATCATATATTGGTCCATTGTTCACAATGGCAGCCATTGTGAAGGTAGCCGCTAATATATTTATTAAAATACATCTAAATGAATTTGCAATGTATTTTGATAATATATCAGTATTATTATTTTCTCTTATACTGCCTGTTTTTTCAATGTTTGTCAGCTATTCTATTGCAGATAAACCAGGGTTGATTCCTGGATTAGCAATGGGATGGATAGCCTCAAATCCCATAGGCAGTATACCAGATTCAGGCTTTTTTGGTGTTTTTGTAATATCATTATTAGTAGGCTTTTTTGTTAAGCACGCAGCAGAAAAAATAAGGTTTAAAGATTTGTATAATTCAGCTGTTCCCACTTTCATAATTCCATTACTAACGATTGCTCTATTAATACCAATACATATATACTTTATAGCACCTTTTTTTGGTACTGTTAATCTAAATATTATAAGATTGGTAAAGCAGTCAGGTGTGATGGGGCAAATTATATATTCAATAATAATGGCTGCTGCAGTGGCAGCAGATTTAGGAGGGTCAATCAATAAAACAGCAATATTATTTGGAACTCCCCTTTCAGCAGAATTTATAATTCCTATGACATCAATTAATTTAGCCATAGCAATACCTCCAATAGGAGTGGGAGTATCCACCATAGCAAGTAAATTTCTTAAAATTCCCAATGTGTATGATGAAGATATGATGGAAATGGGAAAAGATGCGTTTAAGCTTGGATTAATAGGAATATCCGAGGGGGGATTACCTTTTCTTTATAGTAAACCTAAAGGGTCTATGCTTGTAAATATAATAGGTTCAGTAACAGGAGCTGTAATAGCTGTAGGACTAGGGGCTGTTCATTGGTATCCTATATCGGCAATTTGGGGATGGTTCTTTGTAGAAAAAATATCAGCTTATATTTTAGGCTTTGTTATAGGAGTTATTATAACTGCTATTGGTAATATATTAATAAGATTAAAATGAAAGGTCCTTTGACCTTTCATTTTTTAACCAGCCTTCTCTTCTTTTAGTACAAACCTGTCAATTACATGGGCAACCCCATTTTCTTCATTGGAAAGCGTAACATAATCCGCAACTGCCTTAACCTCTGTAAAGGCATTACCCATAGCTACACCAAGCCCTGCAAATTGAATCATGTGAATGTCGTTGCCGGCGTCACCAACACATATAACCTCTTCAGGCTTTATACCAAGTTTATTGGCTAAAAGTCCTACTCCTGCCCCCTTGTTTACATTCTTGTCTAGAAACTCTAAGAAATAGGGAGCACTTCTTAGAACTGAGTATTTCTCATAAACTTCCTTGGGAAGCCTATCAATAACTTTAGATAGATATTCAGGCTCATCTATGAACATTATTTTAACTATGGTTGTATTTTTATCTATATTATTAAAGTCCACAAACTCTAAAGGAATATTATTAATATCAGCCTCTACTTGGCTGTATTTGCTCCACTTTGGAGTTATACAGGAATAGTCTGTCAAAGCATGTATATTAACTTTAAGCTCCTGACTTAACTTATATAAATAATCTAAGTCTTCCAGTGTCATAAGAGTTTGAGCAATAACCTCTTTGGTTTTAGTATTTTGAATAAGAGCCCCATTGTATGCTATAGCATAGTCATCATCATTGACTAAATTTAATTCCTTTAAATAGCTCTTAACACCGTCTAT
Source organism: uncultured Clostridium sp. (assembly GCA_964568335.1). Taxonomy (GTDB): domain Bacteria; phylum Bacillota; class Clostridia; order Clostridiales; family Clostridiaceae; genus Clostridium_AT. Next base: position 5,576 of record CAZMQY010000186.1, read on the forward strand.
TGGTCTTCCAGTTGTTAGCACAACTTTAACACCTTTAGCTCTAGCTCTTTGTATTGCTCTATGGGTCTCCTTCGATATAGTCTTATCCTCTCTTAAGAGAGTTCCATCCATATCAAGTGCGATTAGCTTATACATTAAGATCCTCCTTTTTATCGGATATTTTAGGCAATCATCTTTAAATCAATATAATTATAGCATTTATGCTTTAAAAATGAATGGAACATATTGTAATGTAAATGTTATCAACTGAATTTGGAAAAAATAATTGAAATGAATAGCTAAAACTGATATAATCTATTAGTCTTGAAAATAAATATTCGGAGTGGATGGATATATGGCTACAAGAATAGCTATACTTGGTGGTCCAAGATGTGGAAAGACTACCTTAATACAACAGTTATATGTTGAAATGAAAATAATGGGCTTAAATGTTGGTTGTGCATCTGAGTACAGTACAGATTATCTTAGGGATAAAGGCATGATAGAATCTATTGCAGAGCAGTATGGAATATACTTAGGTCAGCAAAAGCTAGAGGAGGACTTAAGTTCCTTTGACTACGCCGTAACTGATTATGCAACCTTTGTTCCTTATATATATGGAAGATATATGCTTGGAGACAAGAAAAGAACAAAAAAAGAAATAGAAATACTAAAGGATTTATACTATTTAGCTTTAAGAGATTTGCCTAAGTATGAGTATATTTTCTTTGTTCCAAGAGAATTTGGATATTCAAAGGATGGAGTTAGGTGGCAGGATGAAAATGCAGCTGCCGAGGTTGATAATGCAATAAAGGGCTTTCTTCAAGCTGAGAATGTGCCATTTATCGAGGTTACAGGAACAACTAAGGAAAGAGCTAAGAAGATACTGGATATTATAGGCTTGAATAATGAGGTAGAACAGGGAGCATAATAGGTCTGCTATATTTAGCAGGCCTTTCAATATAGATAAAGAGTGCTATAAAAAGAAGGAGAGAGTGCTAGTGTCAGAATTAATTAAAGAGATAGAGAGAAGAAGAACCTTTGCCATAATTTCACACCCTGACGCAGGTAAAACTACACTAACAGAAAAGCTGTTATTATACGGGGGTGCTATTAGGCTTGCAGGCTCTGTTAAAGCTAGAAAGGCATCAAAACATGCAGTTTCAGACTGGATGGAAATAGAAAAACAGAGAGGTATTTCTGTAACCTCTTCAGTTATGCAGTTTAACTATGAGGGCTACTGCATAAATATTCTTGATACTCCTGGCCACCAGGATTTCAGTGAAGATACCTATAGAACCCTTATGGCTGCCGATAGTGCAGTAATGGTTATTGACGGAGCAAAAGGCGTGGAGGAGCAGACTAAAAAACTGTTCCATGTTTGCTCTCTTAGAGGTATTCCTATTTTCACCTTTATAAACAAAATGGATAGAGAAACAAGAGATCCTTTTGAACTTTTAGAAGACATAGAAAATGAGCTTGGAATAAAGTCTTACCCTATGAACTGGCCTATTGGCACAGGAATAGATTTTAAAGGTGTTTATGATAGAGAGAAAAATGTTATACAAGCCTTTGATGGAGGAAATCATGGTCAAACACAGGTAGAGTCCTTGGAAGGAAATATTGAAGATAAAGTATTTAATGATTTGCTTGGAGAGAATCTTCATAAAAAGCTTATAGACGATATAGAACTCTTGGATATAGCAGGGGACGAGTTTGATGCTGATAAAGTAAGAAAAGGAGAGCTCACTCCAGTATTTTTTGGCAGT
>CAZMQY010000187.1:0-4229 GCA_964568335.1 uncultured Clostridium sp.
AATTTCTTCTGTTACTCCTGGATAAACAGTTGATTCGAATACAACTATTGAGCCTTTTGTCAGATTTCTGCCTACTACCTCTGCTGCACCGATAACTGGCCTTAAATCGGGACTGGTATCATCATTAATAGGCGTTGGAACAGCCACTATATGAAATTTAGCCTTTCTAAGCTCGCTTTCATCTGAAGTAAAATGAACAGTGGTCTGCTTTAACCTTTCATCGCCTACTTCCTTAGTCATATCATGACCTGATTTATATTGTTCAATTTTAGACTTGTTAACATCAAAACCTATTACATCTGCCTTCTCTGCAAATGCAACAGCAAGGGGCATTCCCACATATCCTAAACCTACTACTGAAATTTTCTCTTGTTTGCTAGCAATTTTTTCGAATAATCTCATAGCTTTCCCCCTACTATCCCGTTATAGCTAGCTTTTTAATTATGCTAAGCTGAAGGCTAACAACCTTTTTTTCATCATATAGCTCTTCTGCCCTTCTTCTTCCGTTAATTTTCATTTTGTTCAATAAATCTTCATTATCTAAAAGTAGCTCCAGCTTTTCCTTTATGGCATTTGAATTTTTTAAATCAACTAAAAACCCTGTTTCTCCGTCTATTACTTCTTCTCTGCAGCCTCTGATATTTGTTGCAACTACTGCACACTCCATAGCCATAGCCTCTATAATAGACCTTGGCATCCCTTCCCTATAAGATGGCAGGCAAAATATATCCGTTATATAAAGCAACTTATTTACATCCTGCCTTCTTCCTGTAAAAATAATATTTTTATTTTCTTTATATTTAAAAGCTTCCTGCTTTGCAGCTAGATCCCTTTCACCGTTAAATGTATCTCCCACAACAAAGAACTTAACTTCTTTTCTTCCTAAATTATTAAAGGCCTCCAATAATTCCAATATTCCTTTTTCTCTAACCAGTCTTCCAATAAAGGTGATTACCTTGGTATTATCATCAATGTCAAATTCCTCTTTTAAACACTTTACATCTTCAGAAGCAATATGCTTAGGATTGAATCTGCCAAATACATCTACGCCATTACCAATAGCAATTATTTTATCTTTCTTCAAAAACTTGCTTCTAATAGCTACTTCAGCGTCTTCTGCGCTTTGGGTAAATATATAGCTTGTAAAATGCTTAGCCATAAATTTTTCTATATAAAAGAAAATCTTATAAGTGAGCGGCTTCATATTCTGATGAAAATAAAATCCATGAGCTGTATATATTACATTAGGAACGCCGGCCATTTTAGCAGCAATTCTTGCTAACACTGCTATAACAGGAGTATGAACATGAACAATATCAAATTTTTCTTTTTTGAAAACTTTATATAACCTAATAATTGATTTAATATTTTTAATTGGTCTAATTGCTCTGTCTATATTTACATTTATTAAATCAAATCCATTTTCGTTCAACCTATTTGGACAATTTTCTCTCGGACATACTGAGATTACTTCGAAGCCTTCCTTTCGCAGAGTAGTATTTAATTCATGCAGCATACCATTGGCATCAAATGTGGATATTTCAGCTATTTTAATTTTTTTCATGCTCTATTAATCCCCCTACCATAGCCAGTAAAAATTCAGAGGTGAGAGTAACCACTTTTCTAATACCTTTTCACCTATTCCTCTATCTTCTCAAGCCATTCTTCTCTCCAAAATAAATGACAGGAACGATCACAGCGGCCAAATTCTGTAGTCCCTGGGCAATAAACTCCTTCTAGTAAGACCAATCCTTTGCATCTCTTTACACGAAGGTCACGCTCGTCAACAAATCGCTCCATTACCTTAAACACGCGGTGGTTAGTATTACAATACGGTGCCATAATATCAACTATAAAGGTACATCCTTTGGACTGTCCTAAATGGTTAAGGGTTGCATTAATTTCTTCTCTAGATTTTACTCGAACCAAATCACCAATCTTTAGGGGTTCCCTTTGAATATCAGCTATGGGTTGTTGAACAGGTACAGGCTGAGGAACAGTAGTTTTTTTCCCTATTAGTCTATAAAACCAGTTAATTAAGCCATTTACCTTTTGATGGAGTAATCTATCTTGCTTTGGAGTCAAACGTCTTCTAATAAATAGTTTTATATGTCTTACCAGTGATATTGGCGGAGTCTCTGCGTTTCCTTCAGCTATTCCTTCAAGACTGGTGAACTGGCATTCTTTCGCATTAACGATGTCTCGTTTCTTACCCATATTTATCTGCCTCCCTTAATATACAAACTCATTACTTTGAACCGTTAAGATTCCTCACTGCTGATCTAAATAGCGCCTTAGCATACCGCAAATCTTATCCAGTTTATAACTTCGTCCCTTTATGATATATTTATTGATTAATTCTCCCAAATGAAGAAGTGATGGTCGTAAAAACAATCTTACTCCTCTTCTAAAGTACAGCCGTTGTTTAATTGGCTGCATTACATAACCCAGTCCAACTTTATAGCGATCTAAGTCAGGTGTATCATCCATGGAACCTAATCCATTGCATATGGGTACTGGGTTACTTCGTTTAGTTAGATAATGCCGCGTCACATAAAATGTTAATAAATTATTTGGACAGTAACTCAAAAGTTCTGAATCAGAGCTTTGAATAATCATTTCAGTCATTGAAGGTGTTTCCAAAATAACCACATAGGCAGCCAGTCGCCCTTGAAAGTATGCTCCCAGAATATTTACTCCTTTGGTTTTTGATAACCCATCGCATATTCTATTCCAATATTCAGGATTTACTTTAGGATCATTTCTGTTTTGTCGCTGAAAGGTACGCAGGTTTAATTTATACCCCTCGTCTCTTAGCTCTTGTATACTAACTGCTCTTATCTCACAATGCTGCTGGCCTTTTACAACACGATTTCGAAATTTATGCTTTAGAAATTGAAGATCATATCCAAAATGATTGCAAACCTCCAATTTACTTAAAAAACCATAATTATCTACCGCCGTAGGAAATCGCAGTCCCCAGGCTCCTGATACTTTCAACAAGTTATCCAATTCCTCCTGGCTTGGATTAATCAGGCGATGATAGGGAATGGATATCAGCATCCCTCTTTGAAGTTCACACCATTCACCACTTGGTGAAGTGTACACCTTAAACCCAGCATTACTGTAAAACTCATAAAAAACACTGTGTTCTGTCATGGCTTCCTCCTATATCGCCACAGCTAAAACAGTTCTAACCATGGTTTTAATGTCTCCCAAGAGACTAAACTCTCTTAAGCTTCTTAAATTATATTTCATCTTCTCAGGCAGCACTTTATTTACATAGGTCTCATCAGCATCAGCAGCATGGGCTAATAGCAGCTCCTCATCTTTATATTGAATGCTCGCCTCTGAAGTAACCCCAGCTGGTAAAAGCAGCGTTGCCATCATTTCCTCTGTATATTTCTCAGCATATTTAACAACCTCAGGTCTTGTGCCAACAAAACTCATATCTCCTGAAATTATATTAAAAAGCTGTGGTATTTCATCCAATCTATATTTCCTTAAAATTTTGCCGACCTTGGTGACTCTGAAATCATTTTTAGTAGTTACTTGTGCGCCGATTTTTTCAGCATTGTTCACCATGGTTCGAAACTTAAAAATAGCAAAGCGTTTTCCGTATTGCGTAACTCTAACCTGCCGAAACATAACCGGTCCTCTGGAATCTATTTTTATGGCAATACTCAAAATAACAAATAAAGGTGATAGAATAATAAAAGTTACAATAGCAACTACAATATCGAAAATACGCTTGGCAAATAAACTGAGACGTTTCTTGTATAAAAGATCATAGTATTTTTTCACACTATCATTTTTCATAGCATCAGGTAAATCATCCCACCTTCTTAGTCTCATCTTGTCCCCCTCTATACCTCATCATTTAAAATTTAATCTATGGCTAATTTGCAACTTTCCCACAAATCCTATGATTAACTCCTTACAATATCTATAAGATTACATGCTATATATTTCACTTGCTCATCACTTAGACAAGTATGAAGGGGCAATGTAATTTCATTCTTATACATATCAAAGGCATTAGGATAATCCTTAATATGAAACCCTAAATTCTTGTATGCAGTCATCATAGGCAATGGCTTATAGTGTACATTCGTAGCTATGCCTCTTTCAGCCATATTTTTAATTACATCATTTCTGTATTCCTCATCTTTGCCCAGCAGTCTCACAAGATAAAGGTGTCCACTGGAAGTAAAGTCATGGCCATAGTG
>CAZMQY010000187.1:4334-7258 GCA_964568335.1 uncultured Clostridium sp.
TGCTGATAATTTGCGTTCTTCTTTCTAGTAGCTCCGAAAATCTTCTAAGCTGAGCAATACCTAAAGAAGCCATGATATCCGTCATATTGCATTTAAAGCCTGGATAAACAATGTCGTATTCCCAAGCTCCTGGAGTTATTTTTGCTAATGCGTCCTTTGACTGTCCATGAAGAGCTAACAGCATAAATTCCTTATATACTTTTTCATTATCCATGCCATGAATGTCTCTCCATACAACTGCTCCACCTTCCGCTGTTGTAAGATTTTTTACCGCATGGAAAGAAAAGCTTGTAAAATCTGCAGCCTCACCGCTTAATTTGCCTTTGTAGGTAGCTCCAAAGGAATGAGCAGCATCAGCTACAATTGCAATCCTGCCAATGTTTTTTTGAATGTCATTTTTAGCCTTAAACAAGCTTATTTTTCTATTTACAATCTCCAATATTTTGTCATAGTTACACATTACACCTGCTATATCTACAGGTATAATAGCTTTTGTTTTTTCTGTAATTGCCGCTTCTAACCTGTCATAGTCCATTTCATAAGTATCTACACCGGTGTCAATCAAAACCGGAGCAGCACCTACATGACAAATAACACTAGCTGAAGCTGAATAAGTGTAAGCAGATGTTATTACTTCGTCGCCTTCACCAATTCCTAATAATCTTAATACTAACTCCATACCTGCTGTGGCCGAGTTAAGAACAACAGCCTTTGAAATATTGCAATACTCAGCGATTTGCTTTTCAAATAATTTTGTTTTAGGTCCGGTAGTAATCCAACCAGACCTTAAGGTATCAACTACTTCATTAATTTCTTCTTCTTTTATATCTGGAGGTGAAAAAGGAATATTAAGCTTCATTATACTGACCTCTCTTTTAAAGATTTGAATTATATGGTTCTATATCTTTCTTCTATAAGTGGGAACTATCTCCGCCATCTTTTTGAAAAGCTCTTCTTCATTTTCTAGTTCAACGATTTTCCTCAATTCTTTAAGCTTCATCCTTAGCTCTTCCATACTCCAGTACATTGGTTCTTCGATAAATATTTTTTCATGCCTTGTAGTAACAAGTCCTTCCTCGCTCATTAAAAGCTCTTCATAAAGCTTTTCTCCGGGCCTTAAACCCGTAATCTTTATCTCAATATCCTTTTCTGGTTCCAGTCCACTGAGCTTTATCAAGTCGGAGGCCAAGTCATAAATTCTAACCGGCTTCCCCATATCCAGCACAAATACCTCTCCACCCTTTGCAAAGGCACCTGCCTGCATAACTAGCTGCGCCGCTTCTGGTATAGTCATAAAGAATCTTGTTATTTCCTTATGGGTCAGGGTTATTGGGCCTCCCTTATCAATTTGCTTTTTAAACAGTGGTATAACAGAGCCGTTGCTTCCAAGAACATTTCCAAAGCGAACTGCAACAAATTCTGTTCGGCTTATCTTATCCATGCCTTGTATAATCATTTCGCAAATTCTTTTGGAGGCTCCCATTATATTAGTTGGGTTAACTGCCTTGTCTGTTGAAATCATTATAAATTTCTGTACACCATATTTATCAGCACACTCCGAAAGGTTCAAGGTGCCAAAAACATTATTCTTTACGGACTCACAAGGACTCTCCTCCATTAAAGGTACATGCTTATGGGCCGCGGCGTGGAATACCAGCTCCGGTTTGTAGGCTCTGAATATTTTTTCCAATCTGTTTCTATCTCTTATAGTGGCGATTAAAACCTTCAGGTTTAAGGCTGGATAATTATCACTAAGCTCCCTTTGAATATCATAGGCATTATTTTCATAGGCATCTATTATAATAAGCTGTTTAGGATTAAAGCGTATTATCTGTCTGCATAGTTCTGAACCAATTGAGCCTCCTCCGCCAGTAACCATCACAACCTTGTTTTCTATATAATTGGATATACATTTCATATCAAGCTTAACTTCTTCTCTTCCTAGAAGGTCTTCAACATCAATATCTCTAACCTTGCTTAAAAGGTATCTGTCATCTAATAGCTCAAACACACCTGGAAGGATTTTTAGCTTACAGTCTGTACCTTTGCAAATATCTATAATCCTCTTCTTTTCATCACCCTTTAGGCTTGGTAAAGCTATGATTATAATTTCCACCTTTTTTTCTTTAGCAACCTGCTGAATTTTATATCTATCCCCGCATACACTTACCCCTGAAATAGTTGTACCGATTTTTTCAGGATCATCGTCAATAACTGCTACAGGACAATATTTTATCTGCTTACGAAGTTTCATCTCCCTTAATATGATCGCAGCTGCTGAGCCTGCGCCTATTAACATAACCCTTGTGCCCTGCCTTATTTCAGTCCTTCCTAGAATTATCAGAATTCGTCTATATATTCTAAAGGTTATTCTAAGACCACAGACAAATAGTGTGCTTAAAACTATAGCCAAGGTATGCACACTAAAGGGCAGCCTCTTTCCCATAAAACTGGTCACTATTAAATAAAGCAAGCCTGCAGTTCCTATTCCTGCTATAGCTCTTAAAAACTCTTCCGTTCCTGCATACTCCCAAAGAGCCTTATAGATTCTAAATAATATAAACATAGAAGTATATATTAAAAACATTCCCCCTACATTCTTTATATATCTGTTTAAATATTCATTAGGTATATCTAAAGAGTATCTGTAGTAAAGCGACATAAGATATGCCAAGTTGACTAAAACAGTATCTATCACTATTAATAACGGAATTCTCAACCTTTTAATAATTCTCAAACCAACCTCATCCCCAATGCAATATAATCTATGTGTAGTAACAGGAAATACAATTTCGTTTAAGGTGTTGGGTTTCTATTTTCATTACAATATATTAATGTCAGCAGCTATTTGACACCTTAGATATGAAACAGTTTTAGGAATGAGGGCTGGATTTTGGGCAAAAAATAAAAAAACCGGATATTCC
>CAZMQY010000188.1:0-7018 GCA_964568335.1 uncultured Clostridium sp.
CCTTAAAAATTCCAGTTGCTCAAGCTCCTCCACTCCTTCAGCTACTACCTGAAGCTTGAGATTGTGAGCTAGATTTATTATAGCCGTTGCTATTGTCCTGCTGTTTATATCAGCTTGCAAAACCTTTATAAAAGATCGATCTATCTTTAAAATATCTGCCTTGAACGTGGTGAGATAAGACAGGCTAGAAAATCCTGTACCAAAATCATCAATAGCTATCTTTATTCCCATATCCTTAAGCTTGTTCATGCACATTAAGGTTAATTCTGTATCCTCCATCAGAGTATTTTCAGTAATCTCTAGTTCTAAAACCTCAGGATTGAGTTTTATATCCTGTAATATTGCTTGAATTTTTTCTGCGAGATTCTTGTCCGCAAACTGCCTTGCAGACACATTCACAGCAATTTTCAAATCACCATAGCCCTTTTCATGCCAGTATTTATTCTGCTCACATGCAGTTTTTAAAACCCAAAGTCCAATAGATAATATAAGTCCAGTTTCCTCTGCTAAAGGAATAAAGTCTGATGGTGAAACCATACCGAGCTGGGGGTGCTTCCATCTGACTAGGGCCTCTGCCCCAATAACTTTTCCTGTTTTTATATCAATCTGAGGCTGGTATAAAAGCATAAGTTCATCATACTCAACAGCCTTTCTAAGAAAGTTCTCTAAACCCAGCCTTTCCAAGGCTCTTCCATTCATAATGCTGGTATAGAAATGGTATTTATTTCTACCATCATCTTTAGCTCGAAACATAGCAATCTCAGCATTTTTAATAAGGTCCTCAAATTCCTCACCATCATGAGGGTAAATAGTAATTCCTATGCTTGGAGTAATAAAGAACTCTCTGCCATCAATCATAAAGGGGTATCTGAAATCATCCAGAATATTTTGAACTAGCTTGCCCACATAATCTTCATTTTTTAGTTCTGACAATAGAATTACAAATTCATCACCGCCAAACCTGCAAAGAGTATCATCTTCTCTGATGATTTTCTTTAATCTTTTAGCAGCGGCAATCAAAATCATGTCACCAATATCGTGCCCAAGAGTATCATTTATTATCTTAAATCTGTCTAAATCCAGCATTATCAAAGCCGTCATAGTCTCACTTCTATGAACATGGGATCTTACAAATTTAAATCTTTCTCGAAGCATAGTTTTATTAGGGAGGTCTGTAAGTGAATCATAATTCGCCATGTAATAAAGCTTTTCTTCTGCTATTTTATACTTAGTAATATCAGCGCCGCAGCCCACTACTTCCACTTTTCCTTCTGCTGAGGTTACAGGAGCAAGAGTTATATAATAGGTGCAGCTGCCAAAAATCAATTCAAAGTCAACATTTTGTCCACTAAAAGCCAATTCTAGTTTCTTAGCTATACTGTCTGCCATCTCTCCTTTAAATATATCGGAAACAGCTGTCCCTTGCAGCCTATTGGTAGTAATTTCAAAGGCTCTTGCAATCTTCCCCTCAGAAATTAAAATTCTGCTATTACCAGTATCATCTTTTCCCACCTTAAAAACTATGTTCTCAAGTGCATCCAAGACTTGCTTAAAATCATTATAATCAAGCTTCATCGAAGTACCCCTAACACCAAATTATATTATATAGACATTCTACAACATTTCCATATTTATTACCATAATAATTAATAATATTTATTAATTCATAATATTTACAAAACAAAAATCTCCAGATTACATTTCTGGAGATTTTGTCAAACTTTTAGTAAAATCTTCTTGATTTTCTTTTTCTTGAATTATTAATTTTTACAACCAATATCAACACAGCAAGTACAATCAGTATAACACCTAGCGCTGACATTAAATACAGAGGAAGATTTTGTTTAACTATATCCTTTGTTGAAATAGTTGTATAAAGCTTAATGCTCTTAACTGCTTCTCTCTGCTTTACATTTAAGGTTCCAGCTGGCTTGTCTTCACTTTGTTTCCATAGATTCAGAGTTTGTATATCATACTCTTCTTTTAATTCCTTTTTATTCAGTTCATTATCATAGTATGTAACATCTTCACGGATCATTAAGGGTACTTGTATAGTCTTCTCTGGTCCAAAGAATCTAAAAGGCTTATAGGATACAGTTTCAGTCTTTAAAACATCACCATTTTTATGTAGTGCAACCGGCTTTTGCTCGTAGCTCCAGTTAACTATCTTTTTCATATCATCAAATACAGCAGTATCATCCTTGCCGTATATTGAATTCATAACCACACCAGCAAGCTGTCTTCCATCTCTCTCATAAAATGCTACAAATGCTCTTCCTGCTAGATCTGTAAGTCCAGTCTTTCCTCCAATATTTCCATCTATGCCAAGAAGCTTATTTCTGTTAGAAATATCCATAATTACGTTTGAAGAAGTAGTCAATCTTGTCTTATCCTTTGCAATACTTTCTCTTACCCAATCGTTTTTAAAGGCTTCTCTAGCTATAACACTTAAATCATAAGAAGTTGTATAGTGATCTGGGTGGTCCAAGCCATTTGGAAGTACAAAGTGAGTATTCTTTAAGCCTAACTTCTTTATTCTTTCATTCATTAAATCAGCAAATTTATTAGCATCACCGCTAACAGCATCAGCAACCATATAAGCTGAATCATTTGCAGAATAAATAAGAAGCGCATCCATAGTGTCCTGGCCACTCATAGTGTCTCCAACCTTTAACTTTCCTCTGGCAAGAGTCTTTCCCAGCGAATATTCAGGTTGAATTTTTGCACTTTCAGTATAAGGAATAGAATCTGTTTTTTTCTTATTTTCAGCAAACAGCAGTCCTGTTAACAGCTTTGTTGTACTTGCTGGATATTGCTTGCTATCAATATTATTAGCATATATAATCTCTCCAGTAGATATATCCACAACAATACCAGCCTTACCATCAATCTTTGGCGGTGTATTTTCTGCAGCCTTTACATTTCCTACATTAGTTACAATCAATAACGAAGCTAATAATAAGCTTAGCGCAGTACGTTTCATTCAGCATCTCCCCATCTTCAGAAATTTTTATACCTTGTATAGTATAACATTATATGCTTTTCTGGACAAGCAATTGTAACTTGTAAATTATTTCATTTATCATATAATATAAGGAAATGAACTTTTTGATGTGATTAACGTTATAGAATTGGGAGGTGATGGGTTCTTGGAAGAATTTCAACTTGTTGAGAAGGCTAAGCAGGGAAACAAAAGTGCATTAAATATTCTGCTTACAGATAATTATGGCATTCTAAAGGGTTACATTATAAAAATGACAGGAAACCCAGAGCTTTCTCAAGACATCATACAGGAAACCATGTTAAAGGCGGTAGGTAACATTAATAGGTATAATCCTGAAGCAAAGTTCTCTACCTGGCTTATAAAAATTGCAACTAATGTTTATATAGATTATTTGAGAAAAAGCAAGACTACAGAGCTTATTGACGATCTTTTAGAAGACAAGGATGGAAATCCTGAAGCTATTACCCTTAATAATATAGAATATAAGGAAGTAATGAACATTCTTATGAGCCTGCCCTACGAAAAGAGAGCTGCCTTTATTTTAAAGCATTATTACGGCTACAAGTATGAAGAAATAGCTCAAATTTTAAATTGTCCTATTGGCACTGTACGCTCAAGGCTTCATAACACCATAAAACATATTGTCTCAGTATTTAAAAGAAAGGATTTGATATGATGAGAGAAAAGGATGCAATTCAAAATCAAATAATTGATGAGTATTATGATGATGCTCCAAAAAGCTGCCCAGAGATTGATAATGTTTTTGCAGGTGATATGAAAATGGCCTTAGCTAAGATGGAGGTTATAAAAGACTTGGATTTTCCTTTGGATATAAACCTATTAGATATTATTGCAAAAGGAGAGAACATTAAGAAAAAAAGGAAAATTAAAATTGAAGCAGCTGGCTTTATTGTAGTTTGTCTTTTAATTACTTCAATTTTAGGAGTTCTTATTTTGAATACTGATCTAAAAGTATATTTATATATTCAGGCAGCACTTTCTGCTGTTTTGCCGCTTTCAGTAATACCAATAGCTAAAAATTATAGGGGGGAAGCATGATGACAAAAACTCAATTGCTTATTGTTTTTGGAGTAGCTGTTCCTCTTCTTATAACTCAAGCAACTTGGATATTTATAGATGCCCGAAAAAGAAAAGAAAAGTACTACTGGCTTTGGGGACTCTTTGGTCTTATAAACTGTCCTCAATCTATAATTGTTTATTTAGTTGTAACCAGAATTATTATGGATAAAAAGAAAAAAGACAGCGATAAAAACCCTCTGTAGAAAAATTTACAGAGGGTTTAATTTTTATAAAATCCAATGAACTTTTTGCTTACTATTACGTTTCATAGATATAAAAATAAGCTTAATAAAGGAGAGAAAAAGATGTTCACAGATATGACTACAGCTGAAATAATAAAGCTTCTACTGCCATTAATAATACTTCAACTAGGACTTATAGTCTTTTGTCTTTACAAATTGCCTAAGGATAGAGTTAAATATTTTCCAAAGTGGGCTTGGGCTTTAATAATTGTTTTTATAAATTTATTTGGAGCTATTATTTATTTGTTTATTGGAAGAGAGCGTGATTAAAATGCTTAAAGCTGTTAATCTTACGAAAAAATACGGACAACTTGAGGTGCTTAAAGGTATTTCCTTTGAAATAAAGAAAGGCATGATATATGGTTTCCTTGGTCAAAACGGTGCTGGGAAATCTACTACTATGAATATTTTAACAGGGCTTATCGGCTATAACAGCGGTGAAATATATCTTAATGGTAAACCTCTTAAGGAGGACAAAAGAAGACTTTTACAAACTGTGGGTTATCTGCCACAAAACCCTGTTTTCTATGGATATATGACTGCCATTGAATATTTAAACTTCATAGGACAAGTAAATAAAATGTCTTCTAAAGCAATTAAAGAAAGAAGCAGAGAGGTCTTAGAAATAGTAAGGCTAAGCGATGCTTCCAAAAGAAAGGTTGGAAGCTATTCTGGAGGAATGAATCAGCGCTTTGGCATGGCAGTAGCCATGTTTAACAGCCCGGAAATATTAATTTTGGACGAGCCTACCTCAGCTCTAGACCCCGAAGGCAGAATGGAAGTGCTGGAGCTTATTGAAAAGCTCAAAGATGATGGAACAACAGTGTTTCTTTCTACACATATATTAAATGATGTTGAAAGAATTTGCGATGAGGTCAGCATACTTCATGAAGGCAAGATTATCATTTCAGAAAATCTGGAAATGCTTAGAAATAAGTATATACAGCCAATTTACGATGTGGAGTTTGAAAAAGAGTGCTCTGAAATTAAAAACAAGCTTCTTCCATTGGATTGGATTCAAAATGTGACTATAAACAGAAATCATGCTTCTATTTATGTGCACAATTTAAATATTGCAAAAACTGAGCTTTTAAAAACTCTTACAGCTGAGGCTAATTCAATAGTTTCTTACAATTTAAGAAAGAGCAATTTAGAAGATATATTTTTAAGGCTGGTGAATAAAAATGTGGACCTTTAAAGCGTACTTTAAAAAAGAATTTATTGAGGCTGTACGGCAGTATAAATATATAATGCTAGCAGCAGGAATTTTACTTTTTGCACTTTTAGACCCAATAATGCTAAAGCTGCTGCCTGATATACTTAAGAGCCAGCTGCCAGCTGATATAAGTGCTCTTTTAGTAACCACCCAGAAAACAGCAGTTCAAGGCTATATTAAAGATTTAAATCAAATCGGGCTTTTATTTGTAATATTTATTTTCAGCGGAACCTTAAGCGATGAAATCTATAATCAAAAATTGGTTTTCCCCTATTCAAAAGGTGCAAGACCTGAAAGCATAGTATTGGCTAAATTTATAAACTATTCTTTAGCTGTAAGCTTTTTCACAAGCATAGGCTTTTTAGTAAACTACTATTATGTAACTATTTTGTTTTCAAAGGATCCCTTGGATTTTATAAACTTAATCCCTTCAATGATTTTGGTTACAGTTTACTTTATATTTAATGTATCTCTTGCAATGATGCTTAGCTCAATCTTTAAAAAAGGACTTGTAAGCGGAATACTAGCTTTAGCTGCAAGTTTAACTTCCTCATCATTAGCAGGATTAAAATCCATTGGGAAATTTATACCCTATAAGCTTGTAAATGCAGCAAACAACTTTAGTTTCAATGACAGTGCAGTAACTATTATATTTACATTAGCTCTATCAACGATTTTTATAAGCCTTACTATTATCAGAATGAATAAGGTAGAGGTGATTTAATAAAGACTTGTCATAATTCCGGTGACTTTACTACTTTAGCCCCGTATATACCTATAAATAGAAAAAAATTGGGGCGGTGAAAATCCATGAAAAATTTTATAGCCATTGGTGTCATTTTAGCCGTGCTAATAGGCTTTACAGCCTGCAAGACATCAATTAACCTGCTAAAAGATAAAGTAGTAGTCACAGAATCTCCACAAAACTCTGCAGATGCACCTAAAGAAAACAGCAGCGGAACAAATATTCAGCTTGATAAACCACAGGAAAGCAAAACTGCAAGTGCTATCACGGAAGCCAACCTGCCTTTAAAGGACAACGATATTACAGCCGTGTATGCAGGACAGATTGATGGAAATTCAATAGAGGTTAAAATAGATGGAAAAAATGCAGCTCTTTTCTTCTCAAGCAGTGTAAAAAGCAGCTTTGACACTAGCCTGTTTAAGAGCGGCTCCACTGTTCAAGTAACCTATAACAAAAATGAAATGGGACAGCTGATCTTAACAAGCATAAAAAGTGCAACTTATGGAATTTCGGTTCCTGGTGTTTATGTTGGACAGATTGACAATAATTCTATAGAGGTAAAAATAAACGGCAAACCCACAGCCTTCTATTTATCGGATAAATTCGTACAAAGTTTTAAGCCTGACGAGTTTAAGGCTGGAGCCGATATACGAGTTTTCTACTATAAAAATTCCAAAGGCCAGGTTGTGCTGACAGGATTGCAATAGTAAAAAAATAAATCTGCTGAACTA
>CAZMQY010000188.1:7028-7256 GCA_964568335.1 uncultured Clostridium sp.
TCTTTTATTACTCAAATTTATTTAAAATCTTTGGAACTCTTGGTGCTCTTATTCTATGCGCAGACTCCAAGCCTGAGCCTAAAAGTGGCCTCACATAAAACTTAAAGGCATCAGTTACATTATTTGCTGCCAAGTTAATAAACTCATCAGGCATGTGCTTTGTCTTTCCAGCCACTTCACTTAAGGGAGTTATTTTATAATCAACGGAATAATATCCTGTTCTATGTA
>CAZMQY010000189.1:0-834 GCA_964568335.1 uncultured Clostridium sp.
TGGCAAAGGGTCACGCATTAAGATTTTATTTTCAATGCTATCCATTCACCTTATAGCTCAGCCTATGTTAATTTTGCATTGGATACCTATCTTAAAGCTTATTAGACTGTTGATTATTTTATACAATAATTTTATTTTTTATTTGTCATATTTCTCTCATAGCATTTATATAAATTAATAGTAGGTATTTAGATGGGAGGGATAATCTTATGGCTATAGATCTGGTTAGGGAAAATATTGAATGTGAGCAGCTTTTGGGAGAGGGCTCTGCTGACACAGTCATAAAAGGGGAATATGTGATACCGGATACTCATCCGGACGTGTATGAAATTTTAACTCTTGATGCTAAGCCAAGTATTCTTACAAAAGAAGTTATGCAGGACAAGATTTATCTAGAAGGCCAGATTCAGTTCAATGTGCTGTATTTAGCCAGGGAAGACGAAAATAAAAGTGGAGTATACAACGTAGTATATACAGCAAAGTTCTCAAACAGCATAGATTTAAGTGGTGTGAATCGCAGTATGCCTTGTGAGGCTGATTGCTACATAGAGCATATGGAACCTGTTATTATCAATGAAAGAAAGATAGCTGTAGAAGGTATTATTAATCTTAAGTCAGCCGTTTATAAAAACTATAACTTTGAAATAGTTAAGGATTTAAGAGGTGTTGTTGACGCTCAAGTATTGAAGAATAATGTATCTGTAGATAAAATAGCAGGAACCTGTGATGGCGAGATGATTGCGAAGTCTCATATGCAAATCCCTATGGATAAGCCACAAATAGGAAATGTATTAAAGTGCGATGTGGATATTCACAAGAAAGAAACCAAGGTGT
>CAZMQY010000189.1:844-7253 GCA_964568335.1 uncultured Clostridium sp.
TGGCAAGCTTCAAGTTTCTGCCTTTGCAAAAATTCATGTTCTATATAGAGGTAAAGATTCTGCAGAAATCTATTATGTAGAAGATGATGTTTTAGTAAGCAAGGACTTAGAGCTTGAAGGGGTTAACTCTTTCATGGATAGTTACACTGATTTTAGGGTAGATGATATGATTTACGATATCAAAGAGGATGACCTTGGAGAAAACCGAATAATTGATGTGGAAACGTTACTTAGAAGCAGCACAAAGGTTATGAGTAAGGAAAAGATGGATACAATAGAGGATGCATATTCACCATCTATGATGATGGATATGGAAAAGAAAAACTACGAGCTTAATGTTATGCATGGTCAAGCAGAGAATGAAGCTATAGTTAAGAGCAATATTGAACTTGGCGAGGGAATGCCAAAGCCAACCTCAATAGTTATGCCTATGGCAAAAGTTTGCGTAACAGACAAGAAGCTTGTAGAAAACAAGGTTGTTATAGAAGGTCTTCTAAATGTAGAGGTTCTATATAGAACTAACGATGAAAATAAGTGTGCTCATGTTGTTAAAGATGAAATTCCATTTACAACAGCAATTGAAATTCCGAATGCAAAGATAGATATGCAATGCGTTGCAAAAGCTTCACTAGAAAATGTTGAAGCTGCTATTGAAGCTAATACTATAGGTATTAAAGCTATAATAGGGGTTTATGCTAGGGTTAACTACATGACGAATAAAGAGTTTTTAGTTAATGTACTTCCTAAGGAAGGAGAAAAGCCAGCAAAGAAAGCCAGCATAACTATCTACATTGTGCAAAATGACGATACTCTTTGGAAGATAGCTAAGAGATATCATACAACTGTTGACTCATTAGTTCATATTAATGAGCTTGAAAGCATTGAAGACTTAAGCTCTGGAGATAAGCTTATTATTCCTGGAAGAGCTTTGATTTAATAAAAATCCCCTAGAGAAGTTGATAACTCTAGGGGATTTTTCTGTGTGAAGTCCAGCTGACTCAACCAACCCAAATTATAAACTTATATGTGCTCATCAGGTCTTTCGGTTAATTTTATACCGATGAAACTTATAAATATCACAGGGTGTTATCAATTTGATAAATTTTGTTGTCAAATTGATAATTTATTATCAATTTGATATTTTATGACATAAGAATAAGCTTTGATAAAGACATCATTTTGATTTTTTTATAAGCTTTTGTGAAATATATAGCAAATAGCTATAAGAAATAGCGGTGCTTACATTTTGATACAGGAAAAAACATTATTCGACCGTTATTTTTGGTATGAAAATTGCTATATAATTTATTGCTATATAATTATATAGTAAAAATTTATAGCAATATTAATTTATATAAAATTTATTTGAAGAAAGGTGGAACAACCATGAGTGAAGTAATGAAAACAATGTCTTTTGAAAAAATTCTTGAGCTAGCTCTTCAAGATTATTATACAAAAGGAAAAATATTTGGAATAGAAGAGAAAGACTTTTATAGAGATATTGATAGCAGCATAGAAAAGGAGTTTTGCAGCGAATATTTAAGATACCCAGTAGGTCCTGCAGCTGGTCCACACACACAATTAACTCAAAACTTCATAGCAGCTTACCTAACAGGTTGTAGATATTTCGAACCTAAGACTGTTCAAATAGTAGATGGAAAACAAATGCAAGAAATGATAGCAAGACCATGTATCGATGTTAAAAATGTAGGGTACAATGTAGAATGGTCTACAGAATTAACAGTTCAGGAAGCAAAAGAAGAATATATAAAGGCTTCAATATTAATGCAGGTTTTAGGTATTGAACTTGGCCTGTCAGACGTAAAAGATTTTATACTTAATATAAGTGTAGGATATAACCTTGAAGGAATTCAATCAAAGAAGATTTCTGACTTTATTGATGATCTTAAAGAGGCAAAGGATACTGAAATATTTAAAGAGTGCATAGAAGTATTAAAGAAAAATATAAATAAATTCAAAAGATTTAAAGTAGAAGATATAGATAAAATTACTTCAAAGATTACAAATATAGTTACACTTTCAACTATGCACGGATGTAAAGCAAGTGAAATTTTAAGCATAGCAACTCATTTAATATCAAATAAAAAGATAAATACATTATTAAAATGTAATTCCACATTATTAGGGTATGATGCTGTAAGAGAAATCTTAGACAACTTAGGTTACAATGACATAGAATTAAAGAGAGCAGATTTCGATCACGATTTACAATTTAATATGGCTAAAGAAATAATAGCTAAGTTATTAGAAACTGCTAAGGAAAACAATGTAACATTCGGAGTTAAGTTAACAAATACACTACCTGTAGTTAATACTAGAAATGTTATGCCAGGCGAAGCTATGTACATGTCTGGAAAACCATTATATCCAATAGCAATAAATGTAGCTAAAAATATTGCAAATGAGTTTAATGATATAACTATATCTATGTCAGGTGGAATAGATAAGAATAATGTATTAGATGTATTTAATGCTGGAATTGCTCCTATTACTATATCAACATTGTTTTTACAACCAAAGGGATATACAAATAACAATGCTGTATTAAATGAAATGAAAAAAGCAGGACAGGCACCTAAGGGATTAGACTTTGAAGCTTTAAATGGATTAGCTGATAAAGCAAAGAGCGATGCTAACTATAAAAACAAAGGCAATGGAAAAGTTTTAGAAGACAAGCTAGAAACTTTTGACTGCTTAAAGAGCTGCGGAATCTGTGTTGACGTATGTCCAAATAGAGCAAATATGAGAGTTGTTGTTGAAGGACTTACAGCTAATTACCAAATAGCTCACGTTGAAAATATGTGTAACGAATGTGGTAACTGTCATATGTTCTGTCCAAAGGGAGGCTTCCCGTATCTTAAGAAAACAACTATTTACAAAGATTTAGAAGAATATAAGGATTCAAAGAATACTGGTTTATTAAGAATTGGAGAAGATAAATTCTTGCTAAGAGAAGATGGAAAAGAGTATATCTATACAGCTAATTCAAAAGAAGATAAGAGCAAATTAGAAATTACTGCTGAAACAATTTTGAAGGATTATCCTTATTATATTGACAATATAGATGCTTTAAGTGAAGAAGAATCAAAAAATTTTGTGTAAATAATTTTCATTCCATAACGCATAATTAGAGAAATAAATTATAGTTTAAAAACTAGGGATCATAGGTTCCTAGTTTTTTTGTACGTCCAGCCTGTATGTTGAGCCTATAGGCTGAAAGAAGCCTATGTAGCCTAACTAACGGGATGACAACCTGAAGTTAGCAACTCAATTTTATAATTATAAATTTATGTTTTTCTACTATACTAAGAATGTCTGATTACCACTGAAATAATATGGTATAATATAAATAATTGAGACTTACTTTAAAAACACATTACCTTTTTTGATATGCAAAATCAAGAAAGGTAATTTTTATAACTCAAATTCATAAAGGTGGTGAAATCTATGAGCTTACGATTTATATTTGGTCGTTCCGGCAGCGGAAAAAGCACTTATTGTCTGGAGAATATTAAGAAGGAATTTATAAAAGGGGATGGCGATAAAAAGCTTATTTACCTTGTTCCGGAGCAGTTTGACTTTCAGGCTAACAGAAACCTTGTAGAGATGGTTGGAGAAAAGGGAATACATAGAGCAGAGGTTTTAAGCTTTACCAGAATGGCTTATGTGGTTTCAAATGAAGTTGGTGGAATAACAAGGCTTCAAATGAATTCCGCGGGAAAGAACATGCTCATATATAAAATAATTGAGGAAGTTAAAAATGAGCTTAAGGTATTTTCAAGGGCAGGCAAGCAGTCTGGCTTTATAAATATAATGTCAGAAGTTATTACGGAGCTTAAAAGATATGACATTAGCCCCGCCATGCTCCATGAAACTACAGAGAAGCTTTCTGAAAATGATATGCTTAAGGGCAAACTTCAAGATATAAACCTAATATTTGAAAGGTTTGACGCTTACTTGCATAAGAAGTACATAGATGCTGAGGACCAGCTTGCATTGCTTTCTGAAAAGCTTGACAAATGCAGCTTGTATGATGGAGCTGAAATATGGATAGACGAATTTTCTACCTTTACACCAATCCAATACAACATAATAGAAAAGCTGCTTAAAAAGGCTGAGAGGGTGAATATTACCCTAACTACAGATTGTCTTACCAATGGAGGAGAGGCAGATAATACTGATGTGTTCATGCCTATAAAAAATACAGAAAGAAAACTTCTAAAGCTTTTGCAAGAAAATAACATAAAATATGAAAAGCCCATATGCCTTGGAGAGGAAGGCTTGTATAGGTTTAAAAACAGCAAGGAGCTAAGCCATCTGGAAAAATATTATTTTCATTTTCCCTATGAGGCTTATAAGGAAAAAACAGAAGACTTACGTATTTTTAAAGGGCTAAATATGTACAGCGAAATTCAAAGCACTGCTAAAGATATAATAAGGCTTTGTAGAGAAAAAGGCTTGAGGTTTAAAAATATAGCTGTTATAACAAGAGATTTGCAAAGCTATGAAAAGCTGGTGCAGGCAATTTTCTCGGAGTACAATATTCCTTACTTTATAGACAGAAGAAGAGACATAAACAGCAATCCGCTTATTATACTACTAAACTCAGTTATAGAGATTTTTACGAAGAACTGGTCCTATGAGGCTGTGTTCAGATATTTAAAGACAGGGCTTGTAAATCTTGAAAGAGAAGAGGTAGACCTAATTGAAAACTATGTGCTTGCCAATGGTATTAGAGGTAGGAAGTGGGCTGAAGAGCAGTGGAATTATGGTATGGACTATAATTATGAAACTGAAGAAAAAGCAGAGGAAAGCCTGAGAATAATAAATGACATTAAAAATAGAATAACTGCTCCTTTATTAACTCTTCAAGATAAGCTAAAGGGAAAGAAAACTGTAACAGAGATATGTACTGCCATATACGATTTTTTAACGGAGATAAAGGCTGGAGAAAAGGTTGAGACTTGGGTTGAGCAGTTTAAGGAGCAGAAGGAGCTTGACATGGCAAATGAGTACAGTCAAGTGTGGAATGTGGTTATTGAGCTTCTGGATCAATTGGTTGAAATCCTGGGAGATGAGCAGGTTAAGCTGGAGGAGTTTGTTAAAATACTTACTACAGGAATAAATGAATATGATATTGGAGTTATTCCTCCTGCTCTAGATCAGGTGCTTGTTGGTGATATTGAACGTGTTAAGAGCCATGAGCTTTCAGCGCTTTTTATAATTGGAGTGAATGACGGGGTATTCCCAAGGACTTCTGATGAGGAAGGAATACTTAGCGACAAAGATAGAGAAAGCCTAAAGGAATTAGGACTGGAGATTGCAGCAGATACAAAGTCTCAAGCCTTTGAGGAGCAGTTTTTAATATACAGAAGCTTAAGCTTTGCAGGAAAGTATTTAAGATTAAGCTATCCAATTGCCAACTTCGAAGGGAAGAGCATGAGAGCTTCCATAATAATTTCAAGGATTAAAAAGATATTCCCAGAACTTGCTGAAGAAAGTGACATAATAAAAAATGATACTGATGAGGAGAATTTAGAGCAGATTGTGGGTGAAAAGTCTTCCTTCAATGAACTAATAGCTTCCTTAAGAGCAGAAGCAGAGGGAAAAAGCGTGAGTGTAATATGGTGGGATGCTTACAGATGGTATATAAATAAAGAGGATTGGAAGGAGCGCTGCAGAAGAGCTTTTGCAGGTTTGTCCTATAGCAATCAGGTCAGCACTGTTAATTCAGCAAAGATAAAAGAACTTTACGGAGCACCGCTGCAGTTCAGTGTTTCAAGGCTTGAAAAATATGCTTCTTGTCCATTTTCTTATTATGTTCAGTATGGACTTAAAGCAGCAGACAGAAAGGTTTATGAATTTAGCATGCCAGACCTTGGAACCTTTATACATGAGGTTTTGGATGAGTTTTCTGTGAATCTTGAAAAGGAAAAAATTGAATGGAGAGATTTAAAAGAAGACTATGCCAAGGAATCTATTTCTATGATTGTAGATGAAAAAATAAGAGAGAGAACAGGCTTTATTTTAAACAGCTCTCCAAGGTATAAATATATGGGAGACAGGCTAAAGAGAATACTTACAAGATCTGTAGATATAATAGCTAAGCAAATAACAAGAAGCAGTGTTACAAGCATTGCTCACGAAGCTGAATTTGGAAGAACAGGAGATTATCCTCCTATAACCATACAGCTTCCATCAGGAGATAAGATTGACCTTATCGGAAGAATTGACAGAGTAGATGAGCTTGAACTGGAAGACGGCACTTATATAAGAATAGTAGACTATAAGTCAGGAAATAAAGGCTTTAAGCTTTCAGATGTTTACTATGGTCTTCAGCTTCAGCTTTTAGTCTATTTAGATGCCATTCTTTCAAACAAGGATAAAT
>CAZMQY010000190.1:0-7241 GCA_964568335.1 uncultured Clostridium sp.
TCAAGGTAATACACAATATATATAACAATAAAAAAGTTAAATTAAGATATAGGCATCAATATAATTTTCAAGATATTAATGACTTTAAGACTTATCTGGAGACAGAATACAAGACAGGCAGCTATGATGAAAAATTACTTTCAAAGGGTTCACTAAAATTATTTAAGGATGGTTCTTTAGGTGCAAGAACTGCATTAATGCTAAAGGATTATGAGGACGCTCCCGGCACTAAAGGTGTGGCAGCCCTAAGCGATGAGCAGCTGCAGGATTTGTGCAACTTGGCAGCAGAGCATGGAATTACAGTAGTAACTCATGCTATTGGTGATGGCGCTGTTGAAAGTGTAATAAATGCTTATGAAAAAACTATGAAAGAGGGTAAAAATCCTCTTCGTCACGGTATTGTTCACTGCCAAATCACAAGTAAAAAACAGCTGGAGAGAATAGCTGAGCTAAATATTCCTGTTATGTATCAGCCTATTTTCTTAGACTACGATATTCAAATTGTAGAGGACCGTGTAGGAAAGGAATTAGCAAGGACTTCCTACGCTTTTAATACCCTATATCAATTAGGAGCTCCAATAAGCCTCGGAACAGATTCTCCAGTGGAAGGCTGCAATCCCTTCCCTAATATTTACTGCGCAGTAACAAGACAGCGCATAAATGGCAGTCCTAAAGGAGGCTTTACTCCTTCTGAAAAAATGAGTATTGAGGATGCTGTAGATGCCTACACAATAGGAAGTGCCTTTAATGAATTTAAGGAAGCTTTTAAAGGCAGATTAAAACCCGGCTTTGCAGCTGATTTAATTGTATTAGATAAGGACATATTCACCATAGACCAAGAAAAAATTAAAGACATCACGGTAGAAAAGACCATGATCCAAGGTGAATTTGTCTATGAAAAATTAGTTTAACAATTATAAATATCCATAGAGCAAAGGGATGCTTCTTATGCTATAGCTTAGCAAGAAGCATCCCTTCTCTTAAACATTCAAATCTCTCTTTTTATAAAATACATATGTCACACAAACCATTGCAGCAATAATCACAAAGGACAGAAATACAAATACAGGATCAAAACCTCCGCCATACATCATATGTGCGGCATTGAAATATTTGAAGGGAGTTATATACTTAAGGCCTTCAAGGTTGCTGTTCATATCCGTTACAATGGACAGTATGAAAGCAATTAACAACACCGTTGTAGCTATACTAGCGGAGCTCTTTGGATTTTTGCTTATGGAAGCTATTCCTGTACCGATAAACAAAAACATCACCTGCAAAATAAACGCTCCAGCCATCAATATTAGTATATCCCCTGTTATGTCCTCACCATGGCTGTACTTGCCTACAATGGAAATGGACAAACTTAAGGTAACAAGGTTTAAAATCAGCACATTAGTAAGCGCTGCAAGCAGTTTTTCTGTAATAATCCTGCTTCTGGATACAGGCTTCACCATTAAAAATTCAGTGGTTTTATCCCTTTCTTCCTTAGCAATAATATTGGCACCAAGCATTGAAGCATGTATAGTTACCATTATCAAAAGGTATAAAAAAAGCATGCCATAAAAGCCGCTGGCCTTTGTAACATCAAAATCCCCAAAGCCTAATATGGCTCTTAAGGTTTTAGGAATTGAAGCTATAAGTTCAGTCATAGATTGACCTGATTCAGAATAATAAGAATACTTGCCCATTCCGCCAATAATCATGAATAACATGCCTAAGCACCAAAAAATAAGTGACTTTCTATGAGCCTTCATTTCTCTTACAAAAACATTCATTAGCCTTTCCTCCTTAAAGAATTTAACCAGTCCTAAACTGCGTGGATATCTTTTTTTGTGTACACCAGATAGCTGGCTGCAATGGCGGCAATGATAAATATTATTTCAATAATAACGAAGGAAGTCTCATAGGCCGCATTTTTTATAATATATGCCGTATCAAAATATTTAAAGGGAGTTATATACCTTACTGCTTCGTCCCCAAGCACAGAACCAAGTGCACTTATGATGAAAAAACCAAATACTGTGCTGAGGGATATTGAAATTACTGATTTGATTTTTCCTGCAATTACGGAAACCATAACTCCCAAGGCCATAAACATCAGCTGAACGAAGAATAATGTTAGAGAAATCATGAGGAAAATTTTCATGCTGAACTCAGACTTCACAGTTGCGGTCATGGAAACTGATATAAGTAAATATATTATATTTGTAATAATAAGCGAGAACAGTGCTGCTAAAAGCTTTGCAGTAAGGATAGTTTTACGGTCTACAGGCTTTGTTAATAGGAAATCTGCAGTTTTTTCACGTATTTCCTTTGAAACTATTGAAGTTCCAAGATTCATTGCCTGAATGGCTCCGCACAAAACAATATACACAAACACAAAGGAGTAAAAGCCTTCAAGTGTAGAAATACTGTCAACATATATACTCAGAACTTTTCTTAAAGCCTCAGGCACGTTTTCCATTATGTTTTTAACCGCTTCAAAATCACCTGCAGCTGAAGAGAAAATGAATATAAACAAAGCAGAAAGCGCAGCCATAGAGCCCGCCCATATAATTATGGATTTTCGATAAGCCTTCAGTTCATGCAGAAATATATTCATACCTTAAGCCTCCTTTTCGTAATAGTGCATAAAGATTTCCTCAAGGCTAGGCTCCTCTACCCACACATTAGATATTTCCACCTGGGAAATCTTCTTCATAATAAGGTTTATATTACCCTTAAATAAAAAGCTCACTGTGTCGTTCTCTATCTCCAAGCTGCTTACTCCAGGAGCTTTGAAGTAGTTTTCATCAATTTTTGATTTCATTTCAATCTTAAATTTTTTGTAATTATTTTCCGTTAGATTACTTAAGGTTTCAAGTTTAATTATCCTGCCTTCTTTAACAATAGCAACGCGACTGCACAGCCTCTGAACCTCGCTTAAAATATGGGAAGATAAAAGAATGGTGGCACCTTTCTTGTTCTCTTCTTGAAGAAGGTCAAAGAATTTTTGCTGCATAAGCGGATCAAGGCCGCTTGTAGGCTCATCAAGAATTATAAGCTTCGGCTCGTGCAGCAAAGCCTGGACAATGCCAACCTTCTTTTTGTTCCCAAAGGATAAATCCTCAATTCTCTTTTTAAGGTCTAAGTCCATTATTTCTGCTAAGTCTTTTATTCTTTTGCTGCAATCCTTTTTGTAAAAGCTGGCTGAATAATTCAAAAGATCAATAACCTTCATTTTGTCGTAATAGAACACCTCAGAAGGTAAATATCCTATTTCCTTGGCAATTTCAGGAGCAAATTTTATGCAGTCCTTGCCAAAAATCGTAGCACTTCCGCTGGTTGGATAAATAAGTGATAACAAAGTCCTTATGGTAGTAGACTTTCCTGCTCCGTTTGGACCAATGAAGCCGAAAATCTCCCCCTCTTCAACATTAAAGCTTACATCAATGATTCCTCTTGCCTTACCATAGCTTTTGGTAAGATTTTTAATCTCTATAACATTCATACTTGAACCCCCTTTTATTTATAGAAGCTTTTTTTAAGCATTTCCATATATATATCCACTTCTTCCAGCAGCTCAGTAAAATTTACTTCCTGCATAGATAATCCCTTTATGCTTTGCATTTCTTTATTCGTAATACCCTCAAGAGTCCAATTTATTATTTCAACAGCCTTTTTTATATCAACCTCTTCTTTAAATTTTGAAGTATCTATTCCTTCATATAATTTAGCTTGACCAGCTGCCATTGCTCCCTTATTTCTCTTTTCCAGTTCGCTTTTCACTTCACTTGAGTCTTCCATATATGCTACCGCTAAAAAATCATAGATTTCAGGATGCATTTTCATAACTTCGATTTTAAGTACCAATGCCTGCCGTCTTCTTTCAAAAATATCTTTTTCTGCAGTATTGAACTTCATTAGAATCTCATTCTTTACAATGTCTAAAGCATAATCATACAAAAACAAGAACAACACTTTTTTATTCTTAAAGTAATAGAATAAAGCTCCTTTAGAAATATCCGCCTCCTTAACTATTAGGTCAGTGGATGCATTTTTAAACCCCTTTTGTGCAAACTCCTTCATAGCTGCATTCAAAATACGCTGCTGCTTTTCAGGCTCTAGCTTTTGAAACTTTGTAAATATAGTATCGACCTCCTAGTTACTGTTACTTACAAAAATAATTGACCGAGTCAGTCAATAATATAATTATAATACTACTGACTAACTCGGTCAACCATTTTATGTAAATAAAAAATGTAAGAGACTGCTCAAAATAACAATAAACCTCAGCATGTTATTTTGAGGCAGTCCCCTATTTTGATAATTAAATATGATTCTTGAGTATCTTACAGCTTAAGTACAGGCATACTCTCATACAACTTGTTATCGCCCTAAATTTTTCTTGCTATTTCATTAGCTTCAGCAACAGCATTAAGTGCTCTGCGTGCACGTACTGCATCACCTGCAACATGACAAGGTATTCCCTTTTCTTCGCAATACTTGCTTATATTATCAAAGCTGCGTGCTCTTGCTCCAATGGCTACAATAACAGAGTCGCATTCCAGCTCTTCTATATTGCCCATCCTTTCAATAACTACAGCATTTTCCTTAATTTCAATGCACTTTGCATTAGTTAATGTCTTTATTCCAAAAGCATATAAGTTTTCCATAACGCAAATATTACGGAGAGGTCCTAAGTCCTTTGCTACTCTATCAAGCATTTCTACTACAGTAATTTCATCTACATTTCCGTGAAGATATTCAGCTACTTCAAGTCCAACAAGTCCTCCTCCTACAACTACTACTTTACCAGTAACAACTGCTTTTCCTGAAAGTACATCATGTGAGTTTGTTACCTTTGGTAAGTTTCCTCCTGGAATATTTAAGCTCATTGGAGCAGCACCTATGGCTATAATAATTTCATCCGGATTAATTTCTTCAATAAGCTCCGTGGTAACAGGGGTATTAACCTTAACTTCAATTCCTTCTCTTACAGCTTGCTCGCCCATAGAAATAGCGGCTTCTTTCATTTCTTCTTTTCTAGGAGCAGCACCTGCAAGTACAAATTGACCTCCAAGAGAATCTGAAGCTTCACATAATATTGGATTATGTCCTCTTCGTTTTAAAACCATTGCCGCTTCAAGCCCTGCCACTCCACCACCAGCTATCAAAACCTTCTTTGGAGCATCAGTTTTTACAAGAGCATATTCTGCCTCTCTGCCTAAGGCTGGGTTTCTCATACAAGTTATAAAAGGCACTTCAGTGGATACATATCCATCATAGCAGCCTTGATTGCAGCCAACGCATCGAACTATAGTTTCTTCTTTTCCAGCTTCAGCCTTATTGCAGAACTCTGGATCTGCAAGTTGAGCTCGTCCCATTACAACCATGTCAGACTTATTGCTTTCAATAATTTCTTCGGCCTGTGCAGGATCATTTATTCTTCCTACTGCAACTGTGAGCATGCCTGTCTCTTTCTTTATTCTTGCAACATTTTCCACATTAAAGCCTCTTGGCAAATCAATTGGTGGAACTTCATATTTTATAGCCGCAGTTGAGAAGTTTCCGCGAGATACATCAAGAACATCAACACCTGCTTCTTTGGCTAATTTACAAAATTCTATAACCTCTTCGATAGTTAAGCCGCCTTCTAAATAGTCGTCATGTGCATCAAGGCGCATAAATAAAGGCATGTCGTCAGGTATATTTTTACGAATTGCTTCTATACATTCAATTAGAAATCGTGCACGATTTTTTAAGCATCCTCCATATTCGTCAGTTCTTTTATTAAAAAATGGGCTTAAAAATGAGTGTGGAGTATAGTTATGCCCAGCATGGAATTCTATAGTGTCAAAGCCTGCTTCAACAGCTCTTCTAGCACCCTCGCCAAAAGCCTTAACTGCTTCCTTAATTGTTTCAATGCTGGCAGCAGGTATTGTATATTCTGTTCCTGGCACTGGCACTTCGCTAGGGATAATTATCATTTGCTCTGAGTCACCGTGAGCTGCAGCTAGTCCACCAAGCCAAAGCTGAGTACCAGCTTTTCCACCTGCTTCATGAATAGCATCTGTAAGCTTTTTTAATCCTGGAATAAATTTATCATCATAGATTGCTAAAAATTTTCTAGGTGAAGCCGGAGCATATACTGAACAAACCTCTGTAAAGTTTAATCCGCATCCCCCTATTGCTCTAGCTACATGATAATCAATAATCTGCTGTGTAACAAACTTATCCTCAGTTGGCATTTTGGTTCCCATTGCAGGAAACACAACTCTGTTTTTTAACTCTAAACCTCTAATTTTAATTGGACTAAAAAGATTGTTAAATGCCATAAAAATACCTCCTAAAAATTATTTTTTAAAACGAAATAGGTTATTTTTTTAACACATTTTCTTTCGAAAATTACCATCAATTTGCTTATTAATGGTTTACATTTCTGTTTTATAAATATTATCCGTAAATATATTATAGATTGTTTAACAATCTTAATCAATATGTTTTAAACATTTTGTTTTAATTTTTGCTTTATCTTATATTTTTAAAAGTTTACAGCAAATAAAAAAGACTATTCAATTAATTAATAGTCTTTTGCTTCCTGCTTGTGTTTCATTATTACGCTTTTAGCAGCTTAATTATATGTTTTATGTATTCTATTCTACTCTCTCTGCTATTTATAATAGTTTCATCAATATTCATAATGTCATTGTTTTCAATAGGATATAAAATAGAAGACATAAAAATCATTTGCTTATGTTTAAAGCTTAATTTATTTCCTTTGATAATATTGCATAATATTTTCTCAATCTTCTCATGCATTTCCTTTGACACCTTTATTATGTTCTTGGAAGTCTCATCTTCATCTTCTGCATTTGATGCCTCTCTTAGTATTACTGTTATTCCAGGAAACCTTAAGCAATATTCCATTATTTCATTAGCAGCTAAAACAAGCTTTTCTTCCTCATCATAAGCCTCATTGTCCATTATGGAAGAAATAGCAAGTGTATTAGCAATGTAAAACTCCTTTATTTGTCTGAGCATCTCTTCCTTCGTGCGAAAGTAATAATTTATGGCACTTACATTTACATTTGCTTCCTTTGCTATAGCACGGATTGAAACATCACTGGACCTGTTTTTGCCTATTAAATACAATGCTCTATCTAAAATCTTTTCTTCTACACTCTTTAATTCTCTCATACTTTAAAAACTCCTCTTTGCGGCGCTATCCTTCTATATTATATACTATTTTCTTTAGT
>CAZMQY010000191.1:0-7203 GCA_964568335.1 uncultured Clostridium sp.
CCCTTAATGCGGTGATGCCGTCCATAACAGGCATTTCAACATCTAGGGTAATGACATTAGGTTTATGCTTTACCGCCTTATCAAGCATATCTTGTCCATTTCTTGCTATATCAACAACTTCCATATCCTCTTCGGAATTTATCATATCTGATATTATTTTTCTCATTAAAGCTGAATCATCAGCTACTAAAACTCTGATTTTTTCCAAGCAATATCACTCCATTACAGTTCTTTTGTGCCCAAACCTACCGTTCTTATTTGAACAGTGCCATTTGAGGTATCAAAAATCATAGTTCTTCCTTTGCTGCCTCCAATATCTTCACCTATTATTGGTATTGAAAGCCCTTCAAGAACAGCCTTTACTGCTTGGCCATTTCTATTTCCCACATCCATAATCATACTTTTGTCAGAGAAATTAAACATAGAAGCCCCCCCAGCAATTTTTGCTTTAAGGTTTCTTCGAGAAGCTCCTAATTTCTCCATTCTTTCAAGCAGAATCGGAATAGCTAAGTCTGCAAATTTTACTGGATTATTAACTGTATTAAATAGGGTGCTGTCAGGAAGCATAATGTGTGCTAATCCACCAATGCCGAGTATTTTATCATATAGAGCGATTCCTATACAGGAGCCTAAACCTACAGTAATTAACCTGTCAGGAGAGGCTGCTGCATTAAGATCTGCAATTCCGACTTTTATTTCGTTTACATTCATAATTGCACCTAGTTAAAAAACTTCTTTTCTTCATCAGATAAAATAGCACCAAGATTTAGAAAAATAATTATTCCTTTATCTGTCTTTATAAGTCCCTTAATATATCGCTTTGATATTCCTGCAGCAATTTCCGGTGGATTTTCTATGCTCTTGCTATTGACATCTTTAACCTCTGAAACTACATCAACTATAATTCCTATTTTAGTATTATCCTGCTTAGCAACTATTATTTTAGAATCCTCATTTTTTTCACTAGAAGCAATATTGAATTTTTTAGCAATAGATATTACTGGAAGTACGCTGCCTTCATAAGTTATTACACCTTCAACAAAGCTTGGTGAATCAGGAAGCTTTGTTGGCTCCTCACAGCTTATTATTCTTTCTACCTCCATAATGTCTGTAGCATAGTGTTCTCCATTAATGCTGAAAATTAGAACTTTTATATTTTTATTTTCCATAAAAACTTTCCCTCCCTACTTGCTATAGTCTTAACCTATCTACAACTAAGTCCAGACCATTATCTAGATAGGCATGTACATCTTTACTTGGATATTCTACAGTAAACTCTCTATTTCCGACAGTTAATACTGTATTCTCATATGTAGTATCTATCCATATATGTCCCTTTTCACCAACTGAAAGTTTGGTCACAACTCCTCCTCTGCTACCAACCTGCTTGCATTTTATTTCATTGCCTGCTTTTATGCTTCCGCCCCTAACCACACTGTCTTTCTGAGTAAAATAAACATTGTGATGAGCTGTCAGAGATGAAATATAGGCTCCACGCCCTGAAATTATTATGTCTCCAGAGCTGCCCACTTCAGAGTCTTGGCAATAGGCCAATTTAACGTTAACAGGTATGGACAGGGTGGACTTCAATTCCTCAATTCTTTCCAACATTAATTCCAAAATCCTAAATAGCTCGCTGTAGTGCTTTATGCTAAGCGCCGCCAAGCCAATAAGCTTGGTCTTCATAAATCCAAGAATATCCTCTAATCCTAAATCTCCTCTTTGCTTATTCTTTACTCCTTGTGAAATTAGAAACAAGCATAGTTTCGGCACAGATTTAAATTTGCTATCCAATAGAAGCTTTATAATCTGCCCATCAGAAGCATCATAGCCAAGAAGATTATATTTTTTGATTTCCTCAACTGCAGCAATCATTTCGTTAAAATACTTTACAGTCAGTTCTAAGTTCTCTACTTCCTTAAGTTTTTCGGTATCTTCTCCTCCGCCAACAACATTGGAACCTATCACATTCCCGCTTATAATAATTTCGCCCTTACCTTTTATATCGGCCCTATCTACATTCTGCAATATTGTAATCGAATTACCCGAATAAACCTTCATACCTTCCTTGACGTTTCCTTTAACAGTTATATCACCTAGAAAGGCTATGTTACCTGTTTTAAGATCCACATCCTGAGGAACCTCATGTACTTTATAAACAAAAAAGGCATTATTTTTCATTGAGGGCTTCCCTGCTATAGTGGAAATTATAGTTGTTTCATCTATAAGATTACAGCCTTCAGAAGCCTTAAGCTTTATTACTTTCCTAGGCTTAATCTTTATAGGATTTCCCGTTACATCTTTACCCGGCTTTCCATCCTTGCCTTTGGTTAAAACAGCAATAGTTTCTCCTTCCAGGACTGAATTAACTGCTCCTATGCTTTTAAAATCAACTCTTCCTTTACTGTCCTCATTTAATTTCTTTATGTCATTATCTACCTCAAACTTAATGGTAAGGATATCATCTATACCATCAGTTGGTGCATCACCCTTGGCGATTAAGATGTCCTTAACCTGTTCCTGATGAATGCATTTTAGTATATTTTCTTCTAAGATTCCATATAAAATATTAGCCTTAGAAAGCTCAGCCTTTAATTCCTGAGCACTATATTTAGGAGGATAGCAACCTTCTGCATCTTGATAATACGAAATACTTATGTAAGCTTCAAGCTTAGATTCTGAAAATTTAATATCTAAATGCCTGCTTGCTTTTACATCATTATCCTTCATCTATCCCCACCCCCTATGTTAATATCCTTAAATATAGTTCCTTAAGTTAATTTTCGTATATTTACTGTTTTTCTTTATTGCTTTTTATGTATTCTTCAATAATTCTATTATAAGCGCTCATAATACTTTGTACAATAAGGTTTGTAGAAGAAGGGAAAATATAGTCGTTTATTTTATTAATTGGTAGAACCTTAGGAGAAGTGCCTGTTATAAACAACGCATCAAGCTTATTTATATCCTTCTCCTTGACTCTTTCTTCTGCAAATTTTATATTTTCTCTTCTACAGGCTTCTATAATATACTCTCTAGTTATTCCAGGGAGAACATCCTCAAGAGGAGCTGTTACCACAGTGTCCTTCTTTACCATAAATATATTAGATCTGCTGCCTTCTGTTATATTGCCATTCTTATCAATTAATATTGCTTCATATGCTCCGGTTTCTCTCATCATTTCATCAGTGGTATTTTTTAGACTGGCATTTATAATCTTTGCATTGGGATTATTTCTTTCCATATTGCATAATATAGTAGGCACTCCGTTTTTATATTGTTCCTCTGTAGGATAATGATGCTTTAAAAAATAGGCTAAAAAATTGTTTTTCATGCCAGAGGCTTCCTCTTTGAAATTAAATACAACCTTTATATTGCCCTCTTCTATTTTATTTACTTCCATAAGCTTAAGCATTTTTGCTTTAATTTCTTCTACAGAAAGCCATAGCTCCAAATTAGCTAAAACAGCGGAATTTTTCAGTCTTTCCAAATGTTTTTCTAAAAACAATGGAACTCCATGGATTATTCGTACCACCTCATAAAGAGATGTGCCTTCAGTTACCATTTTATCTAGAAAATCCTCACTGCTTTTAACGCTTGAATTTTCAATATACAAAGCTTTATAACATTCACTCATTTCATATTCTCCTTTCAATTTAATAATTTCATTATTTCCATTTTAATATTTCAATGCTGTCATGAGGTTTTCTATAATTAATAAGATAAGGTTTTCCTACTAAATTAAACAAAGGCAGATCAGAAAGAGAATCTGAAAACATATAGGAAGCTTTAAAGTCCACCTCAATATTTTCATTCTTTAATTCTTCAAGGAGCCTTTTAACCTTTTCTTCTCCTTTGCAGTTTTCACCCTGCATGGATCCTTTGTGCAGTCCTTTTTCACAAATAAACCTTGTTCCTATAACCTTGTCAACCTCTTTAATATTGTATAATTCATTCAAGTAAAACTCAGCAGATGCTGATATGAGATAGATTTTATAGCCTTCAGACTTCAGTTTTCTAATCATATCAATGGCATCTTTATATAAAATTTTGCTTAATCTCTTCTCATAAAAATCCTTCACATGATTTCTCATATCCTCTTCCTTGATTCCATCTGTAAAGCTTATAAAAACTTCCTTAGCTCTTTTTAAAGGTATGAATTTTAAAACATAAAGAACAGAGTATGCAAATATCTTCGGAAGATGCAGCATATGCTTAGGATCCTTTTTAATCATAAATCTATAAAACTCAATTAAAGTTTCTCTTTTAGTAAGTGTAAAGTCCACATCGAAAATAGCTAACTTTTCCATTATTCTTAACAGCCCCTTGTCCAATATTAATAATAAAGACCGCTAGCAAGTAGCGGCCTTTACTGATTATTCTTCGTCTTCTAGACTTTCTTCGTAATACTTGGATACTTCGTCAAATTCCTCTTCATCAGGAACTACTAGTTCTCCTTCTTCACCTGCTACCTTGAATAGGTACACAGAACCATCATCTGGATTTTGAACTAATATATAGTCGTTTTCCTTATAAGTGAAACCGTCTATAGCTTCGCAGGAAACTACATTTCCGTTTTCATCCTCTAAATCAACTATCATTGGTGCATGCTCGTGGTCGTGTCCACAGCCGCATCCTTCATGTCCGTGCTCGTGGTCATGATCATGTCCACAGCCACAACTATTGTCGTCACAACCGCAGTTGTGTAATTTTTCATCGCTCATTAAAAAATCCTCCTTGAATTACAAGCTATGTTAACATTGTACCCTTAATTAAGCAATATTAAAAGTGTTTTTTTTATTTTTTATGAAAAGTTAGGAAAAATTAAGTGAATAAAGAATTAATAATGAAGAATGAAGAATGTCGGGAGAAAATCCCTTAGGGGATTTTCACTTTATTGTAAAAGAATTTATATAAATATAAATTCTTTTACTACTGGTTATATGACTTTATAGTAAGAATATAAGAAGTTAAGAAGTTAACTTCTTATATTCTTTACTTCTTATATTCTTATATTTATTTAAATTTGTGCTAACAAATTTAAATTTCCTCCAATTCTTAATTCTTCATTGTTAATTCTTCATTATAAAAAATAAGACTGCGATATCTCACGCAGTCTTATTCTTTAGTTATTTTAGTTAGCAAGTCTCTTGTATGACTCGTATCTTTCTTTTGCATCCTTTTCAGTCTTCTCGAACAATGCCTCTGCATGCTCTGGGAATGCCTTTAATAATGATGCGTATCTAACTTCTCCAAGTAAGAACTCTCTGAAGGAAGCTGATGGCTCCTTGGAATCTAGAGTGAATGGATTCTTTCCAGCATCCTTTAGAAGTGGATTGAATCTGTACATATGCCAGTATCCAGCATCAACAGCTCTCTTCTCTTCAGCTTGACTCTTACCCATTCCAGCTTTTATACCTTGGCTGATACATGGAGCATAAGCTATTATTAATGATGGTCCATCGTACTTTTCAGCTTCAGTTATAGCCTTTATAGTTTGATTCTTGTCAGCACCCATAGATATTTGCGCTACGTAAACATATCCATAGCTCATAGCCATCATACCTAGGTCTTTCTTCTTAGTTCTCTTACCTGCAGCAGCGAACTTAGCTATAGCAGCAGTTGGAGTTGCTTTTGAAGATTGTCCTCCAGTATTTGAGTAAATTTCTGTATCGAATACAAATACATTTACATCTTCTCCTGATGCAAGAACGTGGTCTAATCCACCATATCCGATATCATAAGCCCATCCGTCTCCACCAAATATCCATTGAGACTTCTTGATTAAGTATTCTCTGTATTCATATAAATCAGCTAATGCTTCAAAGTTGTCTTTTTCAGCTTCTAGTAATGGAAGAAGTCTAAGAGTTGCTTTCTTTGAACCTTCTCCATCCTTAAAGTTGTCAAGCCAGCTTTGTAGACCCTCTTTTAAGCTTTCACTTATATTAAGGCTTAATGCCTCAGTAGCTCTTAGAGCTAATCTTTCTCTTATTTGTCTAACACCTTGGAACATACCAAATCCAAATTCAGCATTGTCTTCGAATAAGGAGTTAGCCCATGATGGTCCATGTCCCTTGTGGTTAGTAGTATATGGTGTAGCAGGCGCACTTGCACCCCAGATTGATGAACATCCTGTAGCGTTGGAAATCATCATTCTGTCACCGAATAATTGAGTAACAAGTCTAGCATATGGAGTTTCTCCACAACCTGCACAAGCACCTGAGAACTCAAGTAATGGCTGCTCAAATTGGCTTCCCTTTACTGTTTCTTTGCTCATTGGGTTTTCCTTGTGAGATAAGCTTATTGCATATTCCCAATTGTTTTGCTCTTCTAATTGTGACTCAACTGGTACCATTGTAAGAGCCTTTCCTGGAGCTGGGCATATATCTGCACAGTTTCCACAGCCTGTACAATCTAGTACGTCAACAGAAATTCTGTAATTTAAGCCTTCAAATGCTTTTCCACCTTGAGCCTTCTTTGTATTGAAGCCTTCTGGTGCATTATTAACTTCTTCTTCGTTTGCTAAGAATGGTCTTATAGCAGCATGAGGACATACATATGAACATTGGTTACATTGTATACACTTGTCAATATTCCATTCTGGAACATTTATTGCTATTCCTCTCTTCTCAAAAGCTGCAGTTCCTTGTGGGAAAGTTCCATCTTCAACACCTAAGAAAGTACTTACAGGAAGTGCATCTCCTTCTTGTCTGTTCATTGGTTCAAGAACGTTCTTTATAAAGTCAGGCATAGCCTTAGTTGCTGCTGCTTCTTCATAAGCATCCTTCCAGCTTCCTGGTACTTCAACTTGTACTAAAGCTTCAAGTCCCTTGTCTATAGCAGCAAAGTTCATGTTTACAATCTTTTCTCCCTTTAAGCCATAAGAAGCCACAACGGAATCCTTAAGATACTTAACAGCATCTTCTATTGGAATAATGTTAGCTAATTTAAAGAAAGCAGCTTGCATTATCATGTTTATTCTTCCGCCAAGACCTATTTCTTGAGCAATCTTAACAGCATTTAAAGTGTAGAATCTAATATTGTTTTCAGCTATAAATCTCTTCATAGCTGCTGGTAAATGATTTTCAAGTCCTTCAGCATCCCATAGAGTATTTAAAAGGACTACTCCATTTTACTAAAGACCTGTCAATACATCAAACTTATTTACATAAGAATGATTATGACAAGCAACGAAATCAGCCT
>CAZMQY010000192.1:0-7186 GCA_964568335.1 uncultured Clostridium sp.
ATCGACGCTAGGGTAGATGAGCCAGGTGATAATCCTAACAATATTGATAAGGTTATTAGAAGAAGCTTTGATAATGGAGCCACTTGGGGAGAGGTTCAACTTTTGGTTGACTACCCAGGAAAGGGAAGAATTGAAGGCTCTGCAGCAATAGACCCAGCAATGCTGGAAGATAGAGAAAAAGATACCATATGGATGATATTCAGCCATACTCCAGGAGGAGTAGGACTTTGGAACTCACAGCCAGGAGTGGGATTTACTTCTGAAGGATACAGGAAACTGTATGATAAAGATAACAACAAATATACCTTGAGAGAAAAAGGTATTGTATATAATGACCAGGGACAAAAAACAGATATGATCGTAGATAAGGAAGGTTATGTATATAGAAACGGTCATAAAGTTTGCAATATATATCTTAATGAAGGAGAGCTTTTAGAAGAAAGAACATCCTTCTTACAAATAATCCATAGTAATGACGATGGCGAAACTTGGTCAGAGCCAGTAGACTTAAATACTCAAGTTAAAGAACCATGGATGAAATTTATAGGTGCAGGACCTGGAATAGGTATCCAGATGACTGAGGCCCATAAGTACAAAGGCAGATTAGTTTTTCCAATATATTTTTCAAATACTGCTCATAGCAAGATGTCCTGCGCAGTAATTTATAGCGATGACCATGGCATGACTTGGAAAAGAGGCAAGTCCCCAAATGATGGCAGAGTATATGAAGGCATAACATATAATGCAGAAACTTTGAATAATGAGGAACTAACTCTTACAGAATGCCAATTGATTGAACTTCCTAATGGAGATTTAAAGTTCTTTATGAGAAATCATAATAGCAAAAAAAGAACTGCAATAGCTATTAGCAAGGATGGAGGAGAAAGCTGGGGAGAAGTTAGTTTCCATGAAACACTTGTAGATCCTACCTGCCAATCTTCAGTTATTAAATATCCTGACCTTGGAGATGGAAAGTGTCGAATTATTTTCTCTAATCCTGCAGATGAGAAGGAACGTAAAAGTGGTACAATTAGGTATAGCGAAGATGGCGGAGAGACATGGATATATTCTAAGCTTCTCGAGCCAGGAGTCTTTTGGTACTCATCTTTGACTGTGTTACCTGACAATACCATAGGTATTCTTTATGAAACAGAGGAATCTCAGGATACAAAAAATGTGTTTACAAGCTTTAATCTTGAATGGGTTAAAAATTAGAAACACTAATACAAGGAGATAAGATTATGAAAAGTTCAATTGAAACACTAACCAAAATTAAAGGAGCTCTAATAGTATCCTGTCAAGCACTTGAGGACGAGCCTTTGCATAGTTCTGAAATTATGGCAAGGATGGCAAAGGCTGCTCTAATGGGTGGAGCAGTTGGAATCAGAGCTAATACACCAGAGGACTGTATGGAGATTAAAAAACATGTTGATCTTCCTTTAATAGCAATTTATAAAAAGGTATATGGTTCAAATGATGTTTATATAACACCAACAATAGAGGAAATAAAGAAATTGCTTCCTGTTAATCCGGAAATAATTGCTGTTGATGCTACCAAAAGGGCTAGACCGGATAGAAAAACTCTTGAAGAGTTTTTTAAGGAAATAAAAGAGGTTTATAGCGGGCTTATAATGGCAGACATATCTGATTATGAGGAAGCTTTAGATGCTGAAAGAATCGGCTTTGATATAGTTTCAACTACCTTAAGTGGATATACTGATTATACTCAAGATAGGTCAAAGCCGGATATTGAGTTAATAAAGAGCCTGCATAAGGTAGTGAAGATACCAATAATAGCTGAAGGAAATGTGGAAACTCCTAGTATGGCGGCTGAATGTCTGAAAGCAGGAGCTTGGGCTGTTGTAGTGGGAGGAGCTATAACCAGACCCCAATTAATCACGAAAAAATTTGTTGATTATATAGAAAAGAGCAAGTAATAAAATAAACTATTAATTTAGGGGCACAGTTTATAAGTGTGTCCCTTTTATTAAAGAAGGATGGTGCAAATTATGGAGTATAATAGAAATGATTTTAAAGGTATAATACCTGCATTCTATGCTTGTTATGATGAAAATAACAATATTAGTAAAGATGCTACAAAGAAGCTGGCTAGATTCTATGCTGATAAAGGCGTTCAAGGGTTGTATGTAGGCGGAAGCTCAGGTGAAGGTTTTCTTCTTACAGTAGAAGAAAGAAAAGAAATGCTTGAGGCAGTAATGGAAGAAGTAGGTTCAGAGTTAAAGATTATTGTTCATGTAGGTGCAGCAGCAACTAGAGATAGTATGGAGCTGGCAAAACATGCAGAAAAAGTTGGTGCACATGCACTTTCTGCAGTTCCTAATGTATATTATGGTTTGCCAGAGAGAAGTATTGAACTTCACTGGAAAAATATAATGGATAGTGCGGACCTTCCATTTATTATCTATAATATTCCACAAACTACTGGGTATAATTTATCACTTAATCTGCTTAGAAGGATGTTAAGCTATCCTAAAATCGTAGGGATTAAAAATAGCAGCATGAGCACTTACGATATACAAAAATTTAAGGCAGTTGGAGGAAATGACTTTTTAGTTTTTAATGGCCCAGATGAGCAATATATATCAGGCAGAATAATGGGAGCTGATGCAGGTATAGGCGGAACCTACGGTGTAATGCCGGAATTATTCTTAAAGGCAGAAGAATATTTTGCAAAAGGAAATATAGAAAAGGCTCAGGAAGTTCAATATGCTATAAATGAAATAATTAATGAACTGCTTTCCTTCCCATCACTTTATGGTGCTGCAAAAGAAATTCTTAAGTTAAGAGGAATAAATATTGGAACAACAAGACTGCCTCTAGAGCCTATAAGTGATGAAGATAAGCCTAGAGTAAAAGAACTATGCGAAAAAATAATGCAGAGCATAGAAAAAATCTGCGTTTAAAATATTACTATAGGGTTTTAAGTTTCACAATTAAAACCCTATAGAACTTTTCTTAAGTGAAAATAAGTGTAAAAGGATAAGGGGAGAGTTATGGCTGATTTTGCAATTAAAAATAATAATTTTTATTATGATGGTAATGAGGTAAGAATTATTTCTGGAAGCATTCATTACTTCAGAGTAGTTCCGGAATACTGGAGAGATAGACTGGAGAAATTAAAGGCCTGTGGTTTTAATACGGTTGAGACCTATGTGGCTTGGAACATACATGAGCCGCAGCCAGATAAATATAATTTTGAGGGAATAGCTGACATAGCAAAATTTATTAGTATTGCACAGGAGCTAGGCCTTTTTGTTATTGTAAGACCATCTCCATATATATGTGCTGAATGGGAATTTGGCGGGCTGCCTTCTTGGCTTCTTAAAGATCGTAACATGAGATTAAGGTGTGCCTATAAGCCATTTCTAGACAGAATTGATAGATATTATGACGCTTTAATTGAAAAGTTAGTACCTCTATTATGTACTAATGGAGGACCTATAATAGCCGTTCAGATAGAAAATGAATATGGAAGTTACGGAAATGATAAGGAATATCTAGAGTATATAGAGAAGGCTCTTATAAAGAGAGGTGTAAATGTACCCCTATTTACTTCCGATGGTCCTACAGATTTGATGCTTCAAGGAGGAACTCTTCCTCATGTATTTAAAACTGCAAACTTTGGATCTGGAGTAGAAGGAGCTTTTAAAAAGCTTAGAGAATACGAAAAGGAAGGCCCTTTAACCTGCATGGAGTTCTGGAATGGTTGGTTCGATCATTGGGGAGAGC
The DNA here is from genome assembly GCA_964568335.1 of uncultured Clostridium sp. Classification (GTDB taxonomy): domain Bacteria; phylum Bacillota; class Clostridia; order Clostridiales; family Clostridiaceae; genus Clostridium_AT. Next base: position 3,751 of record CAZMQY010000192.1, read on the forward strand.
ATCATCATACAAGGGGTGCAAAGGACGCGGCAGCAGTTTTTGAAGACATGCTTAAGGCTGGGGGTTCAGTTAATTTTTATATGTTCCATGGTGGAACTAACTTTGGTTTTTACAATGGAGCTAATCACTCAGATAAATATGAGCCTACCATAACAAGCTATGATTACGATTGTTTGTTAAGCGAAGATGGTGAACCAACAGAAAAGTATTATCTTGTTAAAGATATAATAAGTAAATACCATAGTGTTCCAGAGGTTAAGCTTTCTGCAAATATTAAAAAGAAAGCTTACGGAGAAGTAAAAATGACTGAGAGCTCAGCATTATTTGATAAATTAGAGAGCATATCAGAACCAATATACTCTCCTTATGTTCAAAGCATGGAAGAGATGGGCCAAGATTATGGTTTTATATTGTATAGAACAAAAATTAATGGACCAAGAAAAAAATGCAGCATGACTTTCAAGGACATGCATGACAGAGCGCAAGTATTTATAAACGGACAGTATAAAGGGACTATATATAGAAATGATTTGGAACAGAAGCTTGAACTTGACTTTGAGGAAGCTTCTAATACTCTTGACATACTTGTTGAAAACATGGGACGAGTTAACTATGGACCATATCTTAAAGATTTTAAAGGAATAAGTGAAAATGTTAGGCTTGATTATCAATTCCATTATGGTTGGAATATATATACTCTGCCTTTAAATAATATAGAATCAGTTCCCTTTGAAGAAAACCTTGAAAAAGCTCAGAAAGAAAAACCTATGTTTTATAAAGGAACATTTGATTCAGATGAGGTTGGCGATACATTCCTTAATATGGAGGGATGGACAAAGGGTGTAGCATTTATTAACGGATTCAACTTGGGAAGATACTGGAATATAGGGCCACAGAAAGCATTATATGTACCAGGACCACTTCTTAAGGAAAAAAATAATGAAGTAGTAATATTTGAACTGCATGGAACTGATAATCCTGTGGTTACATTTATGGATAAACCTTTATTAGGATAGAAAGGGGAATAAAATTATGGTAAGACAAAATATGCCGTTAAACAGTGATTGGCTGTATATAGATAATTTTAAAGAAGAGTATATAAGTAAGTGTTATGATGACTCAAAGTTTGAAATAGTAAATCTTCCTCATGCAAATAAGGAAGTATCCTATAATTATTTTGACGAGAAATCCTATCAATTTGTATCCTGTTATAGAAAAAAGTTTACAGTTGGCAGCGAAAACAAAGATAAACTACTTTTTGTTGACTTTGAAGGAGTTATGACTTATGCAAAAGTATTCTGCAATGGAACATATGTAGGAGAACATAAGGGTGGATACACTCCATTTTCAGTTGAAGTTACACATTGTGTAAGTTTTGATGAGGAAAATGTTATTACTGTAATGGTAGATTCGACTGAAAGAGAAGACATACCTCCTTTTGGATATGTTATAGACTACTTAACCTTTGGAGGCATATACAGAGAAGTAAGTTTAAGAATAGTTGATAAAGTATATATAAATAATGTGTTTGCTAAAACTTTCGATGTGCTATCTGATGAAAAGAAGGTTTTAGCTGAGGTATATATAAATAATCCAAGCAGTATTGAAGATGAATTTAAGTTAAAGGTTGTACTTTCTGAGGGTGATGTGGTTGTTTCAGAAAAGGAAGAAAGGCTCACACTTAGAAATGGATTAAATAATAAATACGAAGTAGAGCTTGATAGCCTTAAGAATATTAAGCTATGGGATATTGACAATCCTAATTTATATGAGCTTAAAGTATTATTTGAATGTTGCAGCAAGCATAAGGACAGTTTCCAAACTAGAATAGGCTGTTATTACAGAAGAAGGTTTTTATCTAAATGGAACAATGATAAAAATCAGAGGTCTTAACCGCCATCAATCCTATCCATATGTTGGGTATGCAATGCCATCAAGAGTTCAAAGAAAAGATGCTGACATTTTAAAATATGAATTAGGCCTTAATACTGTAAGAACATCCCATTATCCACAGTCAACACATTTCCTTGATCGTTGTGATGAGATTGGACTTTTAGTATTTGAGGAAATACCGGGATGGCAGCATATAGGGAATGAAGAGTGGAAAGCAGTAGCCTGTGAAAATGTTAGAGAAATGATTGAAAGAGACTGGAATCATCCATCTATTTTCCTCTGGGGAGTTCGTATTAACGAGTCAGGAGACGACCATGATTTTTATGCAAAGTCTAATGCCATTGCTCGTGAGCTTGATAACACCCGTCAAACAGGAGGAGTTCGATGCATTGAACACAGTGAGTATTTAGAAGATGTTTATACTATGAATGACTTTATTCACAGCGGTGGAGAAAAAATATTAAGAGACCAAAAGACCGTTACAGGATTAGATAAACATGTACCATACCTGGTTACTGAATTTAACGGACACATGTATCCAACAAAGAGATTTGATAATGAAGAACGATTAATTGAGCATGCTCTAAGACATTTAAGAGTTCAAAACAGAGCAGCATTAGATAAAAACATATCCGGTGCCATAGGCTGGTGTGCTTTTGATTATAACACCCATTTTGATTTTGGTTCTGGTGATAGAATTTGCTACCACGGAGTTATGGATATGTTTAGAATTCCAAAGTTTGCTGCCTTTATATATAGAAGCCAGATAGCTCCAAATAAGGAACCCGTACTGGAACCTTTGACATTATGGAGCCGTGGCGAGCGTAATATAGGAATGATTACTCCGCAGGTTGTTTGTACAAATTGTGATTTTGTTGAGCTTTATGTGGAAGGAAAGCTTTTAGGAAAGTACTATCCTGATAAAGAAAACTTTGCGGGAATGGAATATCCGCCAATATTTATTCACGAAATTCCTGGAGATTGGGGAGTTTCATGGGGAGATGCTGAATTTAAAGGCTATATGGATGGCAAAGAAATGGTAAATAAGAAGTTTTCAAGAAATCCTATGTCAAAAGCATTAGCTGCTGTACCTGATGATGTAATACTTTCTTCAGGAGAAATGGATGCTACAAGAATAGTTTATAAAATTGTTGATGAGGTCGGTAACTTACTACCTTATGTTAATGAGTTTATAGAGCTTGATATATCTGGTCCAGGAGAAATTATAGGTCCTGATAAAACAGCACTTATAGGAGGCTGTATTGCAGTATGGGTAAGGACTACCGGTGAAAAGGGACAGATTAAGTTAAAAGCAAGAAGTAGCGCTCTGGAAGCAAATGAATTAATTTTTGAAGTTCTGTAATAGACTTGAATAAGTACTAGAAAAGATGATTAAAATGGATAAATATAGGGTTGGAATCATTGGAGCAGGTATGAGAACCATGTTCTTAGTAAATGAAATGCTTCATAGAGAAGAACTTGAAATAGTAGCTGTGTCAGATATAAGTGAACATAGCATGGAACAATTGTGCAGCAGATATAA
>CAZMQY010000193.1:0-7179 GCA_964568335.1 uncultured Clostridium sp.
AGTGGTATGAGTTGAAATGGGTGTTCCAGTCTCATCATGTGCCCTAGCAGCAGCCTTAAATACTTTTTCCTCTGTTTCAGTAATTCGGTTAAGACTTGATCCAATTTCACCAATAAGGTCGGCTTTTACTCCACTTTTATCGATTCCGTAAAGAATCTCACTTATCATAATTTTTGCCAATTCTATTTCAGAAAGCCTGTAAACTTCCTCTGGAAAGAAAGGCTCCTTGTAATAACCAGTTGAAAAAATAATATTTATTCCGCTAGCTTTTTGTACTCTTAATGCATATTCTATATTTCTGCCCATTCCTCTGTTAGTAACATCAATAATGTTTGATGTTCCCTTGAACCTTAGATTAACTAGTTCTTTAATAGTCTCCTGCTCGCAGTCTAATTTGCAGTCTAAATCTTTCTTCTCTCCTGACAAATCGATTGTTATATGCTCATGTATATAGGTCATGCCTTCCTTCAATTTCATACTAAACTCCCCTTAAAGAAAAAATAATATCGTCCTTTCTTCTTTTATATGACTTCTCAAAATATTTTTTATATAAATGAGGCCTCTCATAAAGCTTTTCCAGCTGCTCTGCAAGCTTTAAAGCAGCTATGCCCTCTTTTACTCCTTCTTTTGCACAGATTACAACTCCTGAAGAAACTTCATCTCCTGGTATTGTTACTGCAGTAGCGTTTACCATGTTCGCTACTTTTACCATATACTTTCCTGAATTATTCTGAATTGATTTTGCCAAAGCTCCAAGATTCCCAAAAACAGAATCTCCAAAACCCATTAAATCCATTGGCCCTTCCCAGGTTATAAGAATGGAATATTTATTATATAATTCTTTTATCCGTTTTATGGACTCTTCCCTGTCAGTAAAGTTTGGAAATTCCTCTTCACAAACTTCAATTCCAAGAGAATCTAGCTTATTTACAACAAGTTTCAGCTTCTCCCTCATGTCCTCTCCACTTGGAAGAGTTATATTTTCTTTTAAGCAAACTGCAGTTTTTATGTCCTTATCAATTATCTGCTCATCATATATATTCAGCATTCTCAAGATGCTTTTTTTCGCTATTTCATAGGAATGGCTTATTACCCCAATTCCCGGTACAAAGGATATATTGTCAGTAGAAATCTTTTCATCAATTCCTTTTAACCCTAATCCCTTTGCCATAATAGAAAACAAATTCAGACTAAGAGCTGGTGCTAATACGGAACCTCCTCCATCTGTGCAAATGCCAATATCATTAACTCCATAAAGTACATTTATAGCAGTTGCACTAGAAGAACCTGTCATAGGCCTTCCTGTAATAGGATTAGTAAGGCTGATATCTATTGCTCTGCCTCCATCGCACATTCCATCAATGGTATGCCATATATACTCTTCAGAATCTACTAATCTCTTTATATATAACTTATTTATTTGGCTTGTATTCTTCACCCCTATTGTTGTCACACTGCCCTTGTTCCTAAGTATTTCTGCTGCTTGAATAAGCATATCTTCATTAATTTCAATAACTGTTTTTCCTGTAAGCTGCCCAGCTCTTAAAGTTCCTTTTGTTATTCTTAAATATTGTTCAAGTACTTCTTCTATCATCTTCTAACCTCAACAAAACTATTTTCAAAGGAGGCCAATGGCCTCCCTAATAACATGCTTTATGGATACTTGTCTTTATTTAGCTGCTACTGGAAGAAATAAACCAAGGATGTATAATATGTTTATTAAAACCCCTACAAGGATTGCTCCAACCGGTCCAACAGCCATATCCACGATAGGTTTTTTTGTAGTTTTATTTAGTAAATATAAACCAGCTACTACAAGGAATCCAAAGTTTGGAGCCATAGCATGAGCGGCCATCATACCTCCTACAAGCAAGGCTATTTCAAGGAGCTTTGTCATTGCAGTTCTAATGTTGTCCCCACACTTTCTAACTCCTGGGAATTTATCAAGAAGCTTAGCAAGTGCATCCAGCAATAATACTTCTAAAGTTATTACTGCTGCTCCTAGTATGAATGCAAGAATAGGGCTCTTAACAAGAAGACCAACTACAAATACAAATGTCATACCAACTGGACCGTATACTCCTGTAGCTATAGCTGTAGTTCCAACCAAAGGAATGAAGCCTATTCCTCTTGCCAGAGCTGTCAAGCCAGCTTCTACATTTTGACCTTTGGCAAGCAGATTTAATGATATAGGGTCTCCAGCAACCAGTTGTAAGCTTGTAGCCGCTGCAACAAGACCTCCCATTATTGCAATGTAAGGTATATTCTTCTTTATTCTTTTCACTCTTTCACTGAATAAAGCTGTTAAGTCAACACTTGGTGCATTTGGATCTGGTTTTTCCTTCATTGCAAAGGCAAGCATAACAATCATTCCGGCTAATAGTGCCATCCCTTCTGGATTTAACGATACTTTTGCAGTACCAATATTGAAGGTCCCGTAGTACTGAACTATTTGCCTAACCAAAAATGATGCTACAAGAGTAATTCCACCTTTTTTAAAGCCATACTGATAGGCTGGGAATGCTGCAAAGGTAGCCACTATAGGAGTGCCAACAGTACCTAATTGAGATAAAAAGTTAACAGGAAGTTTTGCAAATAAATCTACAATAAACTTAAGACCTGCTACTACACCAACTCCATAAACTGCACCAATAACACCTGAAGCAATAAGACCTTTTTTGCCACCTGGCACCCAAGTACCAATAATATCTGTTCCAAGAAGTATACTATGAATCAATATGATTGCTGCTGCTATAGACATTGGAAGTCCGAAACCTATAACAAGCCCAAAGCTAAGTGCAAAGCTCGTTGCCGCTAGTGATTTTTTATTCATTCTTCCTTCTAAGTATTCAGGCATGATAGGCCTAAGTCCATCATTAAAAACAGCTACACCTTTGTTCGCAAGAATCGAAGCCAATGCTCCAATTAAAGCCATTAATACATACTTCATTACCCTTCCCCCTTTATTTAGCTTAATATTTTATTCATGATAACAGGAATTACCTGTTCAGCATGCTCACTAGTAAATCCAAATGCCTTCTTGCCTGCTTCAACTTCTTTTACTATTTCCTCGTTACTTCTTATTCTGCCAGGCATAGAAACTGTTGCGCACACGCTATAGCCCAATAAGGCTATTGCCATAGCCAATGCTCCCCCGCCGCCTGTGTTGCAAGCTCCAAAATAGTAATCAGCCTGGTTGCTCTTTATTGCAAGAGCAGCCTCAATATCTGATTTCACAACAACTGTAACCTTGTCCCCCCCTGCTTTCTTAATAAGCTCCGCCACTCTTGTTTTGTCAATCTGACCTCCAACTACAATTCTTATCAATCTAATCACCCCCTTAATATAATTAATTTGTATTTAAGCATTGGTTAAAACTTTACATCTTCTTTATCAAGCAAAGTACACAGATGCATCAAAATAAACCTCTTTTCACTTTCCGGAAAATTTATGTTAAGATTTTCTTCTAACTCTTGAAGAACCTTTTTTGAGCTGCTAAATTTATCATTTAATCTTATTTGTTCATATATAAAGTCATCTGCAAGCTCAGTAAATTCACCTTTGTTAACTCTTTCAATAGCTATTGCCATATGTGTAATAAGCATAGAACCATTTTCTTCATCAAGCTTTAAGCCGCAAAGCCTATTAATTACTTCTATGCTTTTCAGTATTTTATTCAAGGTATCAATACTGATTACGTTATTGTCTTTAAGTATCTCTAATCTAAGATTCAAATCCATTCCAAGCCTCCCAAATATGTTTCTCCACTTAATTTACTCTCTAATAGTTAGGGATTATTTCTCCATTTACAACCTGATGCTGATAACTAATAACATGTTCCTCATGTATAAATCGCTTTAAAAGCTTTGTTAATAGCTCGTTGTCTTTCCGAACCACAAGAACTGCTTCAGTATCATCTTTTTCATAATTGTTTTCATCCAGAGGACAATATTTTATGTTGATTTTTCGTTCTATAATCTCGTCTATATTCCATACAGCAGCATCTATTTCTCTGCTTAGTAGTTTAGAAATTATTTGATTGTAAGCAAGTTCAACTGTTTGTACATTTTTGCTGTCGCATTCCTTCAATGTTAATAGGTAGTGGTCGATTGAGGATTTATCTATACCCACTTTCATTCCATCTTCAATGGTCTTTTTGCTATTGTCTCCAAATACCATTACGTGCTCATTAACATAGCTGTTTTTGCCAAAGTGCATTGCTATTTCAATGTTCATATTTTCACCTATTGCATGCAGAGCTGCCAGCCTTGAGACTATTGCAAAATCATATCTCCCTTTTTCCAAAGCTTTAAGCCTTGTTTCCGCACCTCTCATGTAAGCAAGTCCAAAGGAAATTCTCTTTTCCTCAACTGCTTTGTATAGTCCTGTGGCAAGTCCCTCATAAAGCTTTGAATAGGGCAATGGCATTACTCCCATTATTGTCCCTATATCTGCAAATTCCCATAGCTTTTCATAATCTATACCTGTAATGAAAGTACCTAAATGACCTCTTGCTTCCAGCATTATAGTCCTGTTTTTTTCCAGCAGCTTTAGTGCTGCCTGCACTGTTCCCCTAGCAACATGGTACTTCTCTGAATAGTCTTTGACTGTTCCTATTCTCGTACCCTCGTTTAATGCAAGCAATTCCTTTGCTATTCCTATAGTTACTCGTCCACTCTTTTGCATAAGTTTTACATCTGAATTCATTTCATCACCTAATGTACAAAATTTTGTATTTTTCTTTCTAGTAATATATCTATGAGTTAATGTTAAAATTAATTACTTAAATATATGTAATTTATTGCATAGTAAAAGGGCCCTTCAATATTTATTGAAGAAAGCCCTTTTTAGAGACTAATTATTAAGGGATTGATAAACTAAATTAGAGATATTTCTAGAAAGAGTAAATGTGCTGGGATATGAATTACTCTTATTTAACCCATTATTTTGCTTATTAGTAAGAACGATGATCTGAAGATTATATTGTGGATCAAATATAACATGTGTTCCTGTGAAACCATTATGACCAAAGGCAGTTGATGAGATTGGGCTGCCCATATAGGACATATCAAATTCAAAACCATATCCGCGGTTACTATAATGACGTGTAGCAAACTCATCTATAACGGATTTATCATACACCTTCGTTGTGTCGTAGCCGCCACCGTTCAGCATAGCCTGACCTAATATAGCCAAGTCTTTGGTAGTTGAGAACAAACCTGCGTGACCTGCTACTCCACCGTTTGCATAATAGCTGTTTCCGTCATTAACTTCGCCAACTAGTGTATATTTCCTCCATCCCTGAAAATCTTCAAATTTAACATCAACCGGATATGGTTTACCTGTTTTCACCATTATCTCTTCATATGGATTTCCCCAAGATGTAGCAGCAATTCTATTTCTTAAACTTACTGGTGGAGTAAACATGCTGTCCTTCATTCCAAGAGATGTGTAAATGCTACTTTCCACATACTGATCTAAGGTCTGTCCTGTTATTTTTTCAACTACAAAGCCAAGTGCCATGAAACTAAAGTCACTATATTTATATGCTGTTCCTGTTGGATACACCAAAGGAAGATCACATATAAGTTTCAATTCATCCGCTGGGGTATTCCCGTAATACCAAGTAGGTTTCCAAGGTGTCAATCCAGAGGTATGAGTCAGCAAATCTTTAATTTTTACATTTTCTTTTCCATTCTTTGAAAACTCAGGTATATGCTTTGCTACTGTATCTTCAACGCTTAACTTGCCTTCAGAAACAAGTTTCATTACAGCTTGCGTTGTAGCCATTACTTTAGTTACTGAAGCCATATCAAATATGGTATCATTTGTCATCACCCTAGGATTGTCTAGTAATCTTCCCATATCATATTTCTCTGCATAACCATAAGCAGTATTCTTTACAATAATTCCGTTTCTTGCAACTAATACTACTGCTCCAGGTGTTACTCCATCGTTTATTTTGCTATTTACCTCTGCATCGATTTTATCAAGTATATTACTGTCCATGCCTGCTTCTTGAGCTGAGCCATTCTTTAGTGTTAAATAAGGAACTACAACCTTTGTGCTATCCTTTCCCGTAGTTCTTATTTCTATTTTGTTCTCACCCTCATTAACAAATTGTCCTATGTTCACTTCTACTACTTCGCCGGATGGTTTATGAATATCAGGTGAAACGTTTACTTTATGGTCATTGATATATAAATGCATAGTTCCCTTTTGCTTATTCTGAATGTATATCTTTCCTTCGCCTTTGTGACCTAGGAATTTACCCGAGTATTGAGTATTCTCACGGTCAAAGCTTACTACAAGCTGACCTGATAACTTTGAGAATTCATTTGTATTTGTGTTTCCTGCATAAACAGGTGCAACTGCCGAAGTTGAAATAACCAGCGCAGCGGTTAACAGTAAACCAATAACCTTTTTCTTTAACATTCTCTTTCCCCCTATAAATTTTAAAGTACAAAATTTTGTATTTTGACAGTGAATATATACTCCTACTATATATTTATGAGAGAAAAAATACATATATACCAACTAAGGCTTTTACTATCTGCTTGTTAGGCTACGGCTTAGTATATAATGAATATCTTATTATTTCACTTGTTGAGATATACCCTTTGTTTTGTGCAATAGTTTTGTTAATAGTAAATCCCTCTGATTGTTTTATTTCACTATCCCATTATAAAAAGAGACATATAGCTCCCCTATACAAAAATCTAAATTTTGTTTTGCTTATTGGGCCTATAGCTCTATTATTAATCTGACTTAATATGAATATATCCCTTGCAGCTATTAGTACTGCCTTTATAATTAAAGTATAATAATCACTTGCCATAAAATTTCTACAGAAAGCTATTTTACAGATTTCTCATTTAAATTAATATTTTTTATAAAGCTGTAACAAATAGCTACCAATTGATACTAAATAGTTAGAACAACAAAAATAATGGAAAGGCGGTGCATGGGTGATGCTATTATGAAAAACCTAACAGAAATGTATATAGAACTAAGGGATCCTATTTATAAATACCTTATGCGCCTGAGTGGTAATCATAATCTAGCTGAGGAATTGACCCAGGAGACCTTCTATAGAGCGCTTCTAGCATTGCCAAAATACCGTAAAGAAGCCTCCTTAAAAACTTGGCTTTATGCTATTGCACGCAATACTTATCTTAG
>CAZMQY010000194.1:0-7113 GCA_964568335.1 uncultured Clostridium sp.
CAACCTTTACTGGAAGCCTTTTAGTATTAGCATTGTTCTCTTTTCAGCCTTATTTGCCTCTACTTTTAGTTCTATATATTTCTGAGTTCTGTCCCTACTTACATAACCCTCTAAATCTCTTCAATGATTTTTGTAGTCCATACACATAAAAGCTCTCCCGCCTTTTGAGCTGTTTGTACAACCCTCTCATGAGAATGCTTTACCTTTTGTATTCCTGTTGCCATATTTGTAATACAAGCTATTCCAAGCACATCTATGCCTAAATAGTTTGCAGCTATAGTTTCAGGTACAGTAGACATTCCAACCGCATCTGCTCCCATTCTGCCTATCATAACTATTTCTGCTGCTGTTTCATAATAAGGTCCCATAAACCCTGCATAAATACCTTCCGCATATTCTATTCCTAATTCATTTCCAGTCTTCTTTGCTTTGTCAATAAGCTCTAGCTTATAAGGCTCAGACATATCAGGGAACCTAGGACCAAATCTCTCATCGTTTACTCCCATTAAAGGATTATCACCCATCAGGTTAATAAAATCCTTTATAAGCATAAGAGTTCCAGGCTGAAAGCTTGTATTTATCCCTCCGCAGGCATTAGTTACTATAAGCTTTTTAACTCCAAGCTTCTGCATCACATATACAGGATAAGTGACCTCCTTCATTGTGTAACCTTCATAGTAATGAAATCTTCCTTGCATTATAAGAACTGCTTTTCCTTTTATAGTTCCAAAAACCAGCCTTCCTTCATGACCTTTTACAGTAGACTCCGGAAAGTTTGGTATATCCTTATATTCTATGTACTGTTTATTCTCAAGTATTTCTATTAAATTGCCTAAGCCTGAGCCTAAAATTACTGCTATTTCTGGCTTTAGTGTTATTTTGCTTTCAATGTAGTTCACTGATTCCATAACCTTGTCGTACATATTGTTCATAGTTTTAATCTCCTTAATATTCGTTGTTTTACATAACCATATTATCTAGAATATACTTTTTCATTTAACTTTTCCATATATAAAATCAATTTAACATTTTATTTTTATTTCATAATCATCTTACAGTAAGCTTAATCATTTTCTTTTCCTTTACTATATATTCTACATCATATTTAGGAAGAAACTGCAGCTTGCTCTCTGGATAAAGCTTTTCTGGATAAAAGCTATGCAGAGGAATTAATATCTCAGGCTGAATTTCATCTATCATATATTTTAAATGTGAATGAAAGGCATGACCTGGTGTCCCTATATACTCATAGTCTACTTTTAGTTTTCGAAGAAATCCTTGGAGTTTCTCAAAGTCCGGGTCATAAGCTCCAAGCGGCACAGCGTTTGAGTGTATATAAACACTTTTTTTCACATTCAAATCTAGAAGCTGCATAAGGTTTTTAAAAGAATTTTGAAGAACGTATTTCTGAGGACTTTCATTAATTTTACTATAAGACATTGTCTCAAAGTTTTCCTTAAGTACTTTTACCCATGATGGTAATGTATCTTTTATAGACTCTGACTTTAGTTCCTCTGACTCATATACCGAAAAATTATTTTTGTTCATTATCGTTAGTACCAAATAAGCTGTTTCTGCTTCTAGTACAACCCTTCTGCCTGATTCTTCTGAGGCTTCAATAATATCACAAATTCTTTCAAGGTTTCTTTCTGATATATTAATCATCACTAGTCCTTTAGCCTTATCAAATTTTTCCTTGAACAATTTTTTAACCTGCTGCTCTGTATTAATTCCATTTAAATCGGATGAAGGCTTTGTATCTTTGGAGTCCTTTTCTCCATTAATCATTGTACCTTCCATCATTAAGAGATTTGGCTTAAAGTTATAAGCCTTTGATAGAAAATTCATTGTGAATTCAGGATGTCTTCCGTGAAGCCTTAGATCACCAGAATACACGATTTTAACATCAGGCGTTTCTATAAAAAAACCACAGGCTCCAATCACATCATGATCAAGTTGAACTGCAGTTACTTTGATAGCTCCAATATTTATGGACTCTTGATACTTAATGGGACTATAAGCTCTCTCACCAAATACGCCTTCACCAATCTCGCTAAGTACTTCGTAAAGCTTTAAGGATTCCTCAGTAAGATATACTGGTATGTCAGATGAAACTAGGCCCATGGCACCTATGTGATCTAGATGAAGATGTGAAATAATTACTGCAGTATTCCGTTCATCCTCTTCTGCTGCCACTATACTGCTTAAATTTCTTAAGTCCTTTTTGGAGTACAGACCATCTATAGGCGGTATCTTATTTAGGTTAATGTAATCCTCTACCAAGGCATAATATCGTGTTTTTACTAATGCACCAAATTCCTCAGCAGGATTATAATTTAGGCCAAAGTCGAATATAACCCTGCTATTTTCATGCTCTATAGAAATAACAGTGCCTCCAATAGTTCTAAGTCCATTCCAAAACCTTATTCTAGTACTTTCAGCCCTCATTGCTATCTATTCAGCTCCTTTTTAAAGACTAAAAAGGAACCCGTTGAAGTTATAACACCGTAGTTCCTTTTTTAACTGACTTATTTTATTATGCCCTAATAATAATTAAAATCCTATTTACTCTGCAATAAAAAATTATAGTTATCCTGTAAAAAATGAAGGAGTGTATCAGCAATTAAGGAATGTCCTTCTATATTAGGATGAATCCCATCTATGCACAAAAATCGACTGTAATCTCGATACTTAAGAAATTCGGATCTTACATCTACCAGTAAGGTTTTAGTTTTTTCAGCTACATCAGCTATCATTTCGCTATACAGCTTATGCCAGTTATAAATCTCCACTTCCGAGCCTAGCCATTGAAGTACATTTTGCTCAGCATTCTTATCACCTTTTGTAACCCATTTAAAATATCTCTTTGGGTCTAGCGGAGGTAAAGTCATAAGCAAAGGGGTTATTCCAGCTTTCTTTAAAGTATCTATCATATTTAGCAAGCTATCACGAAAGATTGAAATATCCGTATTAGGTTTATGTTCTGTATCAGGATTGTGAGCAATATCCTCCCAATCAAAATCGCAATCATTTCCTCCAAACTCTATTAAAACAATATCGGGAGTCTTTTTCATAACGTCATTATACATTTTACTTATGCCTCTCATAATAGTGCTTCCAAATCTACCGGCATTATGTACCGTACCTTTAATCCTGCTTCCTACAATATTAACAAAGCAATCTTTTAGGTTTGAATATCTTGACCTCTCAATATCATAAACAACTCCCTTTGTAATAGAATCACCAAAGACAACCAAATTATAACTTTCTTTCATATCCACATTACCCCTCCTTAAACTCACTAAAAATTTTCCACTCTCTTATTCGTGATTTAGACATAAAATATTTATACACACAGTTACATTATATAATTATTATACTACCCGTGTACGCATAATTCAATACATAGTTTTTAAAACTATGTATCAGTATAATAATATTTGTATAAATTGAAATATTGAAAAATGCAGCTAGATAAGCCAAAGGCAAATCCAGCTGCATTCTTTATATTAATCTTTTTTATCATTAAATAATCCTGAAGTCTTATTAACGTCCATGGTAAACAATACACCTTTTCCTGGCTCATCAACATGTAATTTATTATTTATAGCCTCTATTACATAGCTTGCTTTTGCTTTATCAATAAGTATCATAACTATTTCCTTTTCTGGCTCAAGAGACATTGCAAACAGCATACTGTTTTCGTGTACACCTGCACCTCTTGCGTTAATTATAGTACCGCCCTCTGCCCCTGCTGAAACCGCAGCCTCTACAACCTCTTCTGCAAGTCCTCTTTCCACTACAGTAAAAATTACTTCCTGCTGCATATTATTCTTTACCTCCCTTCTCTCCTCAATACCACACTTACAACTTGTTAAGCCCAAAACCTTCTTTACAGGTAAGGAAAATACTATTCCATGATTCGGCTTATCTAAATGAAATTTCTTAGTTAAACCTTCATGAACTTTTTCTTCAAGCCCATCCTCTGCTATCATAAGCACTATCTCTTTTTTTATTTCATCAAGACCTAGAAGTTCTAATATATGACTTTTAACAGTACCCTTTCCTAAAAAAATTGTTCCTCCTGTTACTCCAAGCTCCTTTGCTTCCTTTAATATCTTGCTTCCCATACCAAAGTTTACAACAACAAAGAACAGTACATATTCTTTTTTATTATTCACTTGTCTTAATTCCTCCTTCAATCCCTCACAGCTTTACGTTTATATATTAATCCTAGCACCTGTATGGCAATTAATGGAGTCATTGCCACTAAAGAAATTACACCAAAGGCATCGATTAGTACATTAGCTCCCTCTATAGCCTCTGCAGCGCCTTGAGCAAAAGCTAAAATAAAAGTTGCGGTCATTGGTCCTGATGCTACACCACCAGAATCAAAAGCTATACCAACAAATATTTCAGGTACAAAATATGACATAGCTACTGATGCTAAAAATCCTGGCAGAAGATAATGCCATAATTTAATCCCTGGTACCATTATTCTTAACATTGAAAGAGCTACTGCAAAAGCAACTCCGATAGATAGTGCAATTAGTATAATTCTTTTTCTTATATGTCCACTTGTAACATTCTCAATCTGCTCATTTAATACATATACTGCAGGTTCTGCTAATATTACTACAAGTCCAAGAACAAAGCCTATGGGGATAATAATCCAATTATATTCAAGGGATGCCACCACATATCCTATGGCACTTCCCGCTTCCATAAATCCAGCATTTACTCCTGTTAGAAATAAAACCAGCCCTATAAATGTATATAATAAACCTTTTAATATTTTTATCAATTTCTTCTTAGGAAGTTTAAAGATTAATACTTGGAATATGAAAAATAGTATTATGAGAGGAACTAAAGCTATTATTACTTCAATTAACACATGAGGAGCCTTCTGAACAAAAGGCAAGATAATACTTTTTGAATCTGAATGATCATAGGCTAAACCTCCTGTTAAGCCTTTAGTCTTAGAAAATAAACTCATTGCAAGTACAGCTACAATAGGACCTACAGATGATATTCCAACCATGCCAAAGCTATCTTCTTCAGACTGTTTTCCGCTTTTAACTGATGCAATTCCAAGACCTAGAGCCAGCATAAAGGGCACTGCCATAGCACCTGTCGTTGCACCCGATGCATCAAAAGCTATACCTAAAAATTCTGATGGTGAAATTATTGATAACAGTAATACTATTCCATATAGTATTGTAAAAAGCTTAGATAAAGCTATATTAAACAGTCCCCTCATTAGGCCAACTACAAATAATAAGCCCACTCCAACTGATACAACTACTAATATGCTAAGCTTCGATATCATTCCAGATGTTACATCATTTACTTGACCAGCTAATATCTGCAAATCCGGCTCTGCTATGGTTACAAAAAATCCAAGAACAAATCCTAAAACTACCATCAGCCAAATTTTCTCTCTTTTTGCAATGGCTGCTCCCATCAGAGAACCTATTGGACCTATCCCCAAATCAGCTCCAAATAAAAATATAGAAAGTCCAAGTATAATAAGTATTGCTCCAACTATAAACCTCCATACTAAATGAGCCTCTATAGGTGCTACGGTGAAATTAAGAATTAATACTATGATTGTAATTGGTAGTACAGATAAAATAACCTCTTTAAATTTGCTTAAAAGTACATTCAAATAATATCAGCTCCCCTTCTTTATTAAATTAATATTATAAAGTATAATATTTAAAATATTATCTATAATAATTTAAAAAATTAATATTATTCATTTTGTATCATAAATATTCATTCTTATAATACTATGGACACTGTTATATAACAACACAATTTACTGAATGTTCATTCAATGTTTATACGGTGTTAAAACTATTTCATAATTTTGTATTATATGTTAATATGCTGATATTATCTTATGCAGTTTAATGCTATTACAACTCTGTTTGTTTTTGGGCTAGATAACTAAAGACTTACCCTAAGCTAACGCTTAGGGTAAGTCTTCTAATTATTTTGAGTGAATATCTTTGTTATTTGCGGTATTGTTCACCCAGCCTTATCTTCCAAGTTCAATTATATTTGCAATAAGTGCTTTACATCTTCCACAATCTTCGCCTGTACCTGCTCCTGTAACCGCGCCAACCTTTTCTATAGTATCAGCACCATTTTTAACAGCATCAATTACAGCTTTAAGTGAAACTTCTCTGCAGCCGCATACAGAAGAAAGAATTTGCTCAAGCTCACTTTTGCATCCTTCGCAAGTAGTGCACACCCCTGTTTTTTCAACCAGTTCTTCTACTGTTCTAGCACCTGAGCTCATTGACTTCCTGATAGTTGAATAATCAACATTATTGGTAGTACAAATCATTCTATTTCCTGCCACTCTAATACTCTCCTTTAATCTTAAGTTTTCTTAACAATAGTTTGTAACAACACTATTATCCTTTTGTCTTTGAACATTATAACATAATTCAGCAATACTATGAACCGATTTACAATAGCCGCATAATACCCATATTTTCAAATAATCTAGGAGCACCCATTATTCTCGCCTTTGTTCTTAACTACCTCATTTATGATACAGTTCTCCGTAACGCTGCTATGGTAGATTTTTATGATTTAAGATACATTTACCATCATTTTCTCATTTATTTATCCTAAATAACACCCTTGTGCATTTAATATTATCATAATTATATAAATACAAAGACACATAAAAAGCTTCTTAGCTTACTATGTGTCTTCTTTATTAAACTGCAAAATAAATTAGCTAACAATTCTATAATAAACTTTTGAAGTAAGAACATACACAATAGCATAGAAAATAGCAAAGACAAAAATTGTTCCTGCTGTGCAGAGTACAAACAATGTAATATTAGTAAGATTTAATACTGCCAGAAGTTTTGTGATAACCTTAAATGCAAAGGCAATATGGATAATTGCTGTCACAAGTGGCAGGAAGAATACCATAAGCACTTGGCTGCCAATTGATTTTTTAATTTCTTCTTTGCTCATGCCAACCTTCTGCATAATTTCAAAGCGCTCCTTATCATCATAGCCTTCTGAAATCTGCTTATAGTATATAATAAGCACAGTAGCCATAATAAAGAGTGCTCCAAGGAATAT
>CAZMQY010000195.1:0-7105 GCA_964568335.1 uncultured Clostridium sp.
CCTGTTACCACCGTGAAAGGGTGGTGTCTTGACCGCTTGACCAATGAGCCATATTTTAATTCCCGGGTGCCTTGGCGACCCGACATAGACTATAATACAAAAAATCCGCTCATATGTCAACAGGTTTTTTATAATTTTTTTATAGAATAAGCTACCTTTTTAAAATTAACAATTAAAGGAGCCAAATATCCTATAGGATTTTGAATTTAAATACATTTCTAATTCACAATTGTTCATTGTTAATTATTCATTGTTAATTCGGCTTCCATCTCTCTAATGTCTGCCGAGCTCCACAAGCGCACAACCCTCTATAGCTGTTATGCCCTTATCTTTACAGAAATTAATTATATCGTAGCTTTCTGCCCCCGGTTGAATAAGCACCTTATCTATTCCAAGCTCAGCAGCCTCTTGAACAATATTTAGGCCAGCAATAGGGTTTATGCATAAATCTAAAACCTCTATTTTATAAGGAACATCTTTTATGCTTTGATAAGCATTTCCTGTGGTATCTCTTGGGTTTACCCCCTTAACGTTGAAGCCTTCCTCCTCAAGCGCTGTTAGTATCTTACTGGCATATTTGCTTTTATTTAAAACATCACCAGCAACAGCCCAATTTTTATAATTTAAAAATTCATTTGCATTCATATAATCATCTCCTTTATTTATTATGTTACTTTTATTGGTACTATTATTATACGCCTAATCCCATATTTAATTATATAAAAATAAGCCATTAATCAGTGTAGGTATTAACACTGATTAATGACTTATTATTAAACTGATGTCCTACTGCAAGCTTCTTTGTTTCTTTATTCATCACATGTACACTATTTTTGAGCACTTCATCAATAGCACGCTTATAAGCTTTTATATCATTCTCTTTCTCTTCTATCTCTTTTTTTATATGCTTTATATTTTCATTGCAGCCTTCAATAAAAACTTGTAAGGTTATGTCCTTAAAGGTTATGCTGAATTCCTCAGCATATTTCTCCCCTATAACTATTATATCTAAAGGAATGCCATTATTAACTACAACCACAAGCCTTTTTTCCCATATTCCTCTTTTACTTATGCTGTACTTATCTTCTAGAACATCTAATTTCTTAAGTTTCTCATTTATTCTTTCTTCAATACAATTTATCAAGGCAGAGTATAGCGCCTTAGAAATATTGTGTTCAAGCTTAATCTTTAGAATATCTTTATACTCTATCAGCAAGTTATCATATTTATTTTCGGGTATTAGCTCTATATCCTTCATGGCAAACGGAACAACTTCCTTGTCTTCTTCAGCGATAACCATATCATAATTTATGCTCTTAACCTTATAATTACGATTAAAGTCAGAAAGCTCATGATTTACCACTCTTATTTTCATAAGCTACACCCCTTTCTGTGCTATATAGATTCAATTAGTAAATGGCTGATTAATAGAGGAAAATATCAATACTTCTATGATTTTTTACGAAGATTAAACTAATGATATACTTTGATATCTATTGAACTTAACTAAATTATAGTTTAATAAACTGACTGTTACAAATGTAAATTTAACCGCCCTTTCTAAATAGTGTACAGTTATTAAATCGAAATAGTTTACATCAGCAAATGGAAATATAAAATATTTTGCTAATATATTCAAAACCTAAGGTTTAGGATAAAATATATAAATAATAGGTTATTTAAACAAACTAAGGGAGAGATTGTTTTGAAGCATGAGGTTATTATTATAGGCGGTGGAGCTTCCGGAATAATGGCTGCAATACTGACTAAGGATATGGGAATAGATGTGGCTGTACTTGAAGGAAATGATAGAATAGGAAAAAAGCTATTAACTACGGGAAACGGCCGATGCAATATTACAAATAAATATACAGGGGAAAATAGATATCACAGCGAAAACCCTGAGTTTTTCAGGCATGCACTAAATACCTTTAAAGCCAGCGATACTGTTAACTTCTTTTCTTCTATTGGGCTGCCCCTGGTGACACTTGAAGAGGGAAAAATGTATCCTATGTCGCTGCAGGCTTCTTCCGTTCTTGACATATTAAGACTTGCTATAGCAGATAGGGACCTACCGGTTTATTTAAATTCAAAGGTTAAGGCTATAAGACAGATAAAGAAGGGCTTTAAGTTAGAGACAATCAGTGGTGAAACTTATGAATGCGGCAAGCTTATTATAACCTGCGGAGGAAAGTCTTTGGCTGCAACTGGCTCTGACGGTTCAGGATTTAGCTTGGCTAAAAGCTTAGGACATAGAATAATAAGCCCTATACCCGGTATTGTACAGCTTAAGCTGGATTATAAAAATTTAAAAGCTTTATCCGGTATTAAATTTAACGGTATAGCAGAGTTATTTATCAATGGTGAAATGAAAAAACGAGAATTCGGAGAGATATTGTTTACTGACTATGGTATCTCTGGTCCACCAATTCTTCAGCTGAGTCGAAGGGCTTCCTACGCTATTTCAAAAGGAAATAAGGCTTCTCTTAAAGTAAATATTTTGTATACTATGAAGGAAGAAGAGCTGGAAAACTTTCTTGAAACTCATTTTGCACTTTTTAGCCACAGAAGTGTTCATGATTGCTTTATTGGAATTGTAAATAAAAAGCTTATACCTGTTTTGCTGAAGGAGGCTGGAATAACTAATATACATAAAGCCTGCTGGGATCTAGACTATAGAGAAAAGAAGAATCTATACAATCTTCTAACCTCCTGGGAATTCAATATTACGGACACAAACGGATTTACTAATGCCCAAGTAACTGCCGGTGGAGTAGATACTACGGAAGTGAATTCTGAAACTATGGAATCAAAGCTTATACCAAACTTATACTTTGCTGGTGAAGTGTTGGATGTAGATGGAGACTGTGGAGGGTTTAATTTACAGTGGGCATGGAGCTCGGCATTTTTAGCTGCTAAAGGACTTCATAACAAATGATGAATTACCAATTATAAAAAAATGCTTTATGTTATTTTCAAATTAAAAGAGGCTGCGTCTCAACGTTGTTTTGATACAGCCCCTTTAATTGTTCATCATTGATTGTCAATTTAATCTTTACCCCACACTGTCTTAAGAAGGGTAAGTTCCTTATCTTCTTTATCAACAATCTTATGCAAGCAAACAGTACAGTTTTCTTCATTTTTTATTTCAGTAAGAATCTTTACTGTCTCACCATAAGTAGTTTCCTTTTCATAAGTTACTTTGATATTTTTAAGAGTATAATTAAGCACTACCTCCATTGGAACAGTTTCTATAGCCCAAGCTATGTACTTTGCGTTATTAACATGCTGATTTGTATCTATATCGCTGTATCTTACATTAAACATTTTCTCACAGCTTATACTTGCTGGACTTTTTATATCTTCTATTTCTAAAATGCTCTCATCATTAAAATTCACTCCATAAAAGTCATAAATATCAGGGCTTATTCTAACAGGTCTCCTTCTTTCTATGTTTATTAAGAACCATACAGATTCTGCTTTTCCTAAAAGCTCTCCTTCTGAACTTAATATTTCAAAGATTCTATATGCATAAAACTTTTTCATAGAATAAGGACAAGTTCTCACTTTAATTTTATCACCATAAGCTGGATACTTATACATATCTATATTCCATTTATAGAGCACCCAGGCAAGCTTATTTTCCTTTAAATATTCTATTCCAATACCAAGCTCCTCTGACTGCTTTGTAGCTATATCTCCTAAAAAATCTACTATACTTGTTATTAATACCCGTCTTCTGTAATCCACCTCATAGTAATGCACTTCATACTCTTTTTCATACATAATTCCTGGCATAATACATCCTCCTGTGTTCTTTCTGTTAATACTATTGATTTTTTCTGTAGAAAGTCTTTCCTAAGCTTACTGCTAGCTTACCGCAGAGTAGTCCTAAAAGTATTCCTGCTAATACATCCGAAGGGTAGTGTACATGCAGATACAGCCTTGAAAAAGCTATTAGTGACGCTAATGCAAGCACCCAATACTTATATCTTGCCTTGCTGAATAAGAATACTCCAAAAGCAGCAAAGGAGGAAGTAGTATGTCCTGAAGGAAATGAATAAGATTTAGGCAATTTTATAATGAAATTAAAGTTAAACTCAGCTCCTATAGGTCTTGGTCTAGCTATGATATTCTTAAGAATCTCATTTCCTAATATTTCTCCTAATGCTAAGGCTATAAGTACTGAAATACCCAGCCTTCGTATCCTGGTATTCTTGTTTATCATGAGAATAATAGAGAGAGCTATCCATACTTCCCCATGATTATTGATAATTGAAAAAAAAGGCATTAAAATATCGAAAAAACTATTTTTAATCCCCTGAGATAAGAAATTTAACAGCAGCTTATCTATATGTTGAAAATACTCCATAAGTTTTACCTTCCTTAATTATATTCATGATATTATTATAATAATATCACATCTGCTTGACAAATATATAGATGCTAAAAACCCAAGCCTTCGCTTGAGTTTTTCATTAAATATTCAAATCATTTTCTATGATGCTAAAACTAAACTTTGCTCACATTTTTAGTAGCTACAATATTTACCCCTGTTCCTAAAATATTTTCTACTATAATTTGTCCAATTATTATAGGGGCCTCTATCTCAATATCCTTTAAGTGATTTACACAGTCAAAAATTCTAGCCTTAGGTATATCCCTTTCGGTTTTTACCGGCACCACCTCTTCTGCTCCGTTTTTCACAAGTACAGTAGAAGTTACGATTCTTGTAGGATTTGTACATTCCTTGATGCCATAGACCTCTCCACGCTTGCAGCTGTTTCCCTTCACCTTAATATTACTTTCATCTGTTAAATCAACCTCTAAATTACAGCCAAGAGGGCAGCTTATACATATGAGTTCTCTTTTTTCCATGGCTTACTCTCCCTCCACCTTGATAATTATTTTTCTACAATCATAATGCTTGTTAAGCAAGTCTTTTTTAACCTTAACAAGTTCCATTTCACCGGGAGCCAATACCTTCTTTTTAGTATGAAGTTCTCTCTTATCCTCAAAATAAACAGATATATACTTGCTATTAAATACTTCTTTAACTCTAAATTTAATCTCAATATGGTCTTCAACATTGGAAGGATTGATATACTTAGGCACAATATAGCTTATGCCGCTATCAGCAATAACTTCTATTGTACTTCCTTCCCTATTCTTTTGCCCTTTTACAAACCTGGCAGCATTTTTCCCAGCAGTATAGCTCTCTAAGGTTACATAATCAACTAAATCATGAACATGAAGCACATTTCCGCAGGCAAAAATTCCTTCCACATTAGTTTCCATGCTTTCGTTCACCTCTGGGCCGCTGGTAGCATTGCTTAAAGCTACACCAGCTTTTTTAGAAAGCTCGTTTTCAGGTACAAGCCCTACGGATAAAAGCAGAGTATCGCAAGGAATATATTCTTCTGTTCCCTTTACAGGCTTTCTATTGGAGTCTACCTGAGCTATAGTAACTCCCTCAACTCTGTCCTTACCCTTTATATCTATAACAGTATGGCTAAGCTTTAGTGGGATATCATAATCGTGCAAACACTGCACAATATTTCTTTTAAGTCCGCTGGAATAAGGCATAAGCTCAACTACAGCCTTAACCTTGCAGCCTTCAAGAGTCATTCTTCTTGCCATTATAAGGCCAATATCTCCAGAACCTAATATTACAATCTCCCTTCCCGGAAGCTGTCCCTTAACATTTACAAACTTTTGAGCAGTTCCTGCGGAATATATGCCCGAACAGCGGCTTCCCGGTGTATTAATGGCTCCCCTTGGTCTTTCCCTGCAGCCCATAGCAAGTATAACTGACTTAGCCTTTATTTCTACTACTCCATCAACATCATTTACAGCTGTTATTATCCTATCCTTATTTAAATCCAGCACCATTGTATTTAATTTATAGGATATATGCTGCTCTATTACCTTATCTATAAATCTTTGGGCATATTCCGGCCCCGTCAGCTCCTCCTTAAAGGTATGAAGACCAAAGCCGTTATGAATGCATTGATTTAGTATTCCACCAAGCTGGTTTTCTCTTTCTAATATTAGTATGCTTTCGGTACCTTCCTCCTTTGCAGCAATAGCAGCTGCAAGCCCTGCAGGTCCTCCGCCGATTATGACTATATCATATTCTTGCATCTTAAAATCCCCCCTTATTTAAAACTTTCCTTATTCCTGCCAACCAAAAGTCTCGAAGCTCCTCCAAATTTTGTAACTTCTATTGGCTCTATATCTAATTCTCTTGCTAAAATATCAAGCACTCTGGCTGAACAGAAACCCGCTTGGCATCTTCCCATGCCTGCTCTTGTCCTTCTCTTTACTCCGTCCAGGGTATTGGCTCCTAATGGCCTTCTTATAGAGTCAATTATCTCTCCCTCTGTTACAACCTCACATCTGCAAACTATTCTTCCATACTCAGGTCTTTTCTTTATAAGCTCATTTCTTTCTTCATTGCTTAGCTCTCTAAACTTAGGAATTCCTTTTCTTATTGGATTAAAGCCGCTATTATTAAGAGGCTTTAACCTATCGACTACTAATTCTTCCACCATAACAGCTATGGAAGGCGCACTGGAAAGACCAGGGGTCTCTATACCTGCTGCGTTTATAAAATTTTCTGCATCCTCAGCTTCTCCTATAATGAAATCGTCAGCTAAGCTGTGAGCTCTAAGACCTGAAAAGGAAGTAATAATTTTATTCATAGGTAATGCTTTAATGCTAAGCTTGCCCTTATTTACTATTTCCTCCAGGCCCTCTCTTGATGTAATTAGATCAGCTTTATCCTCAACATCAACGGCATTAGGCCCTAATAAAAGATTTCCATTCACTGTAGGTGTAACAAGCACTCCCTTGCCCATTGCCGTTGGAAGCTGAAAAATAGTTCTTGAAACTAAATCACCTGCTTCCTTGTCAAATAGACAGTACTCTCCCTTTCTTGGAATAATGCTTAGCTTGTTGCTGCTTACCATATTATTTATTTCGTCTGCAAAAACTCCTGCAGCATTTATTATAAGCCTCCCTTGTAGCTGTCCATTATTAGTACTAACTAGATAACTAGATATCTTCTTATCTAGATAACTAGTTAACTTCTTTTCTATATTTA
>CAZMQY010000196.1:0-7102 GCA_964568335.1 uncultured Clostridium sp.
ACCGATACTTTGGAAGAGACTGCTTATCTACTTGATTTAACTATAAATAATTCTAAGCCAGTTGTGGTGACTGGCTCTATGAGGAATAGTTCAGAGCTAGGCTATGATGGACCTGCTAATTTGGCTGCATCTATTTGTACTGTTATTTCAGATGAAGCCAAAAATAGAGGAGTTCTTGTTTGCCTTAATGATGAACTTAATTGTGCCAGCGAGGTTACAAAGGCAAATTCAATGAGTTTGGATACTTTTAAAAGTCCAAACTTTGGTCCTATAGGTATCGTAGATAGCAATGAGGTTATTTTCTATAGAGACAGTATTAGAAAACAGCACATTTTGGTAGAAGGGATTGAGCCTAGGGTAGATTTAATTAAATGTGCTGCCGGCATGGATTCTAAATATGTAGATTTTTGTTTGAATGAAGGTTCAAAAGGTTTAGTTATAGAAGCATTGGGCAGGGGAAACATTCCTCCTTATATGGTAAATGGAGTAAAGCGAGCTATAGAGAACGGTATTCCTGTTGTTTTAGTATCAAGGTGTTTTCAAGGGAGAGTGTTGGATTCTTATGGTTATCCTGGTGGTGGAAAAGAGCTTAGAAATTTAGGAGTAATTTTTGGTGACAACCTTCCAGGTCAAAAGGCAAGAATTAAACTGATGTTAGCTTTAAGTAAGACTAACAACTTAAGTGAACTAAAAGAAATTTTTGAATCGGGACATTATCAATATCATTAATATTTTTAAGATTGAAATGGATTAGCCCATTTTCAATCTTTTTTCATCCTTAAAGTTTAGTAACACTTGAATATTGAAATGAATAAAATAATAAAAAACTATACTTTGGGGGAATATTAATGAAGCTTAACTATAGATTAAGTTCCTTATCAGAATATCATTTTCAAAAGCTAGACGAGATTAAGAAAGGGTTACTTACTTTAGGCAGAGAATTAACTGACTTAAGTATCGGTGATCCTGACTTGTCAGTAGATAGCAGCATCATAGAAGGACTCATAAAAGGTCTTAGTGTTAAAAATTATAATAAATATCCTCCCTACGATGGAATTGAGGAATTAAAGAAGGCAATAATAAAATATTATGATGAAATTTATTCGGTACAGCTAAATATTGATGAAGTATTAATTTTAATTGGTTCAAAAGAAGGAATAAATAATGTTATCCCTGCAATTTGTGGAATCGGAGACTATTCTATTGTACCAAGCCTAGGTTATCCTGTATACAAAACCTGTTCTCGTCTATGGGGAGTTGAAACTTATGAATTAGACCTTTTGGAGAAAAATAACTTTCTGCCTGACCTGACTAGCATACCTGATGAAGTTGCAGATAAAAGCAACATATTGATACTCAACTATCCAAACAATCCCACGGGCGCAACTGCGAATGAAAGCTTTTATACTGAGGCAATTGATTACTGCAGAAAATATGATATTGTTTTAATAAACGATGGAGCTTATAATGAGATAATCGAACCAAATGAAAACCCTATAAGTATTTTGCAGTTCGATAAAAAACAATGTATAGAATTTGGAACTTTTTCTAAAATGTATAATATGACTGGATTTCGTATAGGATATGCTGTAGGTAGTAGGGAAATAATAAAAGCCTTGTTAAAAGTTAAAAGTAATGTTGATTCAGGACAGTTTATTCCGATACAATATTCTGCTATAGAAGCATTAAAATTGAACAAGGACTATATTAACAATATTAGAAAGGTTTATTTAGAAAGAAAGCTTGAAGCAGAGAAAATACTTAGGGATCATAATATTCAGTTCTTTAAGAGTAAAGGAACCTTTTATATTTGGTGCAAAGTTCCTTTTAATTATACTACGGAACATCTATGCGAAGAGCTCTTAAATACTTATGGTATAGTAGTAACACCCGGAACAGCCTTTGGAAGTGCCGGGGATGGTTATTTTAGAATTGCACTAACAAAAGATAAGGAAGAAATAAGTTCTGCGTTAAAGAGACTAAAAAAGTATTAGTAGCGTCTTAAAAATAAAGTAAAGGTGCTTATTCTTTATAGGAGCACCTTTACAATAATTTTATAATTATGATTATACTATCTCCAAAATAAACCTTATAAGCAAATTTATCTTGCAATTTTAGGAATGGTTTATGTATAATTAGGTATGAACTGAATAATGGGTCGGAAGGGTGATTAAATATGACCAAAAGTATGACTGGATTTGGGAGAGGCAGCAGAGAAGAAGAGGGTAAAAGTTTTATTATTGAAGTAAAAAGCGTTAATCATAGATACCTGGATCTAAACATTAGAATGCCAAGAAACTTAACTTCCCTTGAAGAAAGAATAAGAAAATCTGTCACAGAGAAAATAAGCAGAGGGAAGATTGATGTTTATATAACACAGAATGTTATAGCATCAACTAATGTGGCTGCTAATTTTAATTTTGCTTTAGCTGATAGTTATATTAAGTGTCTTAAAGAAATTAAGGATAGATATGATATCAGAGACGATATTTCTGTTTCACTTGTAGCTAGATTTCCTGATGTAATAACTATAAATCAAAAGGAAGAGGATATTGAAAAGATTTGGAATAGTTTAAGCTGTGCATTAGAGGATGCATTAGCCATGCTCATAGCAATGAGAGAAAGAGAAGGTCTTAAATTAAAGGAAGACATATTATCAAGATGCAGCTACATAACTGAGCTTTTGAATAAAATTGCTGAAAGAGCTCCATCTATTTCCGTAGAGTATAAGGAAAAGCTTAATAAGAGAGTTAAAGAATTATTAAATGATGCTAAGCTTGATGAGAGTCGTATAGCAATGGAAGTTGCAATTTTTGCAGATAAGTCAAATGTTGATGAAGAAATTGTTAGACTTAACAGCCATATTGTCCAAATGAGAGAAACATTAGAGCTTGCGGAACCTATCGGAAGAAAATTAGATTTTATCATACAGGAAATGAATAGAGAAACCAATACTATAGCGTCTAAAGCTAATGACTTAGAATTGACCAATACCGTTTTAAATATGAAAAATGAGATAGAAAAAATTAGAGAGCAAGTTCAAAATGTTGAATAAGGTAGGAGGATTAATATGAGTATTAAATTAATTAATATAGGCTTTGGAAATATTGTTTCAGCAAATAGACTTGTAGCAATAGTCAGCCCAGAATCAGCACCGATAAAAAGAATTATTCAGGAAGCGAGAGACAGAGGCATGCTTATTGACGCTACCTATGGAAGAAGGACTAGAGCAGTTATTATAACTGATAGTGATCATGTCATTTTATCAGCCGTTCAACCTGAAACAGTTGCCCATAGATTATCAACAAACAAGGATGAAGTGGAAATTGATGAGGTAGATGAATAATGAACGAAAGTGGACTATTATTAGTTATTTCCGGTCCATCTGGAGCTGGTAAAGGTACTATATGCAAAGCTCTTTTGGATAATAATGAATTTTGGCTTTCAGTTTCTGCAACCACGAGACAGCCAAGACAAGGTGAAATAGAAGGAAAGAACTATTATTTTATTACGAAAGAAGATTTTAAAAGAAGAATTGATGAAGATGATTTTTTAGAATATGCAGAGGTTTATGGAAACTTTTATGGAACACCTAAATCTAATGTATTAGAAATGTTGAACAGCGGCAAGGATGTTATTCTCGAGATAGATATTCAGGGTGCATTAAAGGTTAAGGAAGCTTACCGTGAAGGTATTTTTATTTTTATTCTTCCACCTTCTATGGAAGAGTTAAAGCAAAGGATAATAAACCGAGGCAGTGAAACTCCTGAATCCCTAATGACAAGATTTAAATCAGCTTATAAAGAGATAAATTATGTTTCCAAATATAGTTATGCAGTTGTTAATGATACTGTAGACGAGGCAGTAAAAAAAATTGAAAGTATTGTTATTGCTGAGAGATGCCGAGTGGACAGATTAAAAGATACTATTTTAAATTCGAAGGAGGAGTTAATACATGAGCAACTCTATGATTAATCCATCAATTGTAGATTTATTAAAGAAAGTTGATAATAGATACTCTTTAGTAATTATTACTTCAAAAAGGGCAAGACAAATTATTGACGGAAGCAAGCCGCTGATTGATACTGAGAAATATAAACCTTTAACTGTGGCTATAAATGAAGTAAATTTCGGTGAAATTACTTATGAAACCATGAAAGAAGGAATAAAATAGCATGACCAGTCAAAAAACAGTGGTGATTGGAGTTTGCGGTGGGATTGCCGCCTATAAAGCATTAGATGTAATCAGCAATCTTAAAAAGAAAAACATAAATGTAATTGTAATTATGACTAGAAGCGCCTTGGAATTTGTTACCCCATTAAGCTTTCAGTCTTTAAGCCAGAATATGGTTATGACAGATATGTTTGCTGAGCCTAAGGCATGGGAAATACAGCATATTTCTCTTGCCAAAAAGGCGGATTTAATGCTAATCATTCCAGCAACTGCTAACATAATAGGAAAAATATCTAATGGCATTGCAGATGACATGCTTTCTACAACTATCATGGCAACAACTGCACCAGTAATATTTGCTCCAGCTATGAATACAAATATGTATAAGAATCCTATAGTTCAAGAGAATATTAGGAAATTAATTAAATTGGGATATAATTTTATATCCCCTGCAAGTGGCAGATTAGCATGTGGGGATTTAGGCGAAGGCAAGCTTGCTGACACCAGTCTTATTACGGATATAACCATGAGCATGCTATATGATAAAAAAGATATGCTAAATAAAAAAGTGCTAATAACAGCTGGTCCTACCATAGCGAACATAGATCCTGTTAGATATCTAACAAATAGATCTACTGGTAAAATGGGGTACGCTCTTGCTGAAGAGGCTAGGGATAGAGGAGCAAAAGTTACGTTAATTTCCGGTCCCACTAATATTACACCCCCCTTCGGTGTGGATTTCATCAGCGTTAAAACAAATCAGGATATGTATGACAAAGTACTAGAACAATTTCCTACTCAGGATATTGTTATAAAATCTGCAGCGGTAGCTGACTATAAACCCGAATATTATTCTCCCCAAAAAATTAAGAAGAAGGAAAATAATTTGACTTTAAGCTTCATAAGGGATAATGATATTTTAAAGAAGCTTGGTGAATTAAAAAAACAACAGGTTCTTATAGGTTTTGCTGCTGAAAGCAATGATTTAATCGAAAATGCTAAAGCGAAGCTTATTAGGAAAAACTTAGATTTTATTGTGGCAAATGACATATCAGACACTGAAGTAGGTTTTGCATCTGATGAAAATGAAGTTTTTATAATAAGCAAAGATGGTACTTCTAAACAATTAGATAAAATGCCAAAAAGATTGGTAGCTAGGGAACTCTTTAACTTGATAAATTCATAAAATAATTATTACTTTTGGGGCAAACCTGGTATTATTTTATTCAGGAAAGCCCTTTTTAATTTACAACCATAAAGGGTGATTAAGTGTACAAATATGCTGGAATTATAGTTAATAACAATTCAATACAGGTTGACAAATTATTTACCTATTCCATACCAGATGTGTGGAAGGAAGCTTTGGAGTGTGGTTATAGAGTAAAAGTTCCTTTTGGTATAGGAAACAAAAAAATTGATGGCTTTATTCTGGACCTTTATAATGATTGTGAAACCGCAGCAAATATAAAGGAAATAGCAGAATTATGCGAGGATTATCCACTGTTAAGATCTGAGGACTTAGACTTAATAAAGCATATGAGAGAAAGATATCTGTGCACATACATGGAATGTATAAAAGCTATTCTTCCTAATGGTATTATAAAAGGAATGGGAAGCAAGCTCAATCAAGTTTTATTTTGCGGCAAATCTCTTGAAGGAAAGTATTTTAAAGAACCATATATATCCATTTATAACGAGATTTTGAAGAATAATGGTAAGTTCAATAAAAATGAACTTTATAAAAAATTTGGTTTTTCTACTTCTTCATTAAATACCCTTTTAAAGTACGGGTTTTTAACCACTAAAAAGATTGTTACTAATAGGTATGATGAAAGAAATTTTGATGAATACACTGAAAAAGTATTAAATAAGGATCAGCAGCATACAGTAGACACAATAAATGCTTCGAACAAAGGTAAGTTCTTAATCCATGGTATAACTGGAAGTGGAAAAACTGAAATTTATATGAATTTAGTAAGCCAGATGCTTCGAGAAGGAAAGGATTCTATCATATTGGTACCGGAAATATCCTTAACTCCACAGATGGTTGAAAGATTTAAAGGACGATTTGGTAGAAATATTGCTGTGTTTCACAGCAAACTTTCCGAAGGAGAAAAATATGATGAGTGGCTTCGAGTAAAAAATGGTCAGGTTAAGGTAGCCATAGGTGCTCGTTCAGCTATTTTCTTACCATTTAACAATCTTGGGCTCATAGTTATAGATGAGGAGCATGAAACCAGCTATAAGTCAGATGGTGATCCTAAATACGCTGCTGCAGAAATAGCACAGTACAGATGTAAAAATAAAAATATTAAGCTTATACTTGGGTCTGCTACCCCTTCCATTGAAACCTACTATAAGTCTAAACATGGCGATATTGAACTCATTACGTTAAAGAACAGAGCTGATAATGCTGTGTTGCCGCATATCGAACTAGTAGACATGAGAGAAGAACTTATAGCTGATAATAAATCTATATTTAGTAAAAGACTATATGAGGAAATTGAAAAATGTCTCATTAGACATGAGCAAATTATTTTATTTTTGAATAGAAGAGGTTATTCTCCTTTTGTTTCCTGTAGAAAATGTGGTTATGTTTTCAAATGTGATAATTGTGATATTTCATTAACTTACCATCATGAGAATAATGTTTTAGAGTGCCACTATTGCGGCATGAAGAAAAAATCTACAAATATATGTCCAAAGTGCAGAAGCAAATATGTAAAATACTTTGGAGTAGGTACAGAGAAAATTGAACAAGAGATTACTAAATACTTTCCAAAGGCTAGAACCTTAAGAATGGATTTTGATACTACAAGAAAAAAAAATTCCTACGAAGAAATTTATAACTCCTTTAAAGAACATAAAGCAGATTTCTTGATTGGAACTCAAATGATTGCCAAAGGTCTAGACTTCAAAAATGTTACT
>CAZMQY010000197.1:0-7077 GCA_964568335.1 uncultured Clostridium sp.
CTTAGTCCTGAATTTTTGGCACCTATTATTTCAATGTCTCTGTCGCCTACAACTAAGGTTTCAGTTTTATTCATGCTATATTTATCAGTAAGGTATAAAAACCCCTCCGCATCAGGCTTTCTTTTAAAGCCCTTATCAATTGTAACTATTTCAGTAAATAATTCTTCCATGTTATGAAAGCTTAAAATCTTCAGGGCAGTTTCCTCTTCTCTATGAGTTAATATAAAATTTCTGCCACTTTTATTCACAAGCTTCTTACAAACTTGTTTAGCATAAGGAAATGGAATTATTTTACTTGCGTCCGATTTTTTTTCGTAAGTTTTATAATCTTCCACGAAGTTGCTATCCAGCTTATAAAGCTCATTAAAATGATTAACTGCAGTTGAAAATGATACTTTCATGTAGTCTAATATATTTTCTTCACTCTCTTCTATGTGTCTATCCTTCAAGGCTCTTTTAAAAGCATAAACCATAGCAGGGTAAGTGTTAAACAAGGTTCCATCAAAATCCCAAATTATGTTCTTAATCATTAGTTGCTCTCCTCTATTTGTTTTATTCAATTAAAGGCTTACTTAAATCCTCCGTAAAGTTCATCAAATCTTCCTTCATAATTATCTTTTCAAGGCTCTTTAAAATTTCCTGCTTATCTTCCACTTCAATATTCGTTGAACTTTGTATCATATCCCTAAGCTTTAGTATCTCTCTATTCTTGTTATCAATTATTCTTTCATACTTCTCTTCCATCTCTGTCCAGTTTCTATTCATCATATTTATTAAAGACGCCATTTCATCAGAACTGCCTACCAAACGATTTAATAACAAAAGATTAAGTGCTAATACCTCAGGAATTTCATCATGAGAATATCTAAGCTGATGGTCTATTTCACCATAGCCTTCTTCAAAAATTGTTCTCACCTGAATTTCGGCTATAACCTTATGATTTGTTGGAAAGGACTCTATTAAGTAATGTACGGAACGATAGCCTGATTTTCTTGAATGAATTTGAATATTTAGCTCTTCAAACCTCTTTGTATCATCGCCTTCTCTTACATTTGCAGTAATCTCCACAACCTTCCACATATTAGTGATAAACCTATGTATTTCTTCCCAGTCTTGTTTAAAAATATGTATGGCTCTAACACCTATTAAGTCTGTAATCTGTTCCTTATAATTTTCAACAGTAAATTTAAAGTTATCTCCATATTTCACCCTTCTATCAGGAGTCTTTCTAATTATTTTTTCAAGTAAATGCTCAGGCTCTTTCACTCTTGATTTTACAGAATGTATCTTTCCATGAGTTCTTAAGGTGCTGGCAATAAAGTTAGCCTGAGTTTCGTAAATGTTCCTATATATATTGTAGTCTGAATAAATAGTGTTAAGAGTATTCCAGTCCATTCCTATATTTATAATTTCATTTTCGGTTAGATGGTATTTCATTAAAAAGTCTTCCCTTGAAATTTTCATGTACACAACCACCTCTAAAGATTATTTCTCTATAGATTATATCATATGACCACGATTTTCAATAGAAAAACCACCAAGCCTATACTTATACTTGATGGTTTTTCCATAATACTTTTTTCTATCTATATGATGAGGCATGTGACGAAAGTGCTAAAACATCATGAAGTCAAAAGGGAGAAAATCAATACTAGAGGGAATAGTATTTTAATGATGCTTTCATCACAAGCTCTCGAGACAATTGCATAAGTTAAGAATTCATACATTACACTACTGCTGCATCCGTTCGTATTGCAGTCCAAATTCCCGTGAATTCCTCCATTCTTTCCTCAAGATAATTTAGGAACTGAAGCTTAGCATCCAGATATCGCATTTGTTCTTCTACGTCCATTTTGCAGGTTGATAAATCCTTTAAAATATCGCTAAATGTTTCTTTATAACTGCTTGTGAGACTATCTGCTGCTTTATCAATTTGAATCTTTAGTTCATTTATAGAACCCAGCAAATTTCCTTCAAGTACGCTATAAGAAGCTATATATTCACCTTGGATATTTTTTCTCACTAATTCAAGCCAGCTTTTTCTTACTCCTCTTAAGTTGTCGCTGTCCATTGTATAAGTACCTATCTTCTTGTCTGTTATATTGCTGATAAACTTCTCCAAAATGTTTTGCTTGAACTCTATACTGTCAAGAACCTTTTCTGTAACGAGAATATTATCCAAGTTTATCTTTGGAATTCTAACAAGCGATTTTCTATTAAAAGCATGCTCAATTTTGGGTACTTCAATATTGAAATTGCCTAAATCATACTCTTTTTTAACTTTCTCGCTAAAAGCATGAACAATCTCTTTTATTCTAGTATCAAATTCTTTAAAGTATCTTTCCTTTTCATCAAGCTCATCATTTGCCTTTAATAAGAATTTTGCAATTAAGTTATCAAATTCTTCTTCAATGATTTTATTATCTATTGAAAAATTAATGTTGATGCCTATATTCTTCATTTCTCCAAGTTCATCTGAATCTCTATACTTTAACTTCATAAAGAAATCATTAATCCTGTCTTCATATTCTTCAGACACCAATTCTACCCTGTTGTTTCTTGATGCCCTTATCTCATTAAATAAGTTATCCTGCAGGCTTTCAAAGCTTAATTTATCATTTATTTCATTCTCAATAGACTCAAAGCTTGTCATCATATTTTGCAGCATATTCTCAAACTCTTCAATTTGATCCTGCTTTTCAATTTTAGAATCTATCAGATTCTTAATAATATCCATATTTTTTATTCTTACAAATTTCTCATCTATACTTCTTATAAGCGATGCATAAAGTTCTGTATTGGCCTTTTGGATTGCCACATAAGTTGTATACTCTTTCAGCTTTCGTATACCACTCTTTATTTTCAGTGTATTTAATGAGGCATCCTCCAACCCATGAAAGCATTCAAGCTTCTCAAGCTGGTCATCTACAAAACTTAGTATGGTCATATTGGATTTTCCTATAAATTTTCTTTTTAGTTTCTTTAATCTTCCCCTTAATGCATCTCCATTAAGCTTTTCAATTGAAGTCTTTTCTCCTATTTCTTCTAATGTATCGCTGTCAATTCTAGAAACCTTAACAGCATCAAAGTACGTTCTAGCAGATGTACCCAACACCACAAATCCTTTGTATCCTAAATCATAAAGCTTGCATTTGATATAATCCAAAAACCTCACTACCGATTTATTCTCGCATTCGCTCATATACATCTCATCAAGCTTATTTACTACTACAACAAGAGAATAAAACTTATCATATTTTTCAAACTGTGACTTTATATCTCTGAAAAACTGTTCCTCATCAGTAGAAAGATAGTTTGAATAATTTACTAAAAAAAGTACCACATCTGATTTTTCAATCCACTGATACGCACTCTTTTTATGCATGTTTTCACCATTTAGGTTATCATTAGCACCCGCATAATTGGGTCCAGGAGTATCTACAACTGTAAAAGCTGCGAAATCATTCTTATTGTTGATATAATGTATTTCCATATCCTCCAAGGTACATGCACATTCGGCATCGTTTTGCGCACGCTTGAATTCATCATAGGTATATTTGTAAATCTCCTCAGGTGAATTAAAATAGGTATGCTGCCCATTATATACTAAGCTAATCCTATTATCGGAGCTTTTCTTATACACGCAGGTATTTGGAGTTGGAAGCTCAAAACTGGTCGGTGCATACTGCTCGTCAAGAAAAGAATTTACCACAACGCTTTTGCCAGCTTTTTTAGTAGCCATTACTGCAATATTCAAATCTCTCTCTTTAGCCTTATCTAAATCCGTCTCAATATCATACAGCAAGTTAAAGACCGTTTCCTTCTCCCCTGCTAGTTCATCAATAACCTGTATACCCTTAACAGCATATTTGGCATCAAGTATAGCGTTCTTTATTTTATAAAACTTTTGCTTAAAAGCATTAACTATCTCTCTATCCCGTTTTTCCTTCTTCATCATTACTTCCAGGTTGATATTCAAGTATATCAGCGCCTGCATTACATCGCTAACCATAGTCTTATCTTCTGTATCAATAATAAGCTGAAGCAATGATGCATCCTCTTCCTCTATTTCCTCCAGAAGCTTACTTAGACAGGAAATATTTCGTTTAATGATTTTATCCGTAGCCTTATCCCTAAGTTCTGCATAGATACCATAAAACTCTATTTCTTTTGCGACCTTTAGTATATATAAAAAATTATCATCAATCTGAAGTTCTTCAATAAATTTATAAAGTTCCTTTTCCTTGTTGATAATGAATACTGGATTATAGCATAAAAACTCCTCTAGTGCTGTTTGTACCAATGCAGAATCTTCTTTTATTCCTTCGATTTTTATAACCCTCATGCATATACCTCCATATTCCGTAAGATCCTTTCAAGCTATTTTGAACTAAATACCGTCATAAACTGTATTACTATAGGACCAAGTATTACAATAAACAGACTGGGGAAAATGAAAAGTACAAGAGGAAATAATATCTTTATTGGAGCCTTCATTGCCTCTTCCTCTGCTCTTTGTCTTCTTTTCTCTCTTTCCTCCTGAGACTTTATTCTAAAAATCTGTACCATGCTTATTCCTAATTTCTCAGCTTGAAGAATACCGTTAATTAATGATTTTAGCTCATCAAAGCCCAGTCGTTCCTTAACTCCTGTCAAAGCTTCCTTTCTTGTCTTTCCAAGCCTCATCTCTTCAAGGCTTATGTGAAATTCTGAAGACAGGATTCCGTTTCTCTTTGATATTACCTTATTTAGCGCCAAATCAAATCCAAGTCCTGCCTCAAGACTAACTGTCAAAAGATCAAGAAAATCCGGAAGTTCCCTGAGAGCTTGTTTAAATCTTGCTTTAATTTTCGAGTTTATATAATAGGTAGGAATAAATATCGCTGCAATGACTCCTATCAAAGCAAGTATGACCATTCCACCCCTCCCAGTGCCCAAAAGCTTTCCATAACCGAAAAAAATCACAGGCAAAAGTATAATTAATGCCAATTTAAAAACATGAAAGTCAATAACTGTCATTCCAAAAGGATTTCCAGCCTGAAGAAGCCTCTTCTCCAAGTCCGCATCCTTTCTTGACGGTATTTTATTGTTGAAATACCCTTCTGTTTTTCCTCTCATGTTTAGAACTATATTCTTTAAAAGGCCTACTCTTTCTTTCAGCGAAACTTTAGTATACTCCTTGTCTTTAGTACCATCAGTTTCATCCTGCATAAAGGTATCTATTCTTTTTTTCACCTTATTCTTTGGCTCAAAAAGCCTTAATATTATAAACAAGAAAACCAGCGAAATAGTTAATAAAAAGGATATAAGCAGCATATTTTACACCTCAATCTTTGTAAGTTTGTTGATTAGAATAAAGCCGATTATTCCAAACAGCACTCCAACCGATATAAGAATCTTTCCAATCATATTACCGAAAAAAGCAACCATATACTCTGGGTTGATTAAGTAAATTACAAAACCAATTGCTACAGGCAGTAATCCAATAACTCTTCCTGACATTCTACCCTGAGAAGTAAGAGTTTGAACCTGGCGTTCCAAGGTATTTCTTTCTCTTATAGTTTTTACAATGGTCTCAAGAACGGTAGAAAGATTTCCTCCAACCAATCTTTGAATAAGGATGGCCTGTATCATGATTTCAAGGTCATTACTGGGCATTCTTTTATTTAAATTATTTAAAGCCTCTTCCACAGTAACCCCATAGCTCATTTCCTTCAGTAAAAGTGTAATTTCCTCCTTAACTGGTGATTCACACTCTTCAGAAACTGTTTTTAAAGCTTGTGGAAAGCTGTAACCTGCCCTTAATGACCCTATTATTGTTGAAATCATATCAGGCAAGCTTTCATTAAATTTCTGAATTCTTTTTTTAGTTTTACTTTTAAGCCATAGCTTAGGCGAAGCATATCCTGCTATTCCACCAGGTACTGCCGCTATAACACTTCCTGTAATTAAATATATAATCCCTGCAAGGATAATGGCGAAAAAGCATCTAAGTAAAACATACTGTTCTGGATTTAATTCTGCACCTGCACTTCTTAGTAATTGTTCTATCCTTTCTTGTTTTGTGTCAGATAACTTACCCCTAATAAACTCACTTATATTTTTTATTTTACTTATTTTCTCTTTTGGCTTTTTCTTTTTTAAGCTTTTGTACTTTCTATTAATATCCAAATAGTAGTTTATTCTTCTTTGTACTCTTTGATCACGAACTACGAAGTAATATACTACACCCAAGGTTAATAAAAACATGAATATAAAATAAAATAAAACAAGCATATCTCTCATTGTTACCACTCCTCTATATTGAATATAGAAGCAGGTATGTGTATGCCAGAGGCTTCAAGCCGGTCATAAAACTTAGGCCTGATTCCAGTGGCTACCATCTTGCCTATGACTTTTCCATCCTTGCTAATGCTCTGCTGCCTATAATTAAATATATCCTGCAGTACTACTACATCACCTTCCAGATCCTGAACCTCTGTAATATTCACAATTTTTCTTGAGCCATCCTTAAGTCTGGTTTGCTGAACAATTAAATCTATTGCCCCGGCAATTTGCTGCCTTATGGCTTTAATAGGAAGCTCCATACCTGCCATTAATACCATGGTTTCAAGACGTGCAATCATATCTCTCGGACTGTTAGCATGTCCAGTTGCGAGAGAACCATCATGTCCAGTATTCATAGCCTGAAGCATGTCCAACGCTTCCCCTCCACGTACCTCGCCTATTACTATTCTTTCTGGTCTCATTCTTAGGGAGTTTTTAACAAGATCTCTTATGGTTACGGAACCCTTTCCTTCCATATTAGCCGGTCTTGATTCCAGTGAAACTACATGGTCTTGGGAAAGTTGAAGTTCTGCTGCATCCTCAATGGTTATTATTCTCTCATCATTTGGGATAAAGGCTGACAATACATTAAGTGTGGTTGTTTTTCCCGAGCCTGTACCACCACTTATAAATATGTTCAGCCTTGCTTTAACACAGGCCTCTAAAAAGGTTGCCATTTCTTTAGTAACAGTACCAAAGTCGATTAAATTGTCAATGGTTAATGGATCCTTTGAAAATTTTCTTATTGTA
>CAZMQY010000198.1:0-6998 GCA_964568335.1 uncultured Clostridium sp.
GACTTTGATTATTTTATTTGCAAAGCCGTTAAGAATCTGATACTGTTTGAGCAAAGCGAGTTTATCAGATTTAGGCTTTGCAAATAAAATAATCATTAGTCTTATATGTGCAGCGAAAGTTTCCCTAAGCATCATAGAACATGCGTAATTTCAACGTAGCCCTTAACCAGAGCCTAAATTTACTATCTTTTTTATATCATTACCCTTTAAGAACAGGAATATAAAAATGAGAGCGTACATTATAGAAGTTTATGTACGCTCTCAATGTATTTATTATAGAAAGAAATCCTCAATGGACATATCTTTCATATCATCAACACCTATATATCTAAGAGTCATATCAGGGGTAGAGTGACTAAATATATTCTGCAGCAAAGCGATATCCTTATGCTTATTATAATGGTGATACCCAAAGGTTTTTCTCAGTGTATGGGTGCCAATAGCATTTATACCAAGCTTTCGAGCTGTTTCATTCAGGAACTTATAGGCTTGCTTGTCTGTTATAGGCTTCTTTCCACCTTTTTTATTTGCAAACAGCAATTCCCCTGCGGACATTCCAAGTATAAACTTGTCAAATTCTTCATGAATTTCAGTAGATACAGCGTATTTAAGCAGTCTGCCAGTTTTACCTTCCTTAACTTCAATTTCACACTTGTTTTTCACATCCCAGACTGTAAGGTTTAATATATCCATAATCTTTAAACCTGTACTTATAGCGATATCAAATAGTAAGTAGTCTTTGTAGCCATTTTTTAATAATTCTGCTTTTAGCTTATTAATTAAGTTCATATCTCTTATTGGCTGAACTAGTTCCATATTGCTTCACCCTCTCAATGGAAAGCCAATAAGAACCTTCTGGCTGCCATATCCTTTAATCATATACTATTGAGACGGATTATACAAACAATTTGTATAAATGTGTAAATTAAAAAAATAACTTGTTTTATTTAATGAAGTGTGTTATTATTAGTAAGAACTTAAATTGATGGTTAACAATTCAACAAAATATATTTCAATATAGTACTTTCAAATAATAGTATGATGACATCGAAATTTTATTAGTGAATTATTGCAATGAGTTTAAGAATAATAAAATTTCGGAGGTACAGTTAAATGACTGGTACAGTAAAATGGTTTAATTCAGAAAAAGGTTTTGGATTTATTACAGGAGAAGATGGAAAAGATGTTTTCGCACATTTTTCTCAAATAAAATCAGAAGGTTATAAGTCACTTCAAGAAGGTCAAAAGGTTTCTTTTGATGTTGCTCAAGGACAAAAAGGACCTCAAGCAGAAAATATTACAGCTATTTAATTAACGCATAATTTAATTAACGTATATTTTACCCCTCGAATAGATGCTCTATTTGAGGGGTTTTTGCATGTTGATTTTTATTTTCCATTCTTCTTACGAAAATCAAAATACATTGCGCTGAGAAAGCCTGAGACAGAGCCTATAAACAAAAACATACTCATTATAAAATAGGCAAGATCTTTAAAGCCGTCTGCCTGGCTGGTTCTGGCCAGCACATAGTTAATTACCGCTGCAATTAAACTTATTAT
Organism: uncultured Clostridium sp.; assembly: GCA_964568335.1. Taxonomy (GTDB): domain Bacteria; phylum Bacillota; class Clostridia; order Clostridiales; family Clostridiaceae; genus Clostridium_AT. The sequence continues at coordinate 1,560 of CAZMQY010000198.1, forward strand.
AGAAGGTAGATATTTTACGAATCTTTTTGTTTTAAATAAGTAGTTAAGAAAGCTGGTTATTAAGAAGAAAACTAGAAAAATTATTGCTATTGCAATGCCAACTCTAGACACTTAAATCATCCCCTTTATTCATTTTAAGTTGTACCGGTTATATTAATTATATCAATAAAATCCATTGGAAAGCTAGGAAAAATGATTAGCAAGCTTTCATCCTATTAAAGTGCAAGAGATGAACAAAAAAACTTTATAATTAGTTACACTTTATAAAACAAATTCTAATATAAAATGTTGAAAAAAACATATAGTACTAATATTTTGACAATTCGTGAAATATTTGTAGGAAAATATTATAAAATTTGATACTATATAGTTAGTGAAACTAACAAACAATTATTTTCCACAGAATGGTATTAGGGGGTGACTAAGGATGAAGGAACAAAATAAACTTATCAAGGAAGATATATATCATAGAGTTTTTACTAACATGAAAAGTGGAGCAGTAATCTACGAGGTAGTAAATAATGGTGAGACTTTTATAATTAAAGATATAAATTTACAAGGGGAAAGAATAATTAAAGCTGAAAGATCAAAAGTAGTTGGAAGAGATATACATGAAGCTTTTCCCAATATTGAAAAAGGAAGATTGGTTGAAGCCCTCAGAAAAGCATATAACACAGAAGAGAGCGTAACAATTTCCAGCAGCTATTATGAAGATGATAGATTCAGTATATGGAAATCCAATTACATATATAAATTATCTGAAACTTTGATAGTTTCTATATTCGAAAATATTAAGGATATAGTTAAACTTAAGGACACTTTAAAAAGATACTTAAGTCTATTTGAGAACGCAAGGGATATAATCTTATTTATAAATGAAGAGGGAAAAATTGTAGAAGTGAATAATGCGGCAGTGGAGGCGTACGGTTATAGTAAAGATGAACTGCTTACTAAATATATTGAACAGCTAAGGGCTGAGGAAACAATGCATTTAGTAAAAGATCAAATGGAAAAGGCTATTTATGAAGGGGTTAGCTTTGAAACAGTTCATAAACGTAAAGATGGAAGTACATTTGTTGTGGATGTTAGTTCAATTGGTATTGATATATCCGGAGAAAAGATGTTTTGCAGCATATTAAGAGATATAACGGAAAAAAAGCTTTCTGAGGAAAAATTAAAAGCCGAAGAAGAGAGATATAAAAACTTGTTTGAAAATGCAAACGATATTGTTTATACGAGAACTATATATGGAAGGATGACTTCCTGTAATAAAGCCTGTGAGAGAGTACTAGGATATAGCAAAAGTCAATTAATGAAAATGACTATTTATCAGTTAGTACATCCTGATTATCATGAAACTATAAATATGCCGGTATACGCAGTTAAACATAACAACGTAATTAATTTAGAAGTGAAATTCATAACTGCTGCAAAGGAAGAGCTAATTTTTGAGTTAAGTCAAAGTGTTTTATTTAAAAATGGATATCCCTATGAGGTACAAGTCATTGCAAGAGATGTTACAAGCAGGAAAGAGGCGGAAGTTGCTGCAGAGTATTTAAGCTATCATGATAAATTAACAGGACTTTACAATAGAACTTATTTTGAAGAAGAATTTGTTAAGTTTAATAATGAAGATATGCTGCCTTTAAGTTTAATAATGCTGGATGTAAATGGATTGAAGCTGATAAATGATGCGTTTGGACACCTTGAAGGGGACAAGCTGCTAAATCTAGTAGGTAAAATAATATTAGAATGCTGCCAGGATAATTTTATGGCAGCAAGAATAGGAGGCGATGAGTTTATTATAGCAGCCCCATGCACTACAAATGAGGAAGCAATTAAACTTATCGAGAAGATAAAAGAAAAATGTAATAATACTAATTTAAAACCGGTTAGTCCAAGTATTTCTATTGGGTATGCAGTAATGGAAAAAGTCTGCTTAAATATTGAAGATGTTTTTAATGAGGCAGAAGACAGAATGTATACTAACAAAATGATAGAAAGCAAAAGCTTTAGAAGTTCAATTATAAATTCATTAAGAAAAACCTTGCATGAGACTACTCTAGAAACAAGTAACCATTGTAACAGAATGAAAGAAACATCAATACAATTTGGAAACTTTATTGGGCTTTCTAGTGTGGACATGGATAAATTAATTTTATTAGCCTTATTACATGATATAGGAAAAATAGCAATTCCTAATTATATATTAGATAAGCCAGGATCACTTACAGAAGAAGAATGGGAAATTGTAAAAAAGCATTCTCAAATTGGATATAATATCGCAAATTCTTCCCAGGAGCTAGGAATAATAGCGGAGGTTCTCTTATATCATCATGAGCGATGGGACGGCAAAGGATATCCTCGAGGATTGAAAGGGGAAGAGATTCCTCTGCTCTCTAGAATTATCTCTATTATTGACTCTTATGATGTAATGACCAATGAAAGGCCATACAAAAAAACCGTGGGAAAGGATGAGGCAATAATTGAACTGAAGAATAATTCTGGGACTCAATTTGATCCACATTTGGTTAATAAGTTTATTGAAATGGTAGGTATTGAACAATAAATTATTTGGGTGGTGAGAGTTTATGTATAAAAAGCCAGATTCAACAAAATGGAGCTTAAACAGTAATTTAGAGCTTATTAGTATTATATCTCATGAACTAAGGACTCCCTTAAATATTATTCTAGGTGCGCAAAAATTATTAACTTTAAATCTTAAGGAAAACGACTGGATATCAGAAAGCAAGGATAAGTTTGATAGATATCTGGCTTCTATAAAAACTAATAGTTATAGACTCCAAAGAACTATAAATAATTTTATTGATATTACAGAGTTTCAACAAGGCTTATGCAAGCTAAATTTAGGAAATGATGATATTGTTTCTGTAATTAAAGACTTAGTAAAATATGCAGCTTTTGCTGCTCATCAAAAGGGCATTAATTTAAACCTCTGTATCAATGCTTATGAAAAAAGAATGGCTTTTGATAAGGAAAAGATAGAAAGAGTTATTTTAAATCTATTGTCAAATGCAATAAAGTTTTCAAAAGAGGATAGCGACATTGATATTATTGTTATTGATAGAGGAAAAAGTATTTCAATAGTAGTTGAGGATCAAGGAGAAGGTATTCCCAGTGATAAATTATCTAATATATTTGATGTATTTATTCAAGGGGATAGATCTCTTACGCGAGCACATGAGGGTTCAGGAACAGGATTAGCTATTGTTAAGGCTTTCGTTGAATTGCACGAAGGAAATATATCAGTAGAAAGTGAAGAAGGAACAGGTACCAGGTTTGAAATAGAATTGCCTGTAAAGATATTATCCCAATCCACCAGGAGACACTTTATTGAAGAAAACAGTAATATTCTACAAAAGATTGAAGTAGAGTTCTCAGATATATGTGGAATTATCGATATTGATAGATTCCCCCCTTACTCTAGAGTGTACCCACCCCCAAGGCTCTCTAGAGTTCTCTAAAAAAGTCCGGCAGTGAGAAGGCACTGCCGGATTTTTTTCTTTGCTAGCAGCTTAAATTCAGAAGGATTTTTCCATGTTAATGTTTAATATTTTTCTCTAGCAAATCAATAATCGCCATATCCGTTACAACCCTGGGCATCTTAAACTGATTTTTGGAAACACCTTTAGCTATTTTCATTTTCTTTATAAGCATAAAGGTACCTTCCTTAACTAATTTAACCTGTGCCTCAGCCAGTTTACCCTTGTTTCTATGTCTGCCGTAGGAAATATTGGCCTTGCAGAGTTCTTTATCCATTAGACTGCTTATGCTTTTTAGACTATTATTTTTTAAGGAGTCCTTGGCTTCAATGTAAAACAGGTATCTTCCTGGAGAAACGCTGTTGTCCGGCATTACAGTATAATCTGAAAAGCTTGCACCAAGGGTTTTAAAGGTGTTTGAAACAGCATTTAGCACATGTTCTTCCGTAGTTTTTTCCGATACCATGTTTAGCAATTGATTTCTTCTATATAAAAATTCAATTTCAGGACTTTGATTGTAGAAGTCCACAACCTTAATAACATCGCCTATCCTGTATCTGTATAAGCCTGCCTGGTTTGTGGCAATAACTTCATATTTCGAACCTATCTTTAGCTCATTTAGATTTTTTGTCGAAGGCCGCGCATCATCTAGATTTTCAACAGGTATAAACTCAAAGAAGGCCGCCTTAGGTATAACTATATATCTCTGCTTGTTTATATATCTGTTTATACCTACAGGAGCTTCAGTGGCGCAATAGACGCTGGAGTAAACAGGTATATTTCCGCTGTATTCAGCTACTTTGTAGTCATATATAGAAAAGTTGGCTCCAGTGACGCTTGCTATATATATTAATTTAGGCCATATCCTTTTTGCAATGCCCTTAAAGCCTTTCTTAAATTCCTTCTCCAGAAAGTCAGCTCTCCCTGCATCAGGGGAAATCTTTTTAAGCAGTATTTTTCTATCACCTTCCGATAATCCAATGTTCCTGCTAATAGTTCCTTTTCGAATATCCTGCACAAGCTCTTCAGAGTGTTTTTCCAAATGCCTGAACATATCTAGAACTGAAGAGATAAAAATTCCGTTTATATACATCAGATGACTTTCCTTAAGTGCAAACAACAAATGAAGATACAATGTATCCACGCCTTTTCCCAGGTTCATTACCTCTACAGGTGTGGTCCAAATAAATGGTATCATCCATTTAATAGATCTCATGCCGCCGGAGGTTCCTGCACATATTGGCTTTCCGCTTTGAGTTTGTCCTGCTATAACCATATCAGTTAGGGAAAGCCCCTTGCCATAGGACCAGCTGCTTTTAAAATTATTATAAAGAATCCTCTGTATAAGCATACCCATTATTTCAGATACAGCAGAAAGGGAGCTCTTGGTGACCGGGATATATTTTTGCTTGCCTGTAGTTCCAGAGGACATTCCAAAGAATTTTACTTCTTCCGCTACCAGGATGTTTTCTTCTCCTGAGCACATTCTGGTGATGTATTGTTCATAGTCCTTATAAGTGGACAGGGGAACCTTCTTTTTATATTCCTCTATACTGTGAATATTTGAAAAATCATGCTTTTTCCCAAATTCAGTGCTGCAGTTTCGTGACAGGATTTTATTAAGTACCTCAGTGCTTCGGCTAAAGGCATTTTCAGTATCCTTATTAAATTTTTTCTCTGAAAGTTTAGAGACCTTTACAAAGGAATAGGACAGCGCTTTGCCTAATATGTTCGTGCTAAAACATCTCCTTTTTATTAATCATTTATCATAATATGCAGGGCAGCTGAAATGTGTGAAGAAATACTATTAAAAAGCCTAGATTACTTTCTAAAAGTCTGTAAGTAAGCTGGTTGTTTCATCCTTTGAAAAAGCAGGAATAGATGAGGGAAGAGTTGAGTACAAATGCCCAATATGTGGAGGGACGGCAATAGCTAA
>CAZMQY010000199.1:0-6981 GCA_964568335.1 uncultured Clostridium sp.
GAAAAGGTATATGGCATAACAGCTCCAAGCAAGATTTTTGACGGGGTTTTAGTTGTGGAGAAAAAGAATAAATACCATCCAATCAGAGAATATCTGGAGGGGCTTGTGTGGGATGGCACAGCCAGGGTGGACAGCCTACTCATAGATTATCTGGGAGCAGAGGACAGTGCCTATACAAGAGCGGTTACAAGAAAAGCCCTTACTGCAGCGGCCGCACGTATTTTTGAACCGGGCATAAAATTTGACTACATGCTTGTACTGCTTGGAAAGCAAGGCATAGGGAAAAGCCATATCATAAGGCTTTTGGGCCAGTGCTGGTATTCAGATTCCCTAAATACTGTTATGGGCAAGGAGGCCTACGAGCAGCTGCAGGATGCCTGGCTTATTGAAATGGCGGAGCTTTCAGCTACAAAAAAGGTTGAGGCAGAGGCTGTAAAGCACTTTATTTCCAAAAGGGAAGACAGCTACAGAATGGCATATGGCAAAAGGGTTGAAAAGTTTCCAAGGCAGTGCGTGTTTTTTGGGACAACCAACGATAACGAATTTCTTAAGGATAAAACGGGCAACAGAAGATTCTGGCCGGTGGTGGTTGGGCTGTATCCAAGAAAAAAGAATTTGTGGAGGGATATGGTGCAAGCTGAAATAGATCAGCTGTGGGCAGAGGCTTTTCAGCTTTGGAAAAAGGGTGAGAGCCTTTATCTTGAGGACCACATTGAAAAAGAGGCAGTTATAAAGCAGGAGCAGCATACGGAGCAAAGCAGCAAGGTGGGCATGATTCAAGAATACCTTGAAAGGCTTCTTCCTGAGAATTGGGCAAAGCTTGATATAGGAGCAAGAAGGCGCTTTATCCATGGCAGCGATTTTGGGGAAGCTCCCGAGGGTACTGTGCAGAGGGAAAAGGTCTGCGCCGCAGAGATTTGGATGGAGCTTTTTCAGGGGGAAACGAAGCATTTGAACCCTTTCCAATCCAAGGAGATAAATGACTGCATTAAAATGATACCTGGCTGGGAGGCTTACTCAAGGGGAACCGGGAAGCTTAGGTTTGGAAGTATGTACGGCTATCAAACAGCCTTTGTAAGGCAAAAAGATTATGTCCATTCTACCTAAAATCCATGTCCTATGAATGAAAAAGTATGTCCTTTATGTCTATGTTCGAAATTGAATAGCATGTCTATTATATCTTATAAAAATTTAACGGACATGGTAAAGGACATAAGTATAAGCAGTCTGCTTCAACGGTTTATGCCTTGTATGTCTATTATGTCTGTATTTATATATACAGGATAGCTAGAAGGAGAAATATACATATATACAGCACTTATATGGAGCACATATAAGCTCCATGGTTGTAAAGGACATGCAGGGTGCCTGAGGCAATTTATAAAATGAACAGGGGGGAGAATGAGTTGGATATAAATAATAAATTTCAACAGGAGGCAGCTTCTCAGGAAAAGAAGGATTTTGTTTTAGAGCTGGTTTATGAAAATATAAGCTTAATGGAGGACTATATTAAGCTTTACTATGAGAATGCAAGGCTAAGAAAAGATTTGGAGGACCTAAAGAAACTGGAGAGATGGTGGAAGGCAGGCAGCTTAGAGGAAAACTAAATCCGCCAATACCAGTGTTATAAAATGCTGTATGCAAAACTTTTGGTAATTTAAGGCTATATAGAGTGTTTATACTCTTAATATGATGTGTAAATATATGGTATAATGAATTAAGTGGGGTGATGTTATATGAGTATTTCAACAAGTTGCGTTATTGGACTGGCTTTTGCCTTAACTGGATTGGTGTTAATGAAATACCCACCAGAGAGTATAAATAACAGTCTTGGATATAAAACACCATTTGCAATGAAAAATAAAGAAACATGGAATGAAGGCAATCGTTTCTGTGGCAAAATGCTTTTGATAGGTGGTAGTATTTTCATACCATTCTCTATATTATTTAGATATTTATATAGCAATAATTTAGCCTTATCAATGAGAATATCATCATTAGGTGTTTTCATCATTGCTATAGGATGTATTGTCTATACTGAAATACATTTAAGAATGATATTCGATAGGACTGGAATAAGAAAATGATGTATTTATAGGGGAAGTTTAATGATCTCCACTATAAATATAACTTTATGGGGTCTTTTTCCTAATGTTTCCGTATTATTTATGGAAGGAAGTGAGGTATATTGAAGAAGAATATTATAATTGCTGTATCTCTTATACTATTGATTGCTATTGGTGTTGTAGTATATGCCAATAATAGACCAAGTAATACTAATATCTACTATTCATCTGCTTATGATGAAAAGTCATTTAACGAGTTAGGAATTATACTAAATTCAACGAATATTAGCCCTAAAGTTGATAAAAAACGAGTCACGAGAATTGCTGAAGATATGTTAAAACAATCCTCTGTAAAACCGAAAGATATATATATCGAATATGGTTTGATAACAACTAATACTGTTACTATAAACGCTATATCAAAAGAAGCAATTGAGGCAAATCCTGCGTTTAAAGACAAGAAATCAGTATCTGATATACCTGTTTGGATAATCACATTCAAGGGACTTCTTCCAGATGATTATAAACAAGATACAAATACAAAAGGTAAACAACCTTTGGATATTAGTAGTACCGTAGTAGACGCAATGACAGGAAAAGTATTATTTGGCTTTGGAACTGGAAGGCGAAATTAAGGAGACTGCAATCAGTTTCCTTAAAAAATGTCCTATAATAAACACTATTTTGTTTGAGCTTAGTGTTGAAATTACGCAGGGGAGTTACATCTAGGAAAGCTTCGCTACGTAAACAAGACTTATATAATATTCTGTATAATGGGATAATTTTCATACTAAATGACCGTATTTAATATGAAGGACTAATTAAAGTGGGGGTGCTAAAATGAAAAAATTATTAGCATTAATCTGTCTTATTGTTATTGCGTCTCAATTTCTTGTTGGCTGTTCAACAAAAAAGAGTGTGCAATTTAGAGAATTTTATTCTCAAGTAATTGGCTTTAGTGAAAATGATGAAAAATCAAAGCCTATACCACAAGATACTATTCTTATGATGACTAATGAGGAGTTCCAAAAATTTAAGAATAAATACTTTACACCAAGAGAAATTCCTATGGAGTCACCTGGTAAAGAAAAAGCAGTTTTATATTTGCAAATTCCTTCACCTACTTCTTCTGTAAATCAATACAGTGTTCAAAGCATAAACATAAGCAATAAAACATTAACTGTAAATCTAAAAAAATCAGCAGTCGCTCAAGTAGACGGCAAAAGCGGGTTTAATGGTACATGGAAATGGGGTATGGTTATAGAAATTGATAAGACAAACTTAAAAGACAATATGGATGTTATTGTAAAGAAATAAGTTCATACACCTAAAATTATTATAAAAGGGAGCACATTAAAGTGTTCCCTTAAAAACTCCTATATTATCAACAATATTCTTTAACAGAGCCTATAATAAACAAAAGGGGGCTGTGTCAAAATACCTAAACCTAGCGTGTTAAGAGTATTTTGATCCAGCCCCTTTCTTAATTTAAATAACTATTCCTGCAAGGCATATCCATGTTCTTTTTCAGCTTTTTCAAAACCCTTGTCTTCTTGCTCACAGCAGTGGAGTAGGAAATCCCTTTTAGCTTTGCATAGCTTATCAGCGAGTTTTCCTTAAAATAAACATATGTAATCAGTTCCTGTTCCTCTCTGCAGAGGTTCTTTATAGAAGCCTTAAGCATAGTGCTATCAGAACGCTTAAAAGCAAGCTCCTCAAGGCTCCCACTGTCCTCATAAAGAGTATGAATAAAGCTATTATCAAGCACAAGGGCCTCAGGCCCCTCAGCACCGCCTCTTCTTACAGAAACTCTTATAAGGTGATTAACTGAATTCTTAATAGCGTTGGTAGCATAAGCAACAAAACGATGGCTGTCAGAACTATAAAGGTTAACGCATTTAAACAGCGTTCTGTAGCATTCGTTTTTTATATCAGAAGCTTCATAGGAATTAATGAAAGACCTTCGGGACAGACTTTGTATAAGGGGCGCAAACTCATTAGCCAAGGCTTCCTTTGCGCATTCATCTCCGCCTTTAGCCTTAAGCACCAGCTTTTCGATATGACAGTAGTTCATGTGCAAGCCTCCTTTGCAGTTCTCTCAAGTCACAGGATAATTATTAATTATATATGCTTTCGAGGGCGGTTTTCATCGCAAAACAAAAAGTTAAATAGTTAAATATTTATAAAGTTAACTACATCTTTTTACATCAACTGCATAGGTCCTGTTAATTTTATCAAATAAAATCATGAATTTTTTCTTCTATAGTTTTAATAAGAAGCTTTGAAGGTACATTTAAATTTTTATCCCCGTAATAAATAAGAAAAAAAGGATATTTCCAAACTTTACCCTCTATTGAAATTTTACTCACCATACCATTTTCTAAGTCGTGCTTTACAGAGGCTAAAGGAGCAACTGATATACCCAGGTTTGCAGCAACGGCGTGCTTTATTGCGCTTATGTTACCAAGCATCATTGAAATATTAAAGGGTATTTTCAAATCATTCTTTATAATGTATTGAGTATAATCAAAAAGATTTGAATTTGGTTCATGGGTGATAAAGAGCTGATTTTTTAAATCTTCAGCTAAAACATACTCCTTCTGTGTCAAAGGATTTTTTGGAGAGCCAATCATTATAACAGGATCATCGAACAATTTTATTGTCTTAAAGGTTTTTTTATAGTCATAATTCCCGCCCACAACTGCAAAGTCTACTTGGTTTGTTATGAGCATATTTAATATTTCATGAGTGTTTGCTATGTGAAGATGAACGTTAATATCCGGATATTTCTGCTTAAAAACTCCAATTACGTGGGGAAGAATATAAGCACCTGGTGTATTACTGGCACCAATATGAATGTTTCCGATTATCTGTCCCTTTTGAATGGCTATTTTATCCTCTAATTCCTTTACGGTATCAAAGATTTTTTCTGCATAACTAAAAACAAACTGGCCTTCACGGGTTAAGTAAATGTTCCGTCCAAATCTGTCAAACAAGGTTATTCCAAGGTCGGATTCCAGCTTTTTTATTTGCATTGAAACAGTAGGCTGACTTAGAAGTAATTCTTCTGCGGCTTTTGAAAAACTAAGATGCTGTGCAACCTTATAAAATAACCAGAGATAATGTAAGTCCATTTCAGTCCTCCAATATGATTTGCTTAAGGCTTGTATAGATATTATCTATGCGTATTATATAAACAATATATTTTAATTATATATTAATAGATAATATAATAAAAGTATACATTTACATTATAGGAGGGGGAGAGAAGTTGAATTTAAATTTGGATTATTTAAATATAAGAGGCGTTAACAATTTATATAGAAATATTAGTGTGGCAGAGCTTACAGAATGGGCAATTAGAAGAGGAGAAGGTCAGTTATCTAATAAGGGAAGCTTAGTTATAAATACAGGAAAGTATACTGGCAGATCTGCAAAAGACAGATTTATTGTAAAAGATGCTATTACAAGAGACACTGTAAACTGGGGGAAAACAAACTTATCCTTGGATGAGCAGGTATTTGATAAGCTTTATAAGGATGTGGTGGAGTATTTAAGCGGTAAGGATTTATTTGTATTTGACGGTTTTGTAGGCTCCTTAAAGGAATGCGGGCTTTCTGTAAGGGTTGTATGTGAATGTGCCTATCAGGCCATGTTTTCAAATCAGATGTTTATAAGACCTAGGGAAGAAGAACTTTCAGATTTTATACCGGGTTTTCATGTGATTTCAGCACCAGGCTTTAAGGCTAAGGGAAAGGAAGATGGCATTAATTCGGAGTGTTTTATAATAGTGAACTTTTCTAAGAAGATAATTCTTATAGGTGGCACTGCATATTCAGGAGAAATTAAGAAATCAGTATTTTCAGTAATGAATTTTTTGCTTCCACAAAAAGGAATAATGCCAATGCACTGTTCTGCTAATATTGGAGAAGATGGAAAGACTGCTGTTTTCTTTGGTTTATCAGGTACAGGAAAAACTACTTTATCAACAGATCCAAACAGAAAACTAATAGGTGACGATGAGCATGGGTGGTGTGATGAAGGAGTATTTAACTTTGAGGGCGGCTGCTATGCTAAAACTATCGGCCTTGATAAAGAGAAAGAGAAGGAAATTTATAATGCTATAAAATTTGGTACTGTATTAGAAAATGTGGTGTTAGATGAACACAGGGAACCAGATTATAATGACAATGTTTATACAGAGAATACTAGAGCGGCGTATCCAATAAATTATGTAGATAATATTCAAGAATCAGGAATAGGCAGTAACCCTAGTACTATTATTTTCCTAACTGCAGATGCCTTTGGCGTTATGCCTCCTATATCTAAGCTTAATAAAAAGGAAGCAATATATCATTTTATGTCCGGATACACCAGCAAGGTATCAGGAACAGAGAGAGGCATAGTAGAACCTGAAGCTACTTTCTCAGCTTGCTTTGGAGAGCCGTTTATGCTATTAAGCCCTATGGTTTACGCAAAGCTTTTAGGCGAGAAAATAGAGAAACAGGATATAGATGTATATCTTATAAATACAGGCTGGATAGGCGGAGGCTACGGAAGAGGACAAAGAATTAAGCTAGCTTATACGAGAGCAATGGTTAATGCAGCTATTTCAGGAGAGCTTAAAAACAGCGACTTTTATGAAGACCCTATATTTGGCTTTCAAGTACCTAAAGAATGTCCAAATGTTCCAGCAGATATACTAAATCCTAGAAATACATGGATAAGCGGTGAAAAATATGATGAGGCAGCTTTAAAATTAAAAGAGAAAATTAAGTTAAACTTTGAAAAGTATAAATAAAAAGTAAACCACCAATTGCTGATGAATTGGTGGTTTACTTTTTATTTAAGGTTATGTTGAAGATAAGTGTTGATATTACGCAGGGGAATTACATCTAGGAAAGCTTCACTGCGC
>CAZMQY010000200.1:0-6974 GCA_964568335.1 uncultured Clostridium sp.
TTCAGATGGCTGCAGCAGCAGGTGTTTCTCAATCTAAAGATATACTTTCATATTTAAGGAATAATAAATAGGTCTAAATGTCCTCACTAAGGTTATACCGTTATATATTTTATTTTTGCCTATTAAAATAACTCCATTTTCTTTATTCAGCTTTTCAACATCAATAGTTCCTGAGGATATATATTTTTTAGCTACCTCTAGAGACTCTTTATCATATACCATTATAGAGCTTGCAATGCTGCTTTTTTCATCTGCGCTTCCATAAATTCCGCCAATAGCTTTAACTTCATTTATTTCTTTATCCCTGTCAATGGCTCCTATGAAATTAAAAGCATCATATACTCTGTATACCTTATCTACAGTACCTAAGCTCTTTAAGGATTCAATAAGCTTCTCATCTATTTTTATTTTATCCTCTGTAGCCTGCATATCTCTTATTACGGAAAAATGCATGTCCTTAGATTCATTTGGCGCTGTTGTAATGGTTAAGGTCATATCCATAAAGGATTTAAAGGTAATAAATAATACAACGCTTATTACTATGGAGAATACAGTAATTCTATATCTTTTTCTGCTTCTCTTTATATTTTTGCTGGCAAGGGCTCCTTCAAAGCCAAATAGCTTTTGGATAAGCCTATTTTTTCTTCTTTTAATTTTTTCTTTTGTAATGGCTGTTCTGCTGCTTATGGCAACTAAGGGGGATATTTTCCCTGCAAAGTGGGCTGGTATTAAAGCTGACACATATATTGATATTAATCCTACTGCTGCGCTTACGGCTAATATTATTGGTGATATTGCGGTCCTAATTTTAAAGACCGAATCTCCGCCTATTATCCTAAATGCAAGGCTTATTGAATACATGGCTAGGATTCCGAATAATAAACCTATAGGAATACCTATTATTGCCAAAACAGTTGCTTCTCTTAGTACAATTTTTCTAATTTGCTTTGGCGTAGTTCCGATAGCTCTCAATAGTCCAAATTGCTTGATTCTCTCTACAACGCCTATTTGAAAGGAATTATATATTACTGCAATGGTTGAAATAACAACTATTCCAACTACTATGCCTAAAGTTAGAAAAAGACCTGACATAGCTGAGCCTTCCCCTGCCCCAAGCATCATAAGAAGGTATGCATTTTCCTGAACGGTACCAACTGGTGCTAAAGCCTTAAGCTCATTTACAGCGCTGCGTAAATTTGTTTTATTGCTTATTTCTATTACCAAAGCCCCTTTATTTTTGTCAATATTATTGCTTTTTAAAAGTAATACTCCTCTTGCTTCTATTTGATTTTGTATACTGTTCTCCAGTATTCCTGAAAGCTTATATTCTTTATTATTAAACTTAATATTATCTCCTGCCTTAGCATTCTTATCAATGTAGCTAAGTACCCATTTTTCTACAGCTACTTCGTTTTCCTTCTCAGGAAACTTTCCCTCTTTAATCTTATAAGGCATAAGCTCTAAGGCTTTATCTGTAGCAATCATTTCTCTTACGGTCAATTTACCCGCTATATCTATTTCCTCTCCGGAATTAAAAAATCCGTACCTTGAAACCTTAGGATTATTAGTAATTTTAGAAATCAAACTCTCATCAGCATTATTGAAAGCCAAATGAAAGGCTCCATAATTATTTATAGCTTCCTCCACTTGTGCTACCTGCATGCTATAAAAGAAAAGACCTATAGTTGATATAAGTGCAACTGACAAAACTATTCCCAAAATAGTTAGCGCAGTTCTTTTTTTAGCTGCTTTTAAATATCTTCCTGTAAGCTGTTTGTATGTGCTTATCATAACTTTCCTCCTAACCTTCCCCAATTAGTTGTTCTTTAAATATTTATCCGAAACTATTTCACCATCTTGAATTGTAATTGCTCTATCCGCCATGGAAGCTATATTCACATCATGAGTAATAAGAATTAAGGTCTGATTATATTTTCTAGCTGTAAACTTTAATAGCTCGATAACCTCCCTGGAATTCTTACTGTCTAGGTTTCCTGTGGGCTCATCAGCTAATATTATTGAAGGCTTGTTTAGCAATGCTCTTCCAATAGAAACCCTCTGCTGCTGGCCTCCTGAAAGTTCGGAAGGAAGGTGGCTCTTTCTATCTGTGAGTCCCAGTATTTCTATAATCTCCTTCAAGTAATTTTTATCTATCTTTTCGTTATCCAATAGTGCTGGAAGTGCTATATTTTCTTCCAAATCTAAAACAGGAATCAGGTTAAAAAACTGAAATATAAAACCAATCTTTCTTCTTCTAAAAATAGCTAGCTTTTCTTCCTTATAGTCATAAATACTTTCTCCATCTATAATAACCTTGCCATCAGTAGGTCTATCCAATCCTCCCAGCAAATGAAGCAGCGTACTTTTACCAGAGCCAGATGCCCCTACTATAGCAACAGATTCACCTTTATTAACTGATAAATTTATATTTTTTAGCGCTTCTACCTTGTTTTCACCTTTGCCGTAAGTTTTATTTAAATTTTCAACTCTTAATATTTCCATTTATATCTCTCCTCTGTTTTTAACTATGTTTTAATTATATCCTCTGTTTAAATTCCTCTCCATGTCTGCTGGCTTACAAAAAACAAAGCTATCTTACAAATTTGTAAGATAGCCCTATTAAGCCAAACTACATTGCAGACACTTTAACTGCATTTATAGTATTGCTATATACATTCAGCACCCTTTCTTTAAAGGTATTGCTGGAATACTGCTCAGCTTTAAGAATAGCCGCCTTGCACATATCCATTCTCAAACTTTCGTCTCTAAGAACTTCGATTATATAGTGGCTGAATTCCCATTGCTTTTTATATGTGAATCCGTTTTTACCTTGTTCAATTATACTTTTTACACATTGATCCCATTTGCATACTACCGGGCATCCACTGCTTAAAGCCTCAATATATGTTAAACCTTGTGTCTCACTATTTGATGCTGTAACAAATATTTCTGATATTCTATAATATTTGTAGATCTCGCTTGGATCTACCATACCTGTGAAACAAATATTGCTCTCCAAGCCTTCTTTTCTAACTAATTCCTTTAAGCTGTTAAGCTCTGGTCCATCTCCTACAATCATCAATTTAGTATTTTCAATTTCACTAACAACTCCTTTAAAAAGAGTTATAATCTCGTGGATGTTTTTTTCTCTGGCAACTCTGCCAACATAAGCAATAATTCTATCATCATAATTAATTCCTAGCTTTGATATTATTTTCTTTCTTTCCTCAATAGAAACATTTCTCTGAAATTTTTTTAAATCTATTCCTGTAGGAACTATATAAATATCCTTATATACTCCATAACTTAAAAGAACATTTTTAGTCTTTTCAGTAGGAGCTATAACCGCATCAACAGAGTTTAAGAGCATCTTTATCAACTTTGCTGCTGTATTTTTAGTAATTATTTTTCCGCCAAGCAGGTAGCCTAGATAATCTTCATACATGGTGTGATAGGTATGTATGTGTGGAATATTTAGCTTGTTTGAAATATATTTTGCTGCAAACATTGTAGAAAACTCTGTTTGGGAATGTACAATCTCAGGTCCCCACTCAATTATTTCATTTATAAGCCTATTATGAAAAGGAAATTTAATTCTCGCATCCGGATATATCCTTACCCCTATGGATTTTAAATAATATATATTCCCTTGTACTTTTTCTTCGCCTGTAACAGATAAGGTTAGTATCTTAACTTCATGTCCACTATTTTTCAGCTCTTCATATAGGTTATTTATGGAAGTTACAACTCCGTTTATCATAGGAAAAAATGTATCTGTTGTTATCAAGATTTTCATATGACTCTCCCCTTGATACTTATTATATAATTATTATATTCGCCATGTTCTCTTCAATTTCGATATCATTTAGATTGCTCATAAATGTTTTAAGCTTTCTTTTTTATTTCACATACTAATTATGCAGTATAAAAATTAAAATTAGATTTGAAATACCTTAAGAAAATCTTAATTTTATGTTATTTTTATCTTATAATCAAAACTTTCCATACTCCCCTAAAAGACTCTAAAATAAAAACCTTTCCAACCACAAAGTTTTGGAAAGGTCATGATATCAACATATATATTTTTCACAATCTTCATATTCAAGTGGTTAGTTGATTCAGCCACTCTACATTAAACTACAATTTTATTTCTGCCAGAACTTTTAGCTTCATATAGCTTTTTGTCAGCACAATTTATAAACTCTTCTTTTGTTATATTCTCATCATAAATTGTATACACACCAAATGAAGCCGTAATATTTATTTCATTATTTTCATAGTGAATCTTTTTACTAATTATATGGTCATGCATTCTTTCTGCCACATTTAATGCCATCTTTTCATCAGCTCCTGGTATGCATACTAAAAATTCCTCTCCACCATATCTTGCTATCCAGTCATTTTGGTTTCTTATACTTTTTTTAAAGCATTTTGCAGCCTTCTTTAATACAAAGTCTCCGCCTATATGACCAAATTTATCATTAATACTTTTAAAGTAATCTAAATCTATCATTATTATTGATATAGGCTCTTTATTATTAGCACATTTATTCATATCAGCAGGAAGTCTCTCATCTATAAATCTTCTATTATAAATTCCTGTTAAAGAATCTCTTGAGGATATCTTCTTCATATCATTAATTATATTATTTACCTTGGAGCTATGTTCATCTATACTTCTTCCATAAAAAAAACTATTAGTAACATCCTTAAATAGTTCAGCAACAAAAGTTTTATTATCAATATCAAATGGAATGGCAGTAATCATAAATACTTTTTTATCTAAATTTTCCAGCTTCATAAATGTTCTTTTTTTACTTAACGCTCTAATTGATATGCAATTTTCACAAACATGGTGTTTATTCAATTTGCTAAAACAAAAACCTTCCATTTCTACAAAAGCTCCCTTATTATAGAAAAGCACTTTTTTTCTCAAAGGATCCACTACTCTTAAATCATCATATAAGCTTCTTACAATATTAATATTATTTTCTATAATCTCTATGGTCATCTTATCGGTATCACTCATAAATTCAATTCACCTTCAATACTATGATTTTATTTGCTTTAGTCATAGGTTTGTTTTATTTGTTACAGGTTTACTGAATAAATATCCTTATAATAGCTTCAACTATTATGTTATCTCATTTCACATTTGATATACTCTTAATATTAAAATTCAACCTACTCAAAAGAGTAGGTCAAAATTTTGCTATATTTTAAAGCTTAAAGCTAAACGACTTAATTTATCCGCTATTTCTGCTTGACTTTGGGCTGTCATAGCTACTTGCTCGATTGCTTTAGTAGTTTCTTCAATACTTGATAAAATATCCTCAGAATTATGAGTAGTATTCTCCATATTACCTGCAATTGTTTGTACTACGCTTGATATTTCTTCTGTAGATGCGTTTAATTCCTGTGTCATGGCTGCTATATTTTGAGATAAGTCGTTAACAAAAACAGCATCCTTTTCATAATGATCTCCTGTATCAATTAACAAATCATAATCTTTTCTTACTCTATTATCAATATAATCTAAAATATCTTTTGCATTAATAGATAAATTGTCAACTGATTCCTGTACATTTGAAACCACACTCTGAATTTTACTAACATATTCTGCAGATTGCTCAGCAAGCTTTCTTACTTCATCTGCAACTACTGCAAAACCTCTTCCTTGTTCACCAGCTCTGGCTGCTTCAATAGCTGCATTTAAGGCTAACAGATTTGTTTGTTCAGCAATTGTTGCTATAGAACTGGCAATTATATTAATTTCACTAACTACCTTTCCTTTTTCTATAGCATTAATTATATTTTTATGCTTTTCTTCATATATTTTCACGGCAGTGGTTTTGGAGTCAGAACCCTTTCTTTTTATCTCAGCAGATCTATCTTTTATTTGCCCAGCTTCCTTACTGCTTTCATTTGAACTCTCAGATAGTTGATTTATTCCTGAATTAACTTGTTCCACAGTTGCTGATAATTCTTCAGTAATTGCATTTATTTCCTGTATATTGTTCACTATAGTAGAAGTATTATTATCTATGTTTTCAAAGTTGCTAGTCATTTCTTCTAAGGTAGCTGACAATTCTTCACTAGATGCTGTTACATCCTGGGATTGTTCGATAATATCATGAATTATTGATTTTATTTTGTCTTTAGCATTATTTAGGGCTTTAATAAGCTTTCCAAGCTCATCATTGCTTTTAGTCTCTAAAGAGAAGGTTAAATCTCCATTTCCTAGAGCTTCTGCAAATACAAGTCCTCTTTTCACCACTTTAGATATGTACAATGACAATACTAGTCCAATTACAATTGCTAAAATTAAGCCAAAAACTATAACTGAATACATTTGTATAATAAATGCTTTATAATGTGTTTTGTTATCATCATTCTCCTGCTTTGCCAATTCTTGATTACTAGTTACTAATGCATCAAGATCTTTAAACAGCTTTTCTCTAGCCTCAGTTACTTCACCGTTTTTATTTTCTGCTTCATCATATTTTCCCGCACTTGCCAGGTCCAAGACTACTTCTCTTTTAGTTTTATAGTCTTCTAAAAGCAAATTAAAATTATTAAATGTTTTTCTGTCCTCATCTGAAAGAGTTCTTTTGCCAAAAGACTCTATATCTTTTATATTCTCATTCTTTAATGTATCGATTTGCTTTATAGCCTTCTGTATTTCCACAGGATCTTTGGAATAGGCCGCAATTTGTATTTCAGCTCTTATCTCTAATAGATTTTCTTTTATTAAATGTAATTCATTAATACTTTGAAGATTATAATCATAAATTTTTTCTGCATTTTTTTGAATACCTACAAGTCCATAACTTCCTACAAACCCTACTACACCAAGTAAAATAGCGATGAAAATAAATCCTGTTAATAACTTTACTTTAATAGAAAGATTGTTAATAAACTTCATTGATTATGCCCCCTATAATTTGATTATATTTTAACAAAGAAACTCAAAA
>CAZMQY010000201.1:0-6938 GCA_964568335.1 uncultured Clostridium sp.
GAGGGGATCCTTGGGAGCAGGCAGATAAGTTTGCCTATATTGCCAAGGCTATAAAGAGTTT
Source organism: uncultured Clostridium sp. (assembly GCA_964568335.1). GTDB lineage: Bacteria > Bacillota > Clostridia > Clostridiales > Clostridiaceae > Clostridium_AT. The sequence goes on from CAZMQY010000201.1 coordinate 62, forward strand.
TGGACTTAATGTTTGGTGTTATACAGGCTATACCTTTGAATACATATTAAAATATCAGCATGAGAGAAAAGGCTGGAGTGAGCTTCTTCGGCATATAGATGTTTTAGTAGACGGAAAGTTTGAACAACATAAAAAATCTGAAGGAATGAAATTTAGAGGTTCTTCAAATCAGAGAATAATCGATGTAAAAAGCAGCTTAGAAATAATGGGTGCAGTGGCTATTGATATAAGTTAAGTGCCACCCACATGGCAAGTGGCAAGTGAGAAGAAATTCATATCACTTGCCACTTGCCACGTGGGTGGCACTTATTTACCTAAAATATCGACAAATTGCTAAAGAAACTTGTTGCTTTGTACGATATATTAATTATTATGAGATAAATTTAGTTGAAGCTATGAACTTGACTACATAGGGGGAAAAAACAATGGATTTAATGTCGATTTTGGGAATGGTTTTAGCAGTAGGATTTACTTTATATGGAATACTTTCTAGTGGATCCATACTAACATTTATAGATATACCATCCGTATACATAACAGTTGGCGGAACCATAGGCGCGCTTTTGATAACTACTAAAACTAAGAATGCTAAAGTATTATTTAAGCTGTTTGGGTTAGTTTTTAAAGAAAATAAGTCTGATAATGTGGAAATAATCAGCAATATGGTAGAGTGGTCCATAAGAGCTAGAAAGGAAGGATTGCTATCCTTAGAAGATACTATTCAAAATATTCCTGATTCATTTATAAGAAAGGGAATGATGATGATAGTTGATGGTGCGGAACCGGATTCCATAAAAGCTGTATTAAGCTTAAAAATTAAAGGTATTATTACACGACATGGAAATAATAGAGCCATGTTTGATACAGGAGCTGCACTTGGACCTGCCTTTGGTATGATTGGTACTTTAATAGGGCTTGTTAACATGTTAAAGCAGCTGTCAGACCCATCTAGCATAGGTCCGCAAATGTCTATTGCTCTTATCACAACCTTTTATGGCTCACTGTTGGCCAATGTAATTTTTATGCCTATGTCAAAAAAATTAAAGTCTAAAACTGCTGAGGAAGTTTATCAGAAGGAAATGATTATAGAAGGCCTGTTAAGTATTCAAGCTGGAGAAAACCCTAATACAGTAAAAGAAAAAATGCTTGCTTTCCTAGATGAGAAGGCAGTCGTCCAGTTGGAGGAAGCTACTAGTAAAAGAGAAGAATAGTATAGAAGGCATACAGGTGAACAACCTTGATATTTATAAAATTAATATAGGAGGGTGAGAAAATGGCAGATTATAATATAGATGAAGATGATGATGCAGGTGGCGGAGAATGGCTTGCAACCTACGGAGACTTAGTTACTTTGCTGCTTTGCTTTTTTGTGCTCCTGTTCTCTATGTCTACTGTAGATAATCAGAAGTTTAAGAAGGTTATATCTGCTCTTAATTCTATAGGAATCATGGGGCAGAGCGGAAGTTTAAAGGAAAATGTTGGCGAGTCAATATCAGATTTGAATATTTATAACGCCATAGAGGTCCAAGAAGAGATGGATGATATTTACTCTAAGGTTAAAGAGATAGTTGATTCAAAGGGGCTAACACAGGATGTACAGGTAGAAAAGGTTGGACCAGGAGTTCTATTAAGATTTAAGGATGAAATATTGTTTGATGTTGGGCAGGCAGACCTAAAGGCAAATGCTAAGAATACCCTGCAAAGAATTGGAGAAATATTAAAAGCACACGACAAAAACATTAGAATCGAAGGACATACAGATAATGTGCCTATAAACACTAGTAGATTCAGAAGCAACTGGGAGCTTTCTACCTCTAGAGCTATAAGTGTAGTTAGGTACTTCACTGAAGAACTGCCGGCGGAACAAAGGCTTGATCCTAAAAAGTTTGAGGTTTCAGGTTATGGAGAATACCACCCAATAGCAGCTAATGATTCGGAACAAAATAGGCAGAAAAATAGAAGAATTGAGATAACAATATTAAAATAGTTAACAAATACAAGAACTGCTGATAAATATGCTTTGTCTGCAGTTTTTGCATTTAAGGATATAAAAATGCTTAACTATTTAATTTGTTGTTCTTCTAGGATTATATTATGATTAATATATTAGTACAAATATCCATAGGAGGAATAATAAATGAATAATGCGCTATCAATGTTATTCTTGTGCATTAGTGCAGCCATAGGAACACTGCTGCCAATTGGACTTGCTATATATCTTAATAGAAAATACAAGGTTTCCTGGAAAGCGATATTTATTGGGGCTTTAATATTTGTAGTATTTCAGCTCTTAACTAGAATACAAATACTTAATTATGTAAAAACCACCTTTTGGTTCAGCTATAATTTGACAGTAAATCCTTGGCTTATATACTTAATTCTTGGTTTTAGCGCTGGCTTATTTGAAGGAGTTGGAAGGTTTGTAGGCATTAAATACCTTCTAAAGGATAAGTGGGAATGGAAAAATGGAATTGCTTATGGTTTAGGGCACGGTGGAATTGAGGCAATTCTTTTAATGGGAATACCACTTACTGCTACATTAATAAACGGGATAATGGGAGCTTTTACTGCTGATCAGGCACCTGTAATGTTTCTGATTGGTGGAATAGAAAGAATTTTTGCTATGACCTTTCATGTGGCAGCATCCCTTATGGTACTTTATGCTGTGAGAACTAAGAAGTACAGATATTTATTTTATTCCATTCTAATTCATGGAATTATAGATTCTTCAATAGGCTTTATAAAAGATATTGCACGTATAGAAATCTTTGTGGCTGTAATAGCGGTTTTAACTTTAGCTTTTATTATAATAAAAATAAGAAAAACAAGCAGCGAAAAAATTTTGTTTAAATAGGAGGGAAAATAAATGAGGATTAAGAAAATCAGCTTTTTATTAAGTATAATATTTTTATTAAGTTTTTTTACTTCCTGTGGAAAAAAGATAGACACTGAAGGGTTAAGAAGTTATTCTGATGGAGCTTTAGAGAGTATTTTGATGGCTGCAAATAAAGATGACTATGAGAAGTACTCAAAGGACTTTAGTGATAAAATGAAGGAATTGCTTACTGAGAAAAATTTTAAACAGCAGAATAAGGTCATTAAAGAAAAGATAGGAGACTATGTTTCAAAGGAATTTGTAAAAGCAACTATTAAAAGAGATAAAGGAATTGATTATATTGTAGCTATTTATAAAGCAAAATATACAGATGAGCCAAAAGAGGTAATGGTTTCTATAACCTTTAGAGAAAATGATGAAAATCATAAGGTAGAGGGTCTGTTTATGACTTCGCCTAAACTTGTAAGTAAATAGTATTGAAATGCGGCAGTTCACTTAGATTAGGTGAACTGTTTTTTTGTACGTTTATTGTTTGAGCAGCATATAGTATAGCATAAAATGTTTTTATTAATAATAATTATCAAATAGTATTGAAAATAAGATGGGCAAGAGTTATATTTTAATTAATGAGAAATATTATTAATAATGGCGATAGATATAAGGAGGTCATAAATATGCTGCCTGAAAAATACAATCCACTGGAAGGAAGGATGTTTTCAGTTTTAGACAAGGACGGAAATATTTTAGATGAAAGATTAGTACCACAGATTGAAGATGAAAAACTTGTGAATATGTATAAAACAATGCTTTTAACAAGATGTGCAGATAACAAAGCTCTGCAGCTGCAAAGACAGGGAAGAATGCTGACTTATGCGCCTAATACAGGGCAGGAGGCAGCTCAGGTTGGTTCAGCAGCTGCTATTGAAGAAAGAGATTGGCTGGTTCCCGCCTTTAGAGAACTAGGAGCTTGGCTGTGTAAAGGTGTTTCTTTAGAGCAGGTGTATCTATATTGGTTTGGAAACGAATTTGGCAGTAAGTTTCCAGAAAATATAAAGATGCTGCCGATAGCAGTGCCTATAGCTACACAGTTCAATCACGCAGTTGGTCTTGCTATGGCTGCAAATATAAAGGGCGAAGAAGAGGTTTCATTGGCTTATATAGGGGATGGCGGAACCTCAGAAGGAGATTTCCATGAGGCCTTAAATTTTGCTGGAGTGTTTAATGCGCCAGCAGTATTTGTAGTTCAAAATAATCAATATGCCATATCAGTTTCCAGGACAATTCAAACTAAGGCTAAAACTATAGCACAAAAGGCAGTTGCTTATGGAATACCTGGAATACAGGTGGATGGCAATGATTTTTTAGCAATGTATGCTGCAACTAAGGAAGCTGTAGACAGAGCAAGAAGCGGAGGAGGTCCTACATTAATTGAAGCGCTAACCTACAGGCTTGGCGCACATACAACTTCAGATGATCCAACAAGATACAGGGAAGACAGCGAGGTTGAGGAGTGGAAGCAAAAGGATCCTATGAAGAGATTCAAAAAATATTTAATAGATAGGGGACTTTGGAGCGAGGAGAAGGAACAGGCTCAGGTAGATGAATTTGACAAGTATGCTTTAGAAGTATTTAAGAAGGTTGAAACCACCGGAGATACTGAATTAGAAGATATATTTAAGTATCACTATGCTGAAATGCCTAAGAATCTTGTGGAACAGTATGAGGAATACAAGGCATATTTGGCTTTAGAGAAGGGAGGAAAGTAAAATGGCACTTCTTAATGTAATTGGAGCTATAAATCAAGCACTAGATCAAGAAATGGCTAAAGATAAGAGCGTAGTTGTCTTTGGTGAAGACGTTGGAGTTGAGGGCGGAGTTTTCAGAGCTACTGTTGACCTTCAGAAAAAATATGGCAAGGAACGTTGCTTTGATACTCCTCTTGCTGAAGCGGCTATTATTGGAACTGCTGTTGGAATGGCCATAAACGGTCTTAAGCCTATAGCAGAAATTCAATTTTCAGGTTTTGTTTTTCCAGGCTATGACCAAATTGTATCTCACGTAGCCCGCATGAGAAACAGAACAAGAGGAAGGTTTAATCTTCCTATGGTTATTAGAATGCCTCATGGAGGTGGAATAAGAGCCTTGGAGCATCATTCGGAAAATCTTGAAACCTTGTTTGGACATATTCCGGGATTAAAGGTAGTTATTCCTTCAACGCCTTATGATGCAAAGGGACTTTTGCTTGCTGCCATTAGAGACGAAGACCCGGTTATATTTTTAGAGCCAACTAAGATATACAGAGCCTTTAAGCAGGAGGTCCCTGAGGAGGATTATGTAATCCCTATAGGCAAGGCAAAGGTAGTTAAACCCGGTTCAGATATAACAGTAGTAGCTTGGGGGGCTTATTTGAGAGAAACAGAAAAAGCAGTTAAGGAATTAGAGGAAGACGGAATTAGTGTTGAGCTTATAGATTTAAGAACCATATCACCCATAGATAAAGATACTATTATAGACTCAGTTAAAAAGACAGGGCGCTTTGTAGTAGTGCATGAGGCCTGCAGAACCTACGGACCTGGAGCAGAACTTATATCCATAGTTAATGAAGGGGCTTTCCTGCATCTAGAAGCACCGCCAACAAGACTTGCCGGCTTTGACATTACTGTACCTCTTCCAAGAGGAGAACATCACTATCTGCTTGATGCCAAGAGGATTGCTCACGGCATTAAGCAAGTGGCAAAATATTAGATGGGAAGGAGGTAGTACTAATGTTAGAATTTAAATTCCCAGACATTGGAGAAGGTATATCAGAGGGAAAGCTTCTAAAATGGCTGGTTAAGGTTGGAGATAAAATAAAGGAAGGAGAAAATCTCTTTCTAGTTGAAACTGATAAGGTTAATGCGGAAATTCCATCTCCAGGAGATGGAACTATAGCTGAATTAATGGCCAGAGAAGGGGATACTATCTATGTTGGCAGTGTAATAGTAAAAATAGATACAGGGGACGATTCTCAAAAAAACAACATTAAGCCTATTAATGAAAAGGAAGAAGAGAATGCAGGAGTAGTGGGGGCTATTGAGGTTTCCTCTCAGGTTATAGAGTCAAGCTTTGAAAGCTATAAAAATGGAACATCTGCTAAGACAAAAGTATTAGCTACACCTGTAGCCAGAAAGCTGGCTAAGGATTTAGGCATTGATATTAATACTGTAAAGGGAACTGGCCCCGTAGGACGGGTTATGAAGGAGGATATATACAAAGTAAAGGAAAGCAAGGAAGTTGTTAAGGATGCTCCTGCAGCACATGAATTAGAAACAATTGCCTCTTCTAAGATTAAGGCAAGCGGTGAAGTTCAGAGAATTCCACTATCTATGCTAAGAAAGACAATTGCAAAGAACATGGCACTTTCAAAAAGAGTTATACCTCATGCAGCTGTTTTAGATGAATTTGATGTATCTGAATTAGTGGACTTTAGGAGTACTGTTAAGGAATTGGCACAAAATAATGGCGCAAACTTGACCTATATGCCTTTTATAATCAAGGCTTTGGCTCTTGCTTTAAAGGAATTTCCAGTTTTCAATTCCAGCTTTGATGAGGAAAGTGAAGAGATAATTATTAAAAAGTATTATAATATTGGAATTGCCGTGGATACTCCTGAAGGGCTACTTGTACCAGTAATAAAAGATACAGATAAAAAAGGAATTTTAGTTATTGCCAAGGAGCTTCGGGAATTGAGTGAAGCCTCAAAAAATAGAAATATTCCATTAGAAAAATTACAAAATGGTACCTTCACCATAACTAATTATGGAGCTTTAGGTTCAAGCTCAGGAATACCTGTAATAAGACATCCTGAGGCTGCAATACTTGGCATTGGAAAAATAGCGAAGAAGCCTGTAGTTAATGAAAAGGATGAGATAGTTGTAAGAAGCATCATGAATATAAGCCTTTGCATAGATCATAGAACAATAGATGGCGGAGATGCAGGAAGATTCCTGAATAGGTTAAAAACCTATCTCGAGAAGCCTATGCTTTTGCTATTAAGTTAAA
>CAZMQY010000202.1:0-6876 GCA_964568335.1 uncultured Clostridium sp.
CATTAGTCATCAATATTTACTAGATTGAGCTCTCGAACAATAATTTCTGCAGTTTTCTCAGCTATTTCACCTGTGAAGGATATGCATTGCTCCTTATGCTCACCAGAGCCCATATCCATACCATGAGTTAGAACCTTGCAGCATAATACTTTATGATTGCTCTTAAAGCTTTCCTGAAGCTCGTTTGCAAGTGCGAGATTTCTTTGTACCTTTGGATCTCCACCCTTTGTCCTTCCAAAGAAATAGCCAAGGCACATTACTCCGCCAGATACCGCTCCGCAAACACATTTTGACTTTCCAATTCCTATAGGAAAACCTGAAGCCATAGCTATCATTTCCTCAGGCATGTCTAGCTCGAAGTTATCTCTTATAGAGCTTACAATTGCTTCTGAGCAGTAAAAATCCCCTCTTCTATAGGCTGCTTCTGCATCATTCTTGATTTTTTTAATACTAACTTCTTTTTTCATTATTAACCCATCCCTTACTAAAGTATTGTTAAAAACTAAACATCTCTATAATCATACTATCTATCATAAGTATAATAAAACAATTATTAGGATTTTCTATACTTTAGTCATATGGTATAGATAAAATTTATATATAGAAAGTAAAAGTTAAGAGTAAGAACAATGTGATATTATATTGCTTTCAGTTTAATTGAAAATTGCAAAATAATAGGTAATATTTTAACTAAAATATTAGGATAAAATAGTTGAAAAGAGGTATAAAATAACCTATAATAAAATTACAAATATTACTTAGTTGTTTTAAAGGAGTATAGTGTTATGGATTTAGTATTAAAGCAAAAAACTGATTTAATGGTGGAGAATTTCTATGAGCTTAAGAGTAGCTTTAAATGGGACACAAATCTAGTTAAACATTTTGCTGCTATGGTTTATGCAACTAAAGATAGGAAAGTTAATACAGATAAACTTCATGAGATAAAGAAATATATTAAAGATGAAACTAAATGGACTTCATATTTTAGAGGCACTAATGAATTTATTTTGGCAACTCTTATAAGCCTTGAAGATAACTATATGAGCTTTTTCAAGGATACTTCGGAGCTCTATGAAAGAATGGTGCAAAATGGCCTGAAAAGAAGCACACAGCTGCCATTGGCTGCTTATACCATAGTTAAGGAAACAACAAGAGAAGAATGGAATGAGAAGCTTAACAGAATGAAGGATTTTTACAGCAAAATGAAGGAAAACCACTTTTGGCTAACTTCTGCGGATGATTATGTTTTTGCAGCTGTATTGTCCTCAACAGACTTAAATGTATCAGATACCTCTAAAAATATGGAATACTGTTACAATTACTTGAATAGAGAAGGCTTTTATAAAGGTAATGACCTTCAAACTCTATCACATATACTTTCCATAGGTGAAGAGGGAGTAGATGAAAAGTGCAGCAAGGCAGTAAGTCTTTATAAGAAACTTAAGGAAAAAGATTGCAAGCTTCAGTACAGCGGATTAGCAACTCTTGGGCTTTTAGCTCTTGTAGCATCTGATGTGAATAAGATAACCGATGAGATTAAAGAGGTTTATGATTATATATACTCTAAGGAGAGTTATGGCTTTTGGAGTTTGGATAAATCGATGAGAAACATACTTGCAGCTACCATAGTTTCGGATTTTTATGTGGATGAAATAAAGAGGGGAGTGCTTCAGGTAGCTCTAGGCAACAGCATTAGTGCAATCATTATTGCCCAGCAGCAGGCAGCTGTTGCTGCAGCCTGTGCTGCAAGTGCTGCTGCAGCTTCATCAGCAAGTTCATAGTAAAGTTTTTTATTTAAATATAAATTTGAGCCCTAGCCTATAATTGAAGCTAGGGCTCAAATTTAAACTGCAATCATTCTATGCTCATTGCTAAGTCTAAAGGTATTAATGTATTTATGAACATTACACTTGCAGTCCATATCTTTTGGATCGGAGCAGCACTTCATTTTGACAATTAGCTCCAGTGCTTCTTCTCTGGTTAATTCAATTTTTCGTATAGGAATCCCAGGCTCACCACTTATTTTTCTACTAAAACTCTCATAGAAAAAATATCTGCCGCAATTCTCACAATAGGTAATATAAATACGCTTTGGACCTCCATTAAAGCTAGTATTTACTAATCCACAAACAAATTTGTCTTCACAATTACAAACATTACACTTATACATACACTACCTCCTTATAATAACAAAGCATTAATTGTGATGTTTTTAACAATTAGCATATACTAATGATGTATTTATTAGTTATAATATGCATTTGTATTACAATATATGCTGCACATATAAAGTGTGAGTATGTTATTTAATAAGTTTTCATCTAAAGCCAAAAATATGCTTTTATAAAGAAAAAAGGATTAGGCAAGTAGTTCCTTTAGACTTGCCTAGTCCTTTTTTACTGATGTTAAAAGTTATTAATAAGATGTAATTATTTATAAGCTTCCTCGAACACTTGGCTTACGATCTCTTTAGTTGGAACACCCTCGTGAACCTTAACATCTCCTACATAATAAGTAGGAACGTAATAGTAGTCAAACTTTTTAGCTACTTCAGGCTCCTGCTCCTCATCAATAATTTGAACCTGAAGTTCTAAATAATTTGAGTTTTCGGAAACTAGCTCCTCCATCCAGCCAAGTGCTCTTTTGCAGTGTGGACACCAGTCTGTAATAAGCATGTATATTGTTTTCATAATATGCCACCATCCAATCTACTTATATGATAATTATATTATAAAATATTATACCTAAAGGATTCGAATCTCATTCTTTCAAGTGACACTAGGTATAGGTCAGCTAAATGCATGAAATTGGGGCGAGCTACATGTTTTGTCAGGTAGGCAGTCTTATTAGCATCAGGCTTCCTATGCTTATTCAGCGACTTAATAATTTGCTCTGCACTAGTTATGCCTATGCCATGTCCATAATAGCTGTTATTACCCAAATCTATAGCATTTTCACCCTGCCATTCTTGCTTTTTTGGAGTATAGTCCGGATTTTCAAAGTATAAACAGTCTCCAGGTAAATAGTCACCTTGGATTTCACTGCTGTATATTCTAAGATTTTTGTTTAGGCTATGCCAATTTAAAAGCACTATATTTTTAAAGGTATTATTAAAAAGCTCTTCAGGATAAATACTTAATATAGCTTTATAATAGATTATTACAATTGCTGTAGAACATTCGGTAGCGTATTTTGAGCTGTTAATAAAAATATCATTGATTCCAGTGGAGGAGGCTGCGCCTTCTTTTAGATTGAAGCCGCCACTTTTAGTACGCTCCCAATAATCCTTATTGCACTTAGATTCTTTAAAAACTTTAAACTTCATTATGCTTCTGCTAAGTTCTATGGATGAAGAAATTATATTTTTCCTCATGCTCAATTCAAATTTCAACTGGTTTAGAAAATTGTAGCTAAAAGGTTCTTGGCTTGAAACCATCTTATTAATTATTGCAATCTCAATGCTATTCTTTGGGTATTCACTTGCAATGTCACCTACATTAATTTTGCTTCCACCAATTACAAGCATACAGGACTTCTCCTTAAGAATTGTTAATACATAATACAGTTTATTTTTAAGGAACTAATAAGGTTACATAGCTATATAATTTTGAAACAAAAAGATTAGTTAATGTTTTTGCAAGTAAAGCTATAATATAACTAATATGGCAGTACTTATTTCTATTAGGTCTATTGAAAAATAATTGCTAATTATCAGCTGCATAGTTCCTTGGTCAAGAGGTCAAGACATAACCATCTCTAGATGACAACATGGGTTCCATTCCCCTAGGAGTCGCCAACAAATAAGGACGGTCAGCAGGCTTTGAGGCTTGCGGCCGTCCTTTTGCTATTTAATTTCAACAGTAACCTTTTTCATCTTTTGAGGTTCTAAAGGCTTGTCGTTTTGACCTCTTTTTGTATTAACTATATTATCAACAACTTCCATTCCTTCAATAACCTTGCCAAAGGATGCATAATCTCCGTCTAAGCTGGCTGTGTCTTTTACCATTATGAAAAACTGAGAGCCAGCAGAATTAGGAGCTTGAGATCTTGCCATGGAAAGGACTCCTCTTGTATGCTTTAAGTCGTTTTTAAAACCGTTGCTTGTAAACTCTCCTGGAATGCTGTAGCCTGGGCCGCCAGTACCAATTCCATTGGGATCTCCGCCTTGTATCATAAAGTTTGGTATTACCCTGTGAAATATTAAGCCGTTATAAAAATTCTTTTGAATTAAGCTTATAAAATTATCAACAGTCTTGGGGGCAATGTCTGGATAAAGTTCAGCTATAATTTTTGAACCATTTTCCATTTCGATAGTGACAATTGGTTTTTTGCCGCTGTATTGACTTTTATAGCTTGGATCCGGCTTATTATCTGATTTTGCGGCAGTACCCGGATTTTGCTGGGTTTCAGTGCCTGTTTTAGGAGCAGATGCCTTACCGCAGCCACTAATAAATATTACTAATAGTATCATACTAAGAAGTGTTAGTTTCTTTGTTGAATTAAAAAACTTCATAGAATTTCCTCCTGTCTTTTGGATTTGCTCAATACTTTTGTTCATACAACATGTTATCAAAGTGTGAATTTAAATTCAATAATATTACATATATTGAGTATTATTATATGTAATGGTATAATTTTTATTAATGGATAATGTTTGTACATTAAATTTATAAAAAGGACAGTGATAAGTATGAATATAGGATTAAACAACATAAAGCTTAAGGATGCAGAAGCAGTTATAGTTCCGGTTTTATCTGGAAGCTACAAAGCTGTACCAAAAGATTTTGAGCAATTAATAGGTGATCTTAAAGCTAAGGAAAAATTTAAGGGCGAGCAGAGCGAACTTTTTAACACAATGAGCGTTTCGCAGGATATCATATTTATAGGACTTGGGAAAGAAGAAGAACTAAGTGGGGAAAAAATTAGAATAGCCTTAGCAAAGGCAGTGAAAAAAGCTAGAGAGCTTAAGGCGAAAAATCTTTACGTTCAATTTATTAATAGTGAGGAGCTATGCCTTGGTTCTATTGTTAAGGCAATGGTAGAAGGGTTAAGATTTGGCGATTATAAATTTGACAAATATAAAACTGACAAGAAGGAGCAGACTGATTTAGATATATGTCTTGGTGGTGTTCCTGATGATAAGTTTAAAGATGCAGAGGAATATATAAAGGAAGCTAATAATATTGCTCATGCTACAATTTTAGCACGTAACTTAGTTAATGAACCTGCTAATGTCTTATATCCTGAGACTCTTGCAGATGAAGCTGTAGATTGCGGCAAGCAGTTTGGCTTTGAAGTTGAAGTATTTGATGAGCTTCAAATAGATGAGCTTAAGATGGATGCTTTCTTATCAGTTGCAGAGGGCTCTAACAAGTCTCCAAGACTTATAGTTATGAGATACTTTGGCGATGAGGCTAACAAGTCAGAGATAATAGGCCTTGTAGGAAAGGGCTTAACCTATGATTCAGGCGGATATTCCTTAAAGCCAAATGATGGCATGGTAACAATGAAAAGCGATATGGGTGGAGCAGCAGCGGTTATTGGAGCTATAAGTGCTATAGCAAATCAAAAGCTTAAGGTAAATGTAGTTGCAGTAGTAGCTGCCTGTGAAAACATGATATCAGGAGGAGCCTACAAGCCAGGTGATATCATAGGTTCAATGGCAGGAAAGACAATAGAAGTTTTAAATACAGATGCAGAAGGAAGACTGACACTTGTGGACGCAGTTCACTATATAATTGAAAAGGAGAAGGTTTCTAGAGTTATAGATGTAGCAACACTGACAGGAGCAGCATTAATTGCCTTAGGAACTACAACAACAGCAGTAGTAACAAATAATGATGAGTTCTATAAGGAGCTTGAAACAGCTTCTAAAAAATCAGGAGAACAGGTTTGGCAGCTACCTAGCTTTGAAGACTATAAGAAGCTGCTAAAGTCAGATATAGCTGATCTTAAAAATATAGGCGGCAGATATGCAGGAACTATAACAGCTGGGTTGTTCATAGGAGAATTTGTTCAAGGAAGACCATGGCTGCACTTGGATATAGCCGGAACAGCATGGACAGATTCAGAAAAGGACTACTACTCAAAGGGCGGAACTGGAGCAGGAGTAAGAACACTTTATTATCTTGCTAAAAATGCAATTAAAAATTAAGATGGTGATGGAATGAATATTAGATTTAATGCAGAGGTAGCAGAGGCGTTAAAAAGCTTTGCTGCTGAGCAGCCAAACAAGATAATAAGATTAAAGGTCTTATCCCGAGGCTGAGGGAAGCCTGCTCTTGGTATTGCTCTGGAGGAGCAAAGAGAAAATGATATAGTAAGATCTATCGATGGTATAACCTTTGCAGTAAGACATGAGGAAGAACAGGAATTAAAAAATGTTGAAATTCTTCACAGTCCTTTCTATATAAATCATGGCTTTTATGTGAGAGCTTTCAGTGTAAGAAAATAACCATTGATTTTAGTAATAGAACGAACTACAATCATAATATAAAATAATTATGGCAGAGTAGATAATGGTGCGTTAAGTGCTAGTTGGACGGGAAGTTGCCGCTAGACGAAAGCTTAAAAAGCTGCGGTGCCGTTATCGCATTCCGCTGCCACGAATAGAGGCTCAACCTCTTTTTGTGGCGTTATGTCATCAATAAAAAAGAGGAGGAGTTTTTTTATGAAAAATCCAAGAACAGTTGTATTCATGGGTCTATTTATAGCCATTGAGGTAGTATTGACAAGATTTATTTCGATACAAACTCCAATAGTTAGAATAGGTTTTGGATTCATACCTATTGCCTTATCCGCTATTATGTTTGGTCCACTGGTAGGAGGCATTACTGCTACGCTTGCAGATTTGATAGGCATGATGCTTTTCCCTAA
>CAZMQY010000203.1:0-6868 GCA_964568335.1 uncultured Clostridium sp.
ACGGTATATATGTCCAACATATTTGCAAAAATAAGCGGGGTTCACAGGAATAAAAGGCGCTATAGAAAAGAAGTAAAAGCTCTTAGAAAAGCACCAAACACTTTATTCTTTCCCTCCTTTCCGCTTTTTAAGGCAATGCCTTCAAAGCTTACAAACAGGGCCTATCATGACCTGCTGGATTCCTCTGGCTACATTGACAAAAGAAAACTACTAACCTCCTCCTTTTGGAAGTACAGACAGCTGAGAACCTCTGTTCAAGCCTTGGTAGCCGATAAGATAATAGACTTTTGTTCTCTTACAAGGTTTAAAAATTATGAGCTTTGGAGTGATATACCTAAAAAAAGCATTTTAAATGATATAACAGGATTTTTGCAGAACTTTGATATAATAATTAATTTGAATCCTAACGACAAGAGTTACGAAGGAGCAAAAATTAAGGTTTTTAATATATTGAACGATATAGAGGAGCCCCTTATAAAGCTCCTGGCAAGTTTTGATTATCCTTTTAATGTCCCCAAAATTGTTGTTTACAATAATGGAGGTAAATTCTCAAAGATTACCTTTGCAGATGCTGTTAAGCTTGCATTTATGAATAGCCTGGGAATAGATGTTATTGTCTACAATCCAGCAGGCTTTAATGATATTGAAGACTTTATTAGGGAAGGTTACTATGATGGATTCAGACTTGAAGAAGTAGCTTTTAATTTTTCATATAGTTTTTGGACACTATTTTAAAAATATATAAAAGGAGTTTATATTGATATGGAATATACGGATGAAAAACAGGAACTCCAAGTTAAAATGGAGCAAATCAAGAGTGAACTTGAAAATTCCCCAGAGGTTAAGTCCCTTATAAAATCAGTTGATGTGAGCAGCCCGAATTCAATAATGGAATTTGGAAATGGACCGGCAGAAGAAATATCTAAATTTGCGGATAAAATTCTTCATTCCATAAGAGAAGCCAATATAGAAGGCTCCAGCATAATGCTGAAAGAGCTCTCCAAGCTTATGGGCAGGTTTGACAAGGAAGAGGTTTTAGGAGAGAGTAAAAAAGGGTTTATCCCGAGAATATTCCAGGACAGCAAGAAAGCCATTGAGAAGATTTTAAGCAAATATCAAACCTTAGGCAAGGAAATAGACAGGATTTATAAGGAAATAGTCATATATAAAAACGAACTTACAAAGACCAATGACATGATGGAGGAAATGTTTGCCCAAAATCTTCAGTATTATAAAAGTCTTGAGAAGTATATTATAGCGGGAAATCTAATAATAAAAAGGCTTCAGAATGATGAACTGCCTAAATACGAGGCATTGGCAGAGTCCGGGGATGCAGAAGCAAACCTGAATTTGCAGACTCTTAATAACACAATAGAAATGATGAATATAAGAGTACATGATCTGGAACTGGCTAAGGTGGTTGCCATGCAGACTGCTCCTCAAATAAGAATTATTCAAAGAAGCAACTTTAAGCTGGTTGGAAAAATACATTCTGCCTTTGTTATAACTATACCTATTTTTAAGAGTGGAATGATTCAAGCGGTAACTTTAAAAAGGCAAAGTATCATTGCGGAATCAATGGCTGCTTTGGACAAAACAACCAATGAACTCTTGCTTAGAAATGCAGAAAATATTAAAAACCAAAGCATTGAAATTGCAAGGCTTTCAGGGAATTCCTCAATAAAGATAGAGACCTTGGAAAATACATGGAGAACAATTCTTGAAGGCATAGAGGAGACGAAAAGAATCGAAGAAGAAAATAGAAAACTTCGAGAGGAAAGCAAAAAGAAAATTAACGATATGCAGATTGATTTCATGAAGAAAATCAAATAGCCTCTGTAAGCTAAGGAGTAGAACTATGAATATTTTAGAAAAGTTATCTTCCTTAAGTGGCGAGAAACCACTTGTTGCTAATAAAGCTGTAGCAGAGCAGTGTATTGCAAATCCAATTATTATTAATGAAATTGCAAGTAATATTGGAAATAAAAATGTGAAAATCGCTGCAGATTGTGCCGAGGTTATGACAATGATTGCTGAGAAGAAGCCAGAGCTAATATCGGCTTACACCACCATGCTTTTTAGCAACTTAACTCACAATAAAAGCAATGTCAGATGGGAGTGTGCCCATGCATTAGCACTTACTGCACACACAGTGGGTGAAGTTATTTCTAAAAAACTGGATGAGATATTAAAAGTTATTGAAAATGATGATAGCATTGTGGTTCGTGATTATACAATCGATATTTTATCAGGTTTTGCTAAGACTGGTGAAGGTGAGGCAAATATTGTTTACCCTTATCTTGCAAAAGCATTGAGTTCTCATCACAGCCGCCACGCAGGGCATGCAATAGATGGATTAATCAATGTCATTTCAAAGACGGATTTATTTGATGGTGAAATACTAAAGTTAATTGAGCCATATTTAGAAGCTGAAAAGAAAACAGTTGCAGGAAAGGCAAATAAGCTAAATAAACTTATTCTTAAAAAGATTAAGAAGTAAGTGGATATAATTAGGGAGAGTAAATAGTTTTGATTTACACAAAACCATTTACTCTCCCCAATAAAATTTATATCAATCATAAACAAGTCAGTAAAATTAAGCACACTCAAAAGTTTTCAAATCTTCAAAAGTCGATGTTTCCATGGCGGTATGAATTCCTATTTTTGCAGGGATTAAACCATGCTTCTTTTCACTTGAAAATATAATAGAAAATTATTCAATTTCAACATCAGCCTCTTCAAGATGATATGGATAAGTTGATACTACTATATTTTTATTTCTTAATAAACTTTCCCTAAGTATAAAGCCTGTGTGATTATGCAATACCTCTCCCAATCTTTCATGAGTTATAAACTGAGGAATCATAACTGTTATCTTTTCATCCTCTGTTGTGGCATCGGCTATGATGTTAATATAATGTATAAGTGGTGTAAGTATTGTTCTGTAAGTAGAATATTTTGATACAAGCAAGATATCCGTGTTAAGTTTCTCCCATCTCTTCTTTAGTTTATCAATAGCTTCATTATCTGTAGAAACATTAAGTGCTATAACATCGGAGGATAAGCTTCTTGCATATTGTAAAGCAGCAAGGGTAGCTTTATTCAAACTTGCAATTGGAACCACAATAATATGATCGATATTTTGATGAAAATTAAGCTCCTTTAAATCTTCAGTTTCTACTCTCAGCTGAGCAGCAACACCGTTATAATGCCTTTTTATTGACATCATGCCATAAACAAGCACTGGAATTACTATGACAACCATCCATGCTCCATGGGCAAATTTTTCATAGGCTATTATAAAAGTTGTAACGGCAGTTACAAGGGCACCAAAACCATTAATAACTGCCCTCTTTCTCCAGCCTTTTTCTTTTGATTTGCTCCAATGTATAACCATACCAGTTTGAGCTAATGTAAAGGAAAGAAATACACCTACTGCATATAGGGGCATTAGGCCGTGAGTATCTGCATTAAATACAATAACCAGTATGCAGGCCACGAAAGCCAAAGCAACTATTCCGTTTGAAAAACCTAATCTTTTACCCCTTACAGTAAATTGTCTTGGTACAAATCCATCTTTTCCTACAGAATACATAAGCATTGGAAATCCAGTAAAAGATGTGTTACATGCCATAATGAGTATCATTGCAGTCGAGAATTGGACTACATAAAACATAAAACCATAACCAAAAACACCATAGGCTATCTGAGCAATTACAGTTGGATATCCAACTGGGATAGTTTGATAAAACCTTGCCAGTATTGATGTGCCGCCAAATATAAATAGTATTAAGGAAGATAAAAGTATCATTACTATTTTAGCATTTTTTTGAGCCGGCTCTTTAAAGTTTGGTACTGAGTTGCTTACTGCCTCAAGACCTGTTAATGCTGAGCACCCTGAGGAAAAGGCTTTTAAAATAAGGAAAGTGCTTAGCTCACCTGTAGCTTGTATTTGTGACTGCACCATTGGTTCAGGTGCGCCATGTAGAAAATATTTTATAATCCCGTAAATTATCATAAAAATCATACTTACAATAAAAACGTAGGAAGGCAGGCTGAATATTTTTGCCGACTCACTGACTCCCCTTAGATTTAGGATTGTAAGTATTATTATGATGGCTACAGCAAGTGTAACTTTGTACTGGCCTAACAAGGGAAATGCGGATATTATTGCGGCAACTCCAGCGCTGGCACTTACTGCCACTGTTAATGTATAGTCGATTAATAGTGCGGACGCCGCTACAAGTCCAGATTTTGTATTAATATTTTTCTTGGCAACCATATATGCACCACCGCCTTGCGGGTATGCACGAATTATCTGTATATAGGAAACAGTAAGGATAATCAGTAATGCTATAATCATTAATGAAATCCAGCCAAGCCATTTGTAGGATGCTAGCCCTATTGCGCCAATCAATACAATAAGGATTTCCTCAGCAGCATAGGAAACTGATGAAACAGCATCGCTTGCCATTATAGCTAATCCGAAGGGAACGTTGTATCTTTCGTGAGAACTTTTTTCGTTTGGCAAAGGTTCGCCAATGAGTAAATCTAGAAATTTTTTAAGCATTTAAATACCTCCATTATACTGCAAAGATAAAATCCTTATCAGCTACATAAGTGATATTATATTGACTTGCCATAAATATCAAATACCATATACATATTATTTTTTGATTATCTCACTGGTTTTTATGCATGATAACGATTATTTGCATTTGAATCTCTATCAATGTCTTTCAATCTTCGCCGTGCATTGATTATTATTTTTTTACATAGTTTTAACTGAAAAACTATGTAAAACTGGTAAGACGTTTATTGTTGAAGGCAATTTTGATAATAAATTCGCAGCAAAAACTTTCCCTCATATAAAAGCAAAATGCAATTATAAAGTAGTACAAAGTAAGTCTATTTTGTTTTAGCAGGAAATTAAGGTAATAAATAGAATATATATAGTAATTATGAGTACTATTACATATTTCAAAGGGGGAGTAATATGGTTAATGATACGGAAAAAATCCTAGATACATTAATAAATAATATTTCAGCAATGTGTGAAGTACAATCAATTGGGATAAGCGGCAGTAAAACCACTATTCCAAAAGCAGGAGAAGGAGATATTGATATTTTTATATATTGCGATATAATTCCTAATTTTGAAAAGAGACAAACCTTAATAAATCAATTAGGTAATCAGGTACAAGAAGGTAAAGTTAATATCTTCGAAGGGGGACATTGGGGGATAGGAGATTTTATGCTTATAAACGGTATTGAAACTTGGTTGATGTATTTTACATTAAGTGAAACTTTAACTGAGGTACAAGCTATACTCGATGGCGAATATCCTGATAAATTGGATAATTATTACTACCCTGTAGGCCGCTGCGCAATGTTAAAAGATATTAATGTTTTATATGATAAAAATGATTTTTTATATACCTTGAAAAAAAGATTATCCGAATATCCTGAAAACCTAGCAAAAATACTGATACAATATCATATGGAAGAACTTGAAGATACAGAGGATTTAGAACGTGCTGTAATCAGAAAAGATGTGCTGTTTTATCATTTTGCAATAGATAGTGCAATTGATCATTTCCTTCAAGCTCTGTTTGCCATTAATAGAACCTATTTCCCAAGTCGAAAAAGATCTCTTGATTTTATTGAAAATTTTAATACTAAACCTAAAGAATGCAGTGAAAAATTATTAGAAGTTGTTAAGTTAGGTAGTTTTTCAGAAGGTATTAGCGAATCTTTTGTACTATGGAGCAATATGGTCAACGAGCTTAAGAAGTTAGAAGAAATCATACAGAGGAATCCAACCAGTTGAAGCTTTTAACGGTGCACATAATCCTACATATTTGTACCTAGAATGCAGGGTAGTCTCATATTACCTTTGCTACAATTAAATAGGAAAGGAGGGGGTAGAATGGAGTGGATTGATAGAATGACAGCAACTTTAGATTACATTGAAAGTCATTTAGATGATGATATCATGTATGATGAAGTAGCAAAGCTTGCTTGCAGCTCAATGCATCAGTTTGGGCGTGTTTTTTCATATATCATAGGAATATCTTTATCTGAATATATCCGCCGCAGACGCTTAACTCTTTCAGCATTGGATTTGCAGAGTGGGGATGCAAAAGTAATAGATGTTGCCATGAAGTATGGATATAACTCACCGGATGCATTTACTCGCGCTTTTTTAGAAATGCATGGTGTAACTCCAAGAATAGCGCGCACTTCTGGTGTAAAGCTTAAAGCCTATCCACGAATCTCCTTTCATATTTCAATTAAAGGAGATGTAGAGATGGAGTATCGTATCGAAGAAAAACAATGCATAAGCCTAATAGGAGTTGTTAAGCAAATAAAGAGGCAATCAGCAAACGCGGTTGCAAATGACTGGAAAGAGGCTGCGGGAGAAGTATGGAATGTTTGGGATCAGTTCCTTAATGGCGGCACCAATGAGAAAATCAGTCATCTTTATCATGCACCTATGTGGCAGATGGGGTTCACTAAAACACTGGAGAATGGGGAAACTTTACTTGCAATTGGTGCAGAAGCAGATGCTAATGCTGCAGAGGATTTGCAGACCTATACTATCCCAGCGAATAAATGGGCGGTATTCACAGTAAGGGGAAATTTGAGAGGTAAGGAGCATCCAATAGATGCAATGTGGGCAAGAATAACAACGGAATGGTTGCCAAGCAGTGGATACAAGCGGGCTGCTGATTATGAAATTGAAGTTTATCCACCAGGAGACACAAGCTCAGATGATTATACTTGTGAAATATGGATTCCTATAACTCGATAATGCTATTAAGTCTAAACTATAGCCTCAAGCCCAGAAGGAGAAATCCTTCTAGGT
>CAZMQY010000204.1:0-4489 GCA_964568335.1 uncultured Clostridium sp.
AATGAGAAAATGGTGGAATGAAAAAGACTTATTGGATATCATTCCTGAAGTATGCTTGCATAAAGAATTAAGTTTAAATGAAATAGTTGATATAATCTATCAGGATATTATAAAGTAAATAACAAATTTCAAATTAAGATTGAGTAATATAAATAGTAATTTGTTAACTTAAGATGAAAAGCTTCCATGGTAACATACCATTGGAAGCTTTTTATTGAGAAATTAGGCTATTATAATTTGCCTTACCAAATTACTATATTCTGAACCCTCAAGCAGTGAATAAAAGGATTGCCTTTAAGGTTTAATAGCTCTTTGCTGTCTGCAGAAATATACATACCCACATATTCGACGCCGTTATCTTCAACATGTTTAATCATATCATCAATGTTAATATTCTCGAACATATCTTCATGATACATTACCTGCAGCAGCCTCAGGTTGCTCTTTATAAGATTGAGGTTGCCAATCAAAGACTCTTTGTGAGCTTGGTCCTCCATGTTCTCATATTGCTTTTGCTTTAAACCCTTACCCTCCAACTGTTTGGCATTATTTTTATCATATGGGAAAACTGGTGTAAACCTATAATATGAAGGATTTGCTAAAACAAACTCTGAACCGATTGCTGCTATAGGTGTAATATCTAAAGGTGCGGTATCTGTATTACTTATTTCATTTATAAAATGCTCCTTTATCTGTTGAGCTGTTAAAGCTTTATTAAACTCAACAAAGATTTTTGCCTTTGTACCCTGAGGTGCATTTTCCAGGACTTTAAAGCCTGATACAGAGGCAGACTCATGTGTAATAACAGGATAAGGAAAATCATCGAATATTAATGGAGGCACTACAGTTGTCCCTAATTTGACAGGTTTGCCGAGGCTATATCTGACGCTTATCTCGGTTTCATCTATTTTAGTATTCCCAACAGTATTATCAAGGGAAACTCTGATATTTTGCTGTGCAAATAGTGATGAATCCACACCGCTTTTAGAGGATTTATATTTGGGTTGAAACATAAGTGCTAATTGAATCATTGTTTCTCTCTTTACGTATGATTCTTTATAATCTAATCCAAACCAGGACGTAGTAATTTTTGACGCTGCAAAATATATGGAAATAAAGACTACAAAAGCTATAAAAACAGAAAATGCTGTTATCAGGATAATTCTTAGATTTACTCTGTGCTTTAACTGTTTAGCGATTCTATTTTCCTCTCCGCTCCCTGAGGGCATCTGCTGCTTAAGCTCTTCTAAAAATGCCATTTCATCTTTATTAAGATAATCCGATATGGAAATGAATTTATCAATTTCAGATTCAATTTCTGCCATCTCATCTTGATTCAATTTACCTTCTTTATATAGCTGCAGTTTTTCCTGAAATTCATTACTCATTAATACTCCTCCTTAAAGCTCTAAGAGTTTTTCTAGCTCGATAAATCAAATTCGTAACTGCTGAAACACTGATGCCTAAGATCTCTCCTGCCTGCTGATAGGAAAGTTCATTTATAAGGCATAGCAGCACTACCTGACGCTGATTTTCGGGAAGCTTTTCAATTAATACAAAAGCAGATTTGGTACTTTCCTTAAGCATTAGTTCTTCAGTAAAGTCCTGTACCTTTATTTGATGGAGCAAGCTGTCTTCCTGTAAATCCACCCTTCTGTTTTTCTTAATATAATCGACGTAGAGGTTATGGGCAACGGTCAAAAGCCAGGATTTGATACTTTCATTAGGGAATTGAAGAACACACAAGGCCTTAACGAAAGCCTCCTGTGCCAAATCTTCTGCTGTCTGATGATTATAGGTAAGCCCATAAAGGTATCTATAAACATAAGAGAAATACTCTTTATAGATTTTAATAAATATATCACCCTCCAAACAGTCACCCCCATCCATCTCTTTAACCAGTGTCATTATATATACGATTAAGCTCTCAAAGTATCGCGCAATTCTATGAAAATATTATACAATATATTATAATATGGATATAGTTCCAATAAGGGGAAATAACCGGTTATTGGTGTAATTGAGTTATGAAAGCCGCAGTTACAGCGATAGAGTGAACCGTATCACAGGAAATATGAGACATTTGAGTAGAATTGAACCTTCCATTATCCATACTATATGAAATATATTTAATATATTAAACAAAAGGTTTTAAAAGTTAGAGGTATGAAAATAATGAACTTAATAGTCTTAAACTATAATATTTGTAAGAATATTTGCTGGTTTCTTGTGGGTGAGTTTGGTATAGAAAAATTAATAACAAATTCAGGAACAGAAATATCAGAAGAAGTATTCAATGGATTAACATCAATCTTTCAAACATTAGGTGCTGTTGAGTATTTAAGGAGCTTCATATAAGAGTTGTTATAATTTAACATAAAAAGCTTATGCGAGAATGTTACCACTAATTAGCATCCTCGATACATATTAGGCTAATAATGTGAATTTGAGGTTTATTTATATAAATAGTAATTTGTGAAGTTGTTTATAAGAAGACTATATATATTTTACGAGGTGATAGAATGGAATTAATTAAAGCAATAGAAATGAAAAATGCATTTGTAAGTTTATTTAATATATACGCCCATGAACTTTCAAAGTATAATCCTTGGCTCGGGACTCAAATAAATAGCGAAGGTAATTACTTATCGGAGTATGTGGAGCAATATATTAACCATAAATGCAATGAAGCATTTTGTATAACTGAGGAGAATAGACCGATTGGATTTGTTATATTTTCTTATTCCCATAATACTAAGGAAAATATATGTTATATAGAAGAGATTTTTTTGCTTGAGACAAGCAGAAGAATGGGGATATGCGAGAGGATATGTAAAAGTTTTTGGAATAATAATAAGGGCATTTGCAAGTTGCATGTATTAAAAACAAATCTTTCTGCGATTACATATTGGGAAAAACTTTTTCAAAAATGCGGTTATGTTTATGAAAAGCGAGATTATGATGAACAGATGTGGTCTTATGAAATTAAACTCGGATTATGAGTATAACATATAGTTGACAAATTCCATTTCATCGTTGAGTTAATTCGTAATCTTCTTATATTGATCCATAACAACTAAATATTTAAATGTAAAACCGCATGTTGACTTTTATCAACATGCGGTTTCTTTTGCACCTCTAAAGGCGGCAAGGAACTGAAGTCCTCGCAGAGCAAAAAGTTAAATATTTAAATTTTTATAAAGTTAACAAGTTAACTTTTTGCTCTGAGAGAGAAAACATAAAAATATTAGTAATAGACTGAAAACTTAGATATAATTAAGATATAAAGATTAAGTGAATGGAGTGATGGTTTGTGCTTGATGATAAAATTCTTAGTATGAAGGAAGAGATAATAAGAGGTGTGCAGGACTCAATAAAAATAAAGAGCGTGCTTGATGAAGCAAAAGAGGGCATGCCCTTTGGTGAAGGTGTACATAGAGCGCTGGAGCACTGCTTGAGCCTTTCAGAATCCCTGGGCTTTAAAACTGTGAATGTGGATAACTACGTGGGTTATGCAGAATATGGACAAGGCCAGGAAATGGTAGCAGTTTTGGGACACTTGGATGTTGTGCCAGAGGGAGAGGGCTGGACTTACCCTCCTTATGCTGCGGAAATTCATGATGGTAAAATATTTGGAAGAGGAGCCATTGATGACAAGGGGCCAACCATAGCAGCTCTCTATGCCTTAAAGGCCATAAAGGATTTAAACCTTCCTCTAAACAGAAGGATTAGAGTATTCTTCGGCTTAAATGAAGAAACAGGCAGCAAATGTGTAAAACACTATGTTGACAATGGTGGAGAGCTTCCAGTATGCGGCTTTACTCCTGATGCGGAATATCCAATAATAAACGGAGAAAAGGGCATAGTTGGAGCCAAGTACAGAAGAAAGCTTAATCAGCAGGGGGACATAATTCTAAGCTCCATTAGCGGAGGAATTGCTCCAAATGTAGTTCCTGATTATGCAGAAGCTGCGATTATACTGCCTAAGAGCAAATTTGAAGACATAAAGAATTTAGCAGAGGGCGTAGAAGAGATAAAAATAGAAGAAAAAGAAGACTATCTTATAGTAAAAGCCTTTGGAATTTCAGCCCACGGCAGCACACCTGAGAAGGGTAAAAACGCTATTTCTCATCTTTTATTGTTTTTAGGAAAGCTGGGCTTTGAAGGGGACACCAAGGAATTTTTAGAATTTATGAACGAATATATAGGCTTATATCTAAACGGAGAAGGCTTGGGAATTTATCTAGAGGATGAAATATCAGGCAAGCTCATATTCAACCTTGGGGTTATTTCAGGAAACAATGAAGAGATAAACCTTCTAATTAATATGAGATATCCAGTCACCAAGAAGTTTGAGGATTTTATAGATATCTTTAAAGAAAAGATGAACCTTGGAAAATTGGAGGAAGTGCATTTAGGTTATAAAGGCCCCCTATATGTTTCTCCAGATACAGAATTTATTAAGAAGCTTCAAAAGGTATATGAAGAA
>CAZMQY010000204.1:4499-6857 GCA_964568335.1 uncultured Clostridium sp.
GACAGGAGACAAAGCTGAGCTAATATCCATAGGCGGCGGAACCTATGCAAAGGCTATGCCTAATGTGGTTGCCTTTGGTCCAATATTCAAGGGGGAGCCGCTAGTTGAGCACAAGCCTGATGAGTTTATAGCAATTGATTCTTTAATAAAGAATGTGCAGATTATGGCGGCGGCTATGTATGAGCTTTCTAGGTAGGAAGATAAAAATAGTATATTTCAAATAAAAACACTCCTGGCAGAGTAGAACATTAACTTAAAAGTGTCATTAGCTTACGTTATAATTATTTAGTAAGAGTTTGGAAAATGTAGCTAGATAAATAGGAATTTAAAGGAGAAGAAAAATATGATAATTAATTGGATTACTATTAAAGTAGATGATTATGACAAGTCAAAAGAGTTTTATAGAGATTTTTTAGGAATGAAGGCAGAGAAGGAATTTTCTCCTAATGACTCTATGTCCATCGCTTTTTTTGAGGCAGATAATGGAATGAAAGTTGAACTAATTTACGATAAAAATTCAAAATTAAAATCTCCATCAAATAGCAGTATTTCCATTGGTATATGTCCATTAAATTATGATGAGATTTTACAGGAATCACAAGAAAAAAATATTATTTCTAGTGGACCGATTGTTTTAGGTGGTAATATGGAATGCTTTTTTGTAAATGATCCAAATGGAGTTGGAATTCAAATTATTAAAGGAAAATAGTATAAATTCCAATTTGTATAGGTGAATATATTAAAATAAAAATGATTATATAATTAGAAAGCTGTTAGCTTTAAATAAAAAATTGAAAATAAGAATCAAAAAGATAGGTTTAACTTTACTCTTAGTAAATTTGAGCCTATCTTAATTTTTATAAAAAATTGATTGAAAATTGAATTTGAAATATTATTAATTATATTGTATGTGGTGAAATTTAGATTTTTTCATTATAGTACGGTGAACCGTACCACAAATGATGTAGATTTTTCTGATAAGGTCGATATATCTAATGTAGAGAATGATCTATTCTTTTGTTTTGAAAATAATGTATATAATGTTTGAAAAATGTAATGGCTTATAATAAAATATAACTATAGAAAATATCGAAAGTTACGAACTATCAAGGGGGATTTTAATAATGAAAAAAAATTTAAGTTTATTGTCCATTATTATGTGCATAATGATGATAATTTTATCAGGGTGTAGCCAAAAGATAAAATTAAGTACAGCGATTTTGAATAACGGAAAAATTAACTCTTGTTCATATGATTTTAATGTTACCATGAATATTCCTAATGATCCTAATAAAATAGGAAATAATGCGGCGGCAAATCTTATAAATACAGGAAATGCTTCCTTTAATTTAAAAGGTGATCTTAAAAAAGATGAGCAAAGCCAAAAAATGAGTGGGAATCTAAAATTATCTTCAGAAGGAGCAGCAATAGAAGCTCCAATATTTATTAATACATATAATAAAGGTAAGGATTTTGACTTTTTTGTTGGTGTTCCAGGAATATTAAAGAAAAGTTTAGGAGAGGTTTTTGCTAATGTAGATAGTTTTTATTTATCAAGTAAAGATTTAGATGAATTAATGAAAAAAACTTTATCACAGGAAGAGTATGCAAAATATAATGATGCTAAGAATAGCAATACTGATAATAAAACTGCAGAACAAGTTGGGAAAGATATGATATCAGTATTTAATCAATATAAAGATAAAAAGAAATTAGAAAAATTTGAAGCTATTGATAAAAAGAATACTTCTAAAAATGGTATTGTTACTCTCACTTTAAATAAAGATGATGTTAAAAATATTGTTTCTGAGTATTTAGGTAATGAAAAATATTTTAGTAATTTTAAAGCTTTAATCCAAAGCACAAATAGTTTAGAACAAATTAATGATTCTCAAAATGATATAAGTAAGCTTTCCTCAAAGGAAATGATTGAAAAATTTAATAAATCTATAGATGAACTTAAAAATATAAGTATTAGTTTTAAATTTACAATTGAAGAAGAGTATGTTACAAAGACTAATGCAGTAATAGAAATAGAAGATAATCAAGATAAAGGTACTATTAAAATAGACAGTAGTATATCAAATATTAATGGTATTAAAGAAATAACAATGCCTGATAAGAACTCAGGTAAAATGATCAATGTAACTAACCTATTAGAATCATTTAGATCTGGTCAATAAAAATATGAGATATTAAAACCGACCTTACTTATGATACGATGAACCGTATCATAAGTAAGGTCGGTTTTTACAAAATATGAATTAACCTTTGAGGTGAAATATATTGTAAGTGATACAGCCCCTTTATGCATCTTGCTAGAAGAATATGAACTAAACCTTTATAAGTTCTAATACT
>CAZMQY010000205.1:0-6774 GCA_964568335.1 uncultured Clostridium sp.
AGAAAGGGAAGAATAGTGATGACACCATTCTTCCCTTTAATAGTGTGAAAAGTTATAAATCTAACTTCATATCGCCGAACTTAATCCAATTTTTTCTTCTCATAAGTTCAGATATTATTAGGGTTAAAACTGCAGGAGCTATAATATGAAGTATTAGTATTAATGGAAGGGAGCTGGCACCCATAGCCTCTATGGTAGCAAACTGGCCTACAAGGCCGCTAGTGCCCATTCCAGCACCAACTGCAGTATTTCTCATTTTAAAAACAGCAGAAGCAACGGGACCTAAAACTGCACTAGCTATTGTGGGAGGTATCCATATTAGCGGATTCTTTACGAGATTTGGCACTTGAAGCATAGAGGTTCCAAGTCCCTGTGCTATGAGACCACCAAATTTATTTTCCCTGTAGCTTGCAACAGCAAAGCCTATCATCTGAGCACAACAGCCTACTGTAGCTGCTCCCGCGGCAAGACCGTCAAGCTTTAAAGAAATTGCAAGGGCTGCACTGCTTATTGGCAGTGTTAATACCATACCCATAATTGTAGAAACTAGAATGCCCATAGGAATAGGTTGTAGTTCTGTGGCGTAATTTATTATTTGCCCTAAGGATGTCATAACTGAAGACATAACTGGACTTATAAATGTGCTGACTAGTCCGCCAACTATTATAGTGGCTGCAGGAACTAAAATAATATTTAACTTTGTTTTTCCATGTATAAGCTTGCCTGCTTCTGCTCCAATAAGCGCTGCTACTAATGCACCAACGGGTTCCCCTACCCTGATGGTATAGGCTCCAGTACTTGCAAGTATTAAGGTTTGGGCACCTAAAGCACCAGTGATTATTGATGAAAAAATAGCCAGCACAGGAGCCTTTACACCATAGGCTACTGCGGCACCAATAGCAGGACCCATCATAAGCTGTGAGATTTTACCAAGCTCAATAAGTATGGGAATTCCAGCCTTCTCACCAATTTGCTTTAAAATAAGACCGATGATTAAAGAAGAAAAAAGTCCTTGAGCCATAAAATTAAGTACATTAATAATATAGTCTTGAATTGAAAATTTCTTTTTGCTCATAGTACACCTCGTCTAATATTGATACAATGGGATAGTCTACCTTATAATTATAATATAAACAGAAGAAATATTTTTATTATTTTAATATATTTATGCATGACAAAGGAGATAGCTATGACTATTGAAACCATAGAAACCCAAAAGATAGTAAACAGGCTTATGAATATATTGGGCAAAAATATAAACATAATGAACAAGGATGGAATTATTATAGCCTCTGGAGATAAAGGTAGAATAGGTAATTTTCATGGGGCTGCAAAGGATGCTGCGCTGCAAAAAAGCGAAATTATAGTTAATGAGGATAATAGAACGCAATATGAGGGCAGTAAATCTGGAGTAAATATTCCAATTTACTATAAGGGTGAGGTTTTAGGGGTTGTGGGCATAACTGGAGAGCCAGCAGAAGTCAAGGGTTATGGTTTGATTGTAAAAGAGCTTGTTGAACTAATGATTCAAGAGGAAGAAAGACGAAACTTTGAGCTTTTTCAATCCAGAGCTGTGAAAAATTTTGCAAAAGAATTGATAAAATATCATGGAGAGGAAGATTTTAAAGTTTTAAGCTCCCGAGCAAAGCTTATTCAGTTTGATGATAATATACCTAGAGCCATAATTGCAGTTAATATCTGCAATTTTGCTTACATAGCTGATTCCTATTGTGAGGATTCAGAAATTATGATTCAAAAGCTGAAACAGCAAATTATTAATCTTATCAATAATATATCAAACCCTAATCTTGATATTGTAGTTAATATAGTTGATGATCATTTTATTATTTTTAAGAGTAACTACGAGGATTTAGCCTTATACTGCAATAAAATTGAAGAAGTGCTTTATAAAAAATTAGGTATTAAGGTTTATCTAGGTATTGGGGGGATATGCAGCAGGTTAGAGGATTACCACAGTGCATACCTCTTGGCGTCAGATACCGTAAATATAGGAAGAAAACTTCATCCGGATAAGTTAATATATTTTTCTTACGACTACAAGCTTCAATTATTGCTTTATAATATAAACCAAGAGAAGAAGCAGCAGTTTTTAAGTAGCTTCGGAACGCTATTTTATAAAGAAAAGGATGAAAGTATTAAGGAACTTCTTAAAACTGTAAAGACTTACTTTGAAAACAAGATGAGCATTAAGGATACAGCTGCTGCTTTATATGTTCACAGAAATACTATTTTATATAGAATAAATAAATTTCAAGAATGCTTCAATATTGATATAACAGATCCATATCAATGTATGATGGTTTATATTGCTTTAAATTTATTAGAGTAAAAAGAAATATATTCCTTGCAGTAATGTTTTAATAATTGATAATGCTTTGTGCACTGTGCATAAAAAAATATGTTCCAGGTATTTTTAAAATTATATATTTTATATATTACATTAAAAACAGTTATATTATATAATTTCAACATACATAAAAAATAAGGTGGGAAAAATTATGAAAGTTGTTATTGCACCAGATTCATATAAAGGAAGTTTATCTGCACAGGAAGTGGCAGATGCAATTGAGAAGGGCTTAAAGAAGGTTGATAGCAGTATAGAAACAGTTAAGGTTCCTATGGCAGATGGTGGAGAAGGAACAGTTCAGTCCTTAGTTGATGCCACTAATGGAAAGCTTGTTACCTTAAAGGTTATGGACCCTTTAATGAGAGAAATTGACTCCTTCTATGGAATTTTAGGGGATGGGAAAACAGCTGTTATGGAAATGGCTGCTGCCTCAGGACTGCCTTTAATAAAGAAGGAAGAGAGAAATCCTTGGAAGACTACTACCTATGGAACAGGACAACTGATTAAGCATGCACTAGATATGGGCTGCAGAAATATTGTCATGGGTATAGGTGGAAGTGCAACTAATGATGGCGGTTGTGGCATGGCAATGGCATTAGGTGTGAAATTCCTAGACAAGAATGGTAATGAGGTTGGATTTGGAGGAGGAAGCTTAGGTTCAATCCACACAATTGATCTAAGCGGTTTAGATAAAAGAATAAAAGAATGTAGTATTGTTGCAGCTTGCGATGTGGATAATCCGCTAGTTGGCCCTAAAGGTGCATCACATATTTTTGGGCCGCAAAAAGGTGCGGACCCAGAAATGGTTTTAGCTCTTGATAAAAACCTTGAGCATTATGGAAGATTGGTTGATGAAGCTTTAGGAGTTGCACTTCTAGACTACCCTGGGGCAGGAGCAGCAGGGGGACTTGGTGGCGGATTATTAGCCTTCCTGGGCGCAAGCTTAAAAAGAGGGATAGATATTGTTATAGAAACAACAAAGCTGGAAGAAATAATGAAGGGTGCTGATCTTGTAATAACAGGTGAGGGCATGATTGACTATCAAACAATTCATGGAAAGACACCCTATGGTGTTGCAAAGGCAGCTTCGAAACAAAATATTCCTGTTATCGCTATTGCCGGCGGCATAGGTAAGGATATAGAAGTGCTGTATGACCATGGTTTTACAAGTATTTTCTCTATAGCTGATAAGCCTATGACCTTAGAGGAGTCAATTGAGAATTGTGATGCTCTGCTGCAAAGCACTGCGGAGAGAATTATCAGAACGGTGAGAATTTCTTTATAATATCAGTATTGTTCAGGATCTGTTTTTAATGGCGAGATGAATAATTCAATTTCAGCATTTAAATAGAAGACTTAAAGAGAGTGTGAAAGCACTCTCTCTTTTTATTACTCTAATATGAAAAAAAAAGCCTACACATATGAACACTAAATAAAAATATACATATAATAAATTGATGCAACTTTTATCAGGAGGATAATATGTATACAAATTATGAAGCAGAAGATTTTTTACCTTTCCAGTGCCCAATGATGTACCCGATGATGTATAGAATGGATGGCAAGACTCCAGCAAAAACCATGCCGCATATTATGCCACAAGCTGTACAAGAACCAATTATGCAACCAATGATACAACCAATAATGGAACCAACCACGCTGAAACTGAATATTCAACCTCAAATACAACCACAAAATATGGGATTGAATATACAACCCAGTATGCAGCCGCAAAACATGGGGTTAAATATACAGCCGAGTATGCAGCCGCAAAATATGGAGCTAAATATTCAACCTAATATGCAGCCTCAAAACATGGATCTAAATATTCACCCTAATATGCAGCCACAAAACATGGAGCTAAATATCCAACCTAATATGCAGCCACAGAATATGGAGTTATCTTTACATCCAAAGATGGAACCAAGTAATATAGAACTCAAGATAGAACCTAAAATGGGATCAGTAGTAACGGAACCCATAGAACTAAAATTGAAAATACAGCCGGTAATGGAGCCTGTAAAAATGCAATTAAATATACAACCAATGATGCAGAAAGCACAGTTACCTATAATGATGCATAAACCAATGATGCCATGCCCAATGAAGCATCCTATGTGTAATAAGTGCCATAAGAAAGTAAAATCAAATGAAAAGTGTAATGATATGGTAAAGCCTATGCCAAACCTAATGCCTAACAGCCACTATCCAATGATGAATCCTATGGAGATGCATGAAGCAAATATGCCTTTTGAATATGATTCCTATGATGATATTTTTATGTAGGAAATCCTATATAAAGTGAATAAATAATATATTTTAATTTATAAGTGGGACGGTCAACAATTTTTATTACTTTAAGATTTATATTGTTGTTGAACGCCCCGCTATATGGTAAAATTCTAAGGTGAAAAGTGAGTATAAGTACTTTTATGAATAATTCATTAATGCTAGTTGACAATATAAGGCTATAAATTAGCAGAAATACTAGGGGGAAGCAGCGTGAACAACTTATATAATGGTATTGTTATATTTGGTGAAATGGGAGCAGGGAAGGATGCCCTTGCTGAGCAATTTTGTGATTTAAGAGATAAGGCTAAAATATATAAAATAAGTGTATTATGCAGAGAAATGATGAAGGTATCAAAGGTTAATCCCATTTGGAGGGGCCAGGAGAGATACATTGGTCAGACTATTGCAGACAGAATTAGAGAACTTGATATAGATATAATGTGTGATTACATACTTACTCTTATTTATGAGAAGGGTCAAGTAAAATATGGTTGGGATAACAGCGGTTTAGAGGGTGAGGCTTTTAATAAGGCGCTTCTTAAGCAGCTTTCAGTAGTAAGAAATGAGGAACTTTCAATTGTTGTAGGTGGACGTACCTTGACTGACTTAAAGTATTGGAAAGATAAAAATTATCTTATCATTGGAATTAAAGTAAGCGAGAATGTAAGAAAGAACAGACTAATCTGTAGAGATGGACAAGCTACGGTTGATAACAGCAGCTCAGAACATAATACGGAGGCTGATGTACCGTACATTATAAATAATCTTTGTCATGAGGTTATTTTAAATGATGGAACATTGGAAGATTTGAAGTATTCCGCAGAAAAGCTTCTTGCTAAGTATAATTTTTATTATTCTTAGCTGTATAATTATCACTTCCCTGGAAACAATATTTACGAATGGGCAAAAATCGTAAATATTTTGCGGGTAAAGCTTAAGAGGAGTGAGATTTATGAAAAGGAAAGCAAGGCTTACAAATAAGCAAAGAACAGCAATGGGATTTAAGAGATATGACAACGGTGAAATAGCTCATGCAGCTGAGAAGGCTGAATATAGCAAAAGTAATGATAATGTGAGACCAGACTCATTTTAATATTTTTAAAGAAAAACAGCATGCAAGCTTCGCATGCTGTTTTCTGTATAGCTATACTTTAAGAGTAGTAGTATTTTTCACACTTTGTTTATTAGCAAAAATAAATCCAATATATCTTATGAGTACATATAGAACAATTACCAAGGCCAAAAGTTCTTCAAAGCTTACTACATAGTTTAACAAATATATCCCTCTATTAGTTTTAGTCAAAAAACCATTTGTAAGCTTCATTCCTATACCGCTTATTACAAAGGGAAAAGTAAATGATGAATAACTAGGATAAAACTTAAGCTTGAGCATTCTTGGCAAACACAAAAGTGAAAAAAGTGTCATAAGCAATGCCAGTACTGATAAAAATCCAACCATAGTCATGTTTTTTACTTGAAAAGAATTCATATAGCCAGCTAGACAAAGACTGGCTGGCGCTGCGAATATTATAATTGTAGGAAGTGCTGGCTCTGGAATTCCTTTTACTATAAAAACTCTGTATAGAACTATAGGCAATAATATTAAATAGGTTATAAAGCCAAACCAAAAAATATACTGACCTAAGCTTAATAAACCAAAGGTAGGTGCAGTTACACTAGCTGCAACGATACCAACATAAACTATAAAGTAACTTGGAAAAACCTTTTTAATATCAAATTTTAAAATATATTTGAAAGTAAAATAAACTATCATAATGCAATGAAGCAGCAACCCTAAAGTCCAAACTATGAAAGCTAAAGTAGAAGTATAAGGCTTTATATAAGTAGAAAGTAGCATTGTACCCATAGAAAAAGTAGGCATAACACTACATACTACAGGATTATTTAAACCTTCAGTAATTGACTTTGGTTCTAGGAATGCTTTTAACAGTAGAAGTACTAAAATAACTGTAGAAAGAAGTCCGAAGATATTTCTATATAGGCCTCCATAGGATAAAACCAGATTGCCTGCAGCTGCTAAGCCAAGCATAAGCCCAGATATAGGTATAGGCAGCTTTTTTAATAATTCTCTCATAATCCTTCCTCCTTTTAGT
>CAZMQY010000206.1:0-6766 GCA_964568335.1 uncultured Clostridium sp.
TACAGACATAACTACAAGCTATTGGGAAAATATATATGTAACCGCTAGAAGAATAATTTAACAGTGAAATAACTTGACATATATTGCTTTAAGTAACTTTTGATAATATAATCAAGAGAAGAATAATATTATTTATAATATGGGCAAAGCATTAAAGATAAATAACTAAAATTATTAACTTATACCTTCTTAAGAAGCGTTGGTACATCGCTGCTTTGAGGGGGTGTAAGTTTAATTTTCTTATGGTTAACTATGAGTGCTATTAAATTATAATTCCATTTGCTGGAATGTATTAGGGGGAAGACATGAAAATCATAATCATTGGTGCTGGCAAGGTTGGCTATACTTTAGCAGAAAATCTCGTAGAAGAGAAGAATGATGTTATAGTAATCGACAAAAATATACATGCGCTAGAGAAGGTAGAAGACAATCTTGACGTTATGTGTATTAAAGGAAATGGAGTCAGTGCAAGCATACTGCTTGAAGCAGGTATTGAAAATGCTGATTTGCTCATTGCGGTAACAGGCAGTGATGAAGTTAATATGGTATGCTGTCTAACTGCCAAAAAACTTGGAGTTCTTCAGACTATAGCAAGAGTAAGAGATCCTGAATATGCAGACGAGCTATCCTTGATAAAGGAACAGTTAGGACTTAATTATGTAATAAATCCAGAGTTCGCAGCTGCAGAAGAAATTGCAAATACCTTAGGTTTTTCCTCTGCTATTAATATTGAAAGATTTGCTAGCGGTAGAGTAAGAATGGTTGAGCTTAAGGTAACCGCTGATATGGGCGTTATTGGTAAAAAGGTAGAGGAAGTCGACAAGTACACGTCTTCATCAATCCTTATAGGCATAATAGTCCGGGAAGACGAGGTTATTGTACCTGACGGAAAAGAAATAATTAAGGAAAATGACATCATATATGTTATAGGCAAGCCTTCTAGTATTTATAATTTTTGTAAGACCTGCGGCAAATATCCGCAAAAAATAAAAAATGTAATGATTATGGGCGGCGGGAGAATTGCCTACTATTTGTATAAAATATTGACAAGCATGGGAATGAAGGTAAAGATTATTGAAATCGATAGGGATAGATGCCTTGAGCTTTCAGAAGCACTTCCTAATGCAATCATAATAAACAGCGATGCTACAGAAGAAGAGACCTTAATCTCTGAAAATATTGGGAATATGGATGGTTTTGTAGCTATCACGGGAATAGATGAAGAAAATTTAATGTCTTCGCTTATAGCTAAAAGGCTTGGAGTTAAAAAGGTGGTAACCAAGATAAGCAGAACTAATTATATGAGTATAGTTAGGGAGCTGGGGCTTGATACCATCATAAGTCCAAAGCACATTACTGCAACTCAAATACCAAAGTTTGTAAGGGGCAGTGCTCTTAAATCACTTCTTAAAATATCTGAGGGAAGCGTTGAGATACTGGAGTTTATCGTTGACGAAAACAGCAAACTCATTAATAAACCGCTAAGAAACTTAGATATTGATGAAGATACAATTATCGCTACCATAGTAAGAAAAAACGAGGTGGTAGTTCCTCATGGAAACGATATGATTAAAAAAGGCGATAGGATAATTGTAATAACTAAGCAAAAAAATATTGCGGATTTAAAAGAGCTTGAGGCAGCTATAATTGGAGGATTACAAAATGAACTACTCAATGGTATTAAAAAATTTGGGAAGATTATTAATATGTGAAGCCTTGGCTATGCTTCCTTCCTTAGCTGTAGCGTGGTTCTACGGCGAAGAAGTTGTGGCAGCCTTTTCCTACACTATACTATTGTTAGTGTTAATAGGTATGACTTCATTTTTTATAAAGCCTAAAAATAAAGGTATATATGCAAGAGACGGTTTTGCCATTACTGCTTTAGGGTGGATTTTGCTCTCCTTTTTCGGAGCTCTGCCCTTTTACTTTAGTGGTTCTATTCCGTCACTAATAGACAGTTTTTTTGAGGCAAGCTCCGGCTTTACTACTACCGGGTCAAGTATTTTGCAGGCGGTGGAAGGATTGCCTAAAGGAATACTATTTTGGAGAAGCTTTACTCACTGGATAGGGGGCATGGGAGTGCTTGTACTTGCTATGGCCATACTTCCTTCCGCTGGTGCTGGTTCCTTTCAAATAATGAAAGCGGAAAGTCCAGGACCAACCCCTGGAAAGCTAGTGCCAAAGGTAAGGGAAACTGCAAAAATACTCTACTGTATTTATATAGTATTTACTATAACTGAGACAGTACTTCTAAAGCTTGCGGGAATGTCCTGGTTTGATTCCTTAATACATACCTTCGGTTCCGTAGGAACTGGTGGATTCTCAAATAGAAATACAAGCATTGGCGACTACAATAATGTGTACATCGAAATTATAATAACGGTGTTTACCTTCTTATGCGGTGCAAACT
This sequence comes from uncultured Clostridium sp., assembly GCA_964568335.1. Classification (GTDB taxonomy): domain Bacteria; phylum Bacillota; class Clostridia; order Clostridiales; family Clostridiaceae; genus Clostridium_AT. The sequence goes on from CAZMQY010000206.1 coordinate 2,411, forward strand.
TTGCTTTGTATTATCAAGCCTTTAAAGGAAATATAAAAGGCATTTTTAAAGATGAGGAATTTAGAATCTACAGCTTTATAGTTGCGGCGGCAATTACTCTTATTGCTATTAATATTTACGGCAGTCATTATAACAGCGTAGCTCAGTCAGTGAGACATTCTGCCTTTCAAGTAGTTACAATAATCACTACTACAGGCTATTCGTCTACGGACTTTAATGCATGGCCAACCTTCAGTAAGCTTATATTATTTTTCCTAACTTTTATTGGGGGTTGTGCTGGTTCCACAGGGGGCGGCATAAAGAATGTAAGAATACTGCTTCTGCTTAAGTCAGCTAAAAGGGACTTATTGAAAATAATACATCCTAAGGCAGTGTATTCTGTAAGATATGGTGAAAAGTCAGTAGACGAAAAGACTCTATCAGAGGTTACCGTATTTTTCTTTATGTTTATAATGCTGTTTTGCCTAGCTGTATTAGTAGTTGCTATTGAAGGCAAGGATATAGTCACAACTCTTACTGCTGTAGCAACAACTATAGGAAATGTTGGACCCGGACTTGAGATAGTAGGACCTATGGGGAATTTCTCAAGCTTTACAAACCTAAGCAAGCTGGTATTATCCTTTTGCATGATAATAGGAAGAATAGAAATATATCCAATACTTTTACTAGCATCACGCAGATTCTGGAGGAAATAAAAGAAAAGTGCCACCCACGTGGCAAGTGCAAAAAAACGACACTTGCCACTTGCCACGTGGGTGGCACTTGGAATATAATATATGTTGACTAAAACATAAGGAGGAAAACACGATGGAAAAGAAAATGGTGCCGGTTGGATTATCAAACAGACACATACATTTAAGCAAGGAGCATTTAGATATTTTATTTGGAGAAGGCTACGAATTAAAGAAGTTTAAAGACTTATCACAGCCAGGACAATATGCAGCTGAAGAGAAGGTTGATGTTGTTGGAACAAAGGGCACATTAAAGGGTGTTAGAATACTTGGACCAGTTAGAAAGGAAACTCAAATAGAGATTTCTTTAGCTGATGGTTTTGTTTTAGGAGTTAACCCTCCAGTTAGAGATTCTGGTGATTTAATAGACAGCCCTGGAGTAAAGGTTGTTGGACCTAAGGGCGAGGTTGTATTAGAAAAAGGTGTTATAGCAGCTGCTAGACATATTCATATGCATACTTCTGATGCTGAAAACTTTGGTGTTGTTGACAAGGATATTGTCAGCGTTAAGGTTGAAGGTAAAAGAGGTCTAGTATTTGACAATGTTTTAGTTAGAGTTCATAAGGAATATGCTCTTGAAATGCATGTTGACGTTGAAGAAGGCAATGCAGCAGGACTTAAAAATGGGACAATGGTAGAAGTAATAAAATAGCTTACAGTCACAAGGCTGAAAAGAAAAGCTAGCAGGAGTAAAACTGCTGGCTTTTCTTTTGCAATAATACATTATATATGATACATAATAACTTAGTTTAAGCCAATTAATTTGTTAAATTATTAATTAGTTCATTTATAATTGACATAATTTTTAAAATAGAATATCATTTAATTATAGAAAGTTATAATTTAACAAATTAAATATGATCAGATGATGTTAGCAGGAGATATCTATTAGGGTAGCCGAAGAAGCAATAAATTAATGCCGATTAATTTAGAAACTTTCAGGCAAAGTTACTGCTAATTGATGGAACTCTGGAAAGTCCCACAAGGGCACCGAAGAAGAAAAGTTAACTTTTTTAAGTTTCCTAAAGCTTTCAGGTAAACATACAGAGATATGAAGGCATATGGTAAGGCTATGCCCTTCATATCTCTTTTTAATTTAAAAAAAGGGGGATTTTAAGCTATGGATAATGGTAAGAAAACTAGACTCTATGATACCCATGAAAGATATGGTGGCAAGGTCATAGAATTTTCAGGCTGGCTTTTGCCAGTACAGTACGAGGGCATAATGGAGGAGCACGAAGCGGTAAGAAACAATGCGGGCCTATTCGACGTATCTCATATGGGGGAGGTAGAAGTTAAGGGCAAAGATGCTTTTAAATATGTACAAAACCTTGTTACAAATGATGTTAGCACACTTGCAGATAATCAAGTTTTATACACTTTCATGTGCTATGAAAATGGTGGAATAGTTGATGATCTTTTAGTCTATAAATTTAATGAAGAGCATTATTTCCTAGTTATAAACGCAGGAAATATAGATAAGGATTATGAATGGATGCTTAGCAATAAAGGCAGCTATGAAGTTGTTATTGAAAACGCTTCAAGCGAAATTTCCGAGGTAGCCCTTCAGGGACCAAAGGCTCAAGAAATACTTCAAAAGCTTACTGATTTTAATTTAGATGAAATAAAATTCTTCTACTGCAATAGAGAGGTAGTTATTGATGGAATTAAATGCCTTGTTTCTAGAACAGGCTATACGGGAGAAGACGGCTTTGAAATATATGCTGAGAATCAATATATTGAAAAACTTTGGGACAAAATATTAGAGGCAGGAAAGCAAGAGGGAATTAAACCTGCTGGACTAGGCTGCAGAGATACTTTAAGATTTGAGGCTGCCCTGCCTTTGTACGGCCATGAAATTTCAAAGGATATAACACCTTTAGAAGCAGGACTAGGTTTCTTTGTAAAGCTGAATAAGGATAATTTTATAGGAAAAGAAGCTTTAGTAAAGCAAAAGGAAGAAGGTTTAAAAAGAAAGCTTATCGGTTTTGAAATGAAAGAAAGAGGCATTCCAAGACATGGCTATGCTGTGGAAGTAAACGGCGAAAACATTGGTTTTGTTACAACAGGTTATATGTCTCCAACTCTTAAAAAGAATATAGGATTAGCACTTATCGATTCTAAATTTACAGAGCTTGGAACTGAAATCAATATTATAATTAGAAATAAAGCTGTAAAAGCAGAAGTTATTAATAAAAAATTTTATACAAAAAATTATAAGAAATAAAATTTAGGAGGAATTTGCAATGAAAAATTTAAAGGACTTATTTTATTCGAAGGACCATGAATGGGTTAAGGTTAAGGGGGACAGAGCGTACATCGGAATTACTGATTTTGCACAGCATGCTCTTGGAAGCATTGTTTATGTTGAACTTCCTGAAGTTGATACAGAATTTAGTGCAGGGGATGTCTTTGGTACAGTAGAATCAGTTAAGGCAGCTTCTGATATGTTTATTCCAGTTGACGGTACAGTAGTTGAAGTTAACGAAGCTATAGTTGACGATCCAGCTTTAGTTAATGAAGATGCTTTTGAAAATTGGATGATTGTAGTTGAGTTGTCTGATAAGTCTCAGCTTGAGGAATTATTGTCAGCTGAAGCTTACGAAGAGTTCTGCAGTAAGGAGGTTTAAGGGCTAAATGACCTTAAACGAGCAATTTTCGAGCGGAGTGAGTAATCTTTGATTGCTCAGTTCTGACCACTAAAAGGAGGAATAATATGTTTCCGTATATACCTAATACTGATCTAGAGCAAAAGAAAATGCTTGAAAGCATTGGAATGAACAATATAGAAGAGTTGTTTAAGGATATACCCGACAGTCTTCAACTAAAAAGAAGACTGGATCTTAATGCACCTATGTCAGAGCTTGAGGTAAGCAAGGAATTGAAAAGTCTTTCTGAAAAAAATCTTAATAATGAGGATTTGATTTGCTTCCTTGGGGCAGGTGCATATGACCATTATATTCCATCAGCAGTGAAGCATATTACTGGCAGGTCTGAATTTTATACTGCCTATACTCCATATCAGCCTGAAATAAGTCAAGGTACTCTACAGGCAATTTTTGAGTATCAGACTATGATTGCAGAGCTTACTGGCATGGAGGTTTCTAATGCTTCTATGTATGATGGAGCTACAGCATGTGCTGAGGCTGCAATGATTTCTATGGAAAATACAAAGAGAAATACTATATTGGTTTCTAAAACAGTTCATCCGGATACTAGAAAGGTATTAGAAACTTATGTGAAGTTCCATGATGGAGTATTAGTAGAGATAGATTCCAAGGATGGAGAAACTGATATAGAAAGCTTGAACAGCTTAATAGATAAGGATACTGCTGCGGTTATTGTTCAAAATCCTAACTTTTTCGGAATTGTAGAAAATTTAACTGAGATTGAAAAGGCTACACATGCAAATAAGTCTCTGCTTGTTATGAGTGTTGACCCAATATCCTTAGGAGTTTTAAAAACCCCTGGAGAAATTGGCGCTGATTTTGCAGTAGGGGAAGGACAATCTCTAGGAAATGCAATGAATTTTGGCGGACCATACCTAGGCTTTATGGCATCCACTGCAAAGCTTATGAGAAAAATGCCAGGAAGAATTGTTGGACAGACTGAGGATGTGGAGGGA
>CAZMQY010000207.1:0-2396 GCA_964568335.1 uncultured Clostridium sp.
ATATGTGCAGTGAAAGTTTTCCTAAGCATCATAGAACATGCGGAATTTCAACATTCCCCTTAAACATAGCCTAAATTTATATTTATTATTTTAAAAATGTTGCTAGTCTACTTTAAATCTTTGTACTAGCTCACTTAGCTTTTGAGCAAGCTGTGCCTGCCCTTGTACATTTTCAGCAATCTGCTGCATTGCAATGGTTGTTTCTTGAACACTGCCTAGTATTTCTGATGAACTCTCTGCAGAGCCTTGAGTAGTTCCAGCAATATTTTGTATTGCTGTGGTAACCTGTGAAACTGTAGCAGTTATCTCCTCAGACATGGCAGCTATTTCCTCAGACATTGTATTTACATACTGAGCATCGCTTCCGTATTGCTGTCCTACCTTCACAAGGGAATCGTAATCTGGCTTAACTGTTCTATCAATAAACTCTAATATTTGCTGTGAGTTATTTGATAAATTATCAAAAGCACCATGAACCTTTTCTATGGTATTTTTAATATCTGTAACAGCAAGGGTTGATTGCTCAGCCAGCTTTCTAACCTCATCTGCAACAACTGCAAAGCCTCTTCCCTGCTCTCCAGCCCTGGCTGCTTCTATAGCTGCATTTAAAGCCAGAAGATTTGTTTGGGCTGCTATGCTGTCAATTATTTCAGCCATTTCTTTTACTTTTTCAACTATCTTTCCTTCTTCAATGGCCTGAATTATATTGCTTTGCTTTTCTTCATAAAGCGCATTAGCCTTGTCATTTGATTCCTTGCTTTTCCTCTGTATATCCGATGCCCTGTTTTTAATTTCAAAGGATACACTGCTGCCGTCTTCAGCTTTAGAAGAAAGAACTTCAATGCTTGAATCCACTTCTTCAATAGAAGCAGATATCTCTTCTGTTGTAGCGCTTAATTCTTGGATGCCAGTATCTATATTTTTCACAGAGTTGCTTATTATGTGAAGCTTGGCAGATATCTCTTGAACATTAGCGGACAAATCCTCGCTTGCTGTGGTAACCTCACTTGATTGACTCATAATTGTTTTAACAATATCTTTCATAGAGGAGGTCATTGTATTCAAATACTTAGCCATATCTCCTATTTCATCTGAGCTTTTAACTTCAATCTGCTGGGTCAAATCTCCATCAGCAATTGCCATAGCAAAATTCTTAACACTATTAATGTTCTTTGTTAAGTATCTGGCAAAAATTATTACTAAAACTATAACTATAAGAAGTGAAATAGATATTACACCAATTAATTTTGTTACTAAGCTTTTAACTGGTGCATTTAATTCACTTTCCGGTATAGAAAGAGCTATTTTCCAGCCTACTTCAGGAATTTCAGAATAATAAACTCTGTTGCTGCCATGCTCATCTTCAAAACTGCCTTCTCCAGTTTTATTAGCTAGCATTATTTTTCCTAACGCTTGCAGGCTGCTATTACTATCGTCATTTATTTTAATTTTCATGTTCTTATTTTCATCTGCATCAGCAATGTACAGACCATTTTTATCTATAAGAAATGCTCTGCCGCCTACGCCTACCTTTATGTTCTCAACCATTTCCTGTATAGTTTTCAGATCAATATCAGCGGTTGTTACTCCTAAGAACTTCTTATCTTTATCATAAAACGGTACTGTAGTTGTTATCATTGTGACTTTGGAAACAGAATCAAAATATGCATCAGACCACTCAACTTTTTTTGTGGTATTTTTTCCCGCCTTATACCAAGGATCCTCTACATAATTGCTTTCATCATTATTATATTCATCTGTATAGATCGGCTTTCCATTATCCTTATATGCATAAGGTCCAAAAAGCTTTTGGGTAGCCTTATATTTGTAAGGCTCAAACCATATTCCTGCTCCAAAAGTCTCCTGGTTTGTTGATATTATCTTCATTAGCAACTGCGAATAGTTATCCTTTGTTAGCACATCAGATGAAGCTTCTACTGTTTTTGCTAGGCTTTCAGGAAGTTTCGCATGTCTTTCCAAGCTTTTCCCAATTTCATTTGTCTCATTCATCAGATGATTTTCCATCTTGTCTTTTATTTCATTGTTGATTAATTGAATGCTGCTATAATAGCTAATAGTAGTCAGTACCACCATTGACACAATAAATAATGGCAATACAGAAAATAGAATTTTTGCTTTGATACTCTTAATTTTCAACACTAATTCACCTCATTTTTTAAAATAATTAAAATTTTCAGTAAAATATATAATTCTCTCTTATATATTTCGACTTAATTCGATGATACTTTATACGCGCAAAAAAATACTTCTTAAGTTGTGCAGCCTAAGAAGCTCAAAAATTAATAAGTATAGATATCAATGGACATTAAAAAAATGACTCCTGTTCAGCACAGAAATCATCTTCTTAATTCAGCATAGTGTCTTTTTAGTGCCCT
>CAZMQY010000207.1:2496-6749 GCA_964568335.1 uncultured Clostridium sp.
TAATTTAATTGTTATACCTTACTCCTTTATACAATACAACTGCAGTTTCAATTATATAAGCACCTATAAAGCAAACTAAAAACCATTTTCTAAATATATTCAATACAGCTGCAGCATCAAATTTTAAGTTGGCGGCATTTAGAAATTCAAGAGGCAGGCTGCTGTTGAAAATTCCTGCATTTGAAAATATAGTTAACATTATAAGCAGTCCTGCGATATTAAGTGCCGCAATAGATAAACTAAGCTTCAAATTCCATCTTCCAGCTATTATTTTAAGCACCTCTTTAATTAGTGCTGTCAAGAACACTGCAAATATTAGAATCCTGTACCCATTTAAAACTTCAACATTAAAAAATGAAATTACAGTGTATCCAGAATTTTTGTCTAATATATATACACCTAAATATTGTGGCGCAATATATAAAATCATAATAAACACTGTGGAAAATATTATTGAAAATATTGATTCACCTCTAGATATTAAGGCTTTGTTTTGAGGAATTTCAGGCAAATCAGCTATTTTCCAAGTCCCATCCTTCAGGCTCTTTCTATCAGTTCTAACACCCTTGTACTCTAATAGAGCAAATATACCTGTTACCCATACAAAACCTTGTAAGGCGCCAGATATTAAACTTCCAAGATAATTACTAATAGTTTTAGCCAAATTAGCCTCTTCACCAGAAAACATGAATTTGAGCATGACTCCTATAGTAATCGCTAATAATATTGAACCTAGAACTATTTTTAAAACAAGTACATAATTATGAAAATTTTGAGGTCCGATTAAATATCTTTTATGGTCATTGTAATTTTCCGCAAGAATACTTGGGTCTCCTAATTCTAAAAGTACTTTTTCTGCCCTTTCATCATCGCTTTGAACATCCTCATGCTCATTCATCATGTCCTCAATAAGAGTTCTAAGTTCCTTTTCTATATCTTCCCTTTGATTTTGCGGCAGATTTCTTGTTACTGCAAATATATATCTGTCTATGATTTTCATTTATTCTCCCTCCCCATTAATAAGATTATCTATGCTATTTACCATGCTAAACCATTGGCTGCATAGTTTTTCATAAATTGTTTTCCCATAATCATTTAATCCATAGTATTTACGGGGTTTAGTGCTTTCTACATCCCAACTGCTTTCTAAAAGGCCCTGCTTTTCAAGTCTTCTTAGCAAGGGGTAAAGAGTTCCCGAATCGATGGGAAAGCCTTTTTCCTCCAATGACACTACAAGTGAATATCCGTATTGTGGTGTCTTAAGCTGGCTTAGAACACTTAACACAATGGTACCCCGCCTTAGCTCCAGTATTAGACTATCAAGAATTATATCGTCATTTTCCATCTACGCCGATCCTCCTGCATTTTTGTACAGCTCACATTGTTAATAATTGTAATGTGATATATTTTCATTATACTGTACGCCACACACTATTGTAAATACATTACTATTAAAAATTTTATATGAAGCTGATAATTTGAAAGCAAGAAAAAAATTCACAACAGAGATTGAAAGCCTAGATGCCTATTAGGATTATTTTTTTAGCAAGAAGATCAGCTAAAGTGCACAAAACCTCATCGCGATATCGTGATTTCATGAAAAGAAGATATCGCGATATCAAGATAAGAAGTTAAGAAGTTAAGAATATATCTAGACGTAACCATTTTTGTTCAAGATTCAATCTGCTCATAAAAAGAGCACCCGCAAGGATGCTCTTTTCTAATAAGCTTAATTTTAAATTATAGATAACATTATCTCATCCACTTCTCTTTGAAGCTCCGCCTTTCTTATCTAGCACAACGAGTAAATTTATTAATTATATAGTTTATTGAAAAAGATGATATTATGGCAAAAATCCAATATGCACTAGGTAAGAAGAACCCTATTAATACTACAACTAAAATAGGCTTTTTAAGCACCACTGTAATTGCTCCCGTTCCCACAATAGCCACAACATAAGTTGGGTCAATATTTAATATACCGGCAAGAGAAAAGGCCATGCAAAAGGAGGCAAATATTAAAGGAAAAATTTGACCACCCACCCATCGGAAATTAATAGATATTTTAGTAGCCAATATTTTTAAAAAAGCAATAAACAATAAGAAAGAACTACTTAATTCTCTAGCGTTACCAGTGACCTCTTTTAAAGCATGTTCACCGGAAAAAAGAGTTAATGGGAAGTATGCACCTAATAATGCTAAAATAAATCCACCAATTATGGCGCTAATTAATGGATTTGAATTCACTTTACTTTTTTTACAGATGTATTCTATCAAATCACCGATATATCTAAAAGATAGTCCTATTATTACAGAAAGAATTAAAATAGGTATAAAAAATAACAAATCTTTATTAGAAATTGGATTTTGCTCCAACTTAAAAATAAAACTTTCTTTATTTATTAAAGTGTTTAAAAATTTTATGACAAAGTAAACGGATAAAGCTGTACAACTATATGTAAAATAATTTAATAGTTTTTTGGATATTAGCTTTACTTTATTAATTGAATTTTTGCCATAAGAGAATGTGCTAAAAAGTGGTACCTCAAAAATAGCTGTAAGCACAGCACTAGTAGAAGCTTCTATAAATTCCTCTTTTAATTCGGGATTTGAATTTTTAAATTTAGTGCTCAAAAAAGTCGAAAACATAGCTGCCATTCCAACAAGACCAGCTTCAGGACCTATACTACCTCCAAAAATCAGTGGTAAAAAAGCACATATAATATATTTGGGTAGAGGCTTATAGTTAATAGTTTTTGTAACCTTGTACTCGTGAAGTATTTCTTCCATTTCTTTTGGATATGGACCTAGATATTTTTGACAAAGGCCTATTAACAATCCTCCAAACATGCATAAAATTATAGTAATCGTAAAACTACTTACATTTATAATATTAGGAAGCTCATGCCATAGAAAATTAGTTGATATATCAATAAGAAACATAAATGACCAACAAAAAATTGCAACAACTGTCCCCATAATGAAACCAAAAAAAACAATGTTTTTTATAATAGCTTTAATAATTGCCACCGCCTTCGTGAAATATTATATTGATTATGTTTATATTAGTATTATTCATTGTTTATTTAATATAATAATCACTAAAAATTTCATTTATTCTTTAGTTTCTCTTAAAAATTTTTAGTACGTTATTATTATATAAAAAGGTTTAGGCTTTGTCATGTAGAAAAAACTTCTACTTTAGAAGCATGGCAGAATTGATTCACCTTTATTTGTCTCAGTAATATTTTAATAATAGAGGTGATAAACATGGATGTTGACTTGGTTTTTGAGGGCGGCGGAATTTTAGGACTTTATTATATTGGTGCTTATAAAGCACTGAGGGAATACGGTTATTCCATTAAAAGATGTGCAGGAACCTCAGCTGGCTCCGTAATATCTGCTGCAATAATAGCTGGCTACAGTGCGGCAGAATTAGAGGATATTATTTATCAAACAGATTTCAGCCTATTTAGCAGAAAAACTAAGCTATGTAAAATACCTTTGGTTGGAAAACCTCTCTCAATAGGAATTAACAAAGGATTATACGATTATAGGGTAATAGAAACATGGGTTAATGATTTGCTTAGGAAAAAGGGCAAGGCAAGCTTTAAGGATGTAATGGAAAATGGAAAAAGCAATTTAAGGGTTATTGCTTCTGACGTAACCCGCAGCAAAATGCTTATACTGCCTGAGGATTTAAAGGAATATGCTATCAATCCAGCTCAATACAGTATTGGAAGGGCTGTAGCAATGAGCTGTGCAATTCCATACTTTTTTACTCCTGTAAAATTAAAGACCTTAGGGAAAGTAAGCTACATTGTTGATGGCGGTTTGTTAAGCAATTTCCCAATTTGGATTTTTGATAACGAGGTCCCCTTAGCACGACCTACCATTGGAATCAAAATAAAAAACTTGGCAAGCAATACTGCTCGTGGAAAAAGAGATATTATTTCCTATACTCAAGATATTATTAATGCCCCAATAAATCAGGACGAATCAAATTTTGTTAGAAACAAGGATTTAATAAGGACTATTGTTATTGATTATAATGGAGAGATTAAGGCAACTGATTTTAACAAGGTTAATAAGTATAAAAGGGAGTTAATATCGAAGGGATATGAAAGCAGCAAAAGGTTTTTAGATAAGTTTAACATGAGAAATATGGAAAGATATTAGGCAGTTAAAACATAAAGTTTAAGCTTAAGTTATAGGCTAAGGGGCTGTATTAGAAAAACGATAAACAGCATGTT
>CAZMQY010000208.1:0-6702 GCA_964568335.1 uncultured Clostridium sp.
GGAGAATGAAGAGGATGCTCGCCTTTAACCCCATCTGATATGCCTAGTCTAAAGTGCACTGAAGGAACCTTTTCGGCAAAGAAAGCAAAATCCTCAGCAGCAAAGGTTTTTTCCAGAGGCAGTACATTTTCACTTCCTATAAGCTTCTTTGCAGTCTCTATAAAGATATCTGTAAGCGCTGCATCGCTTATTACAGGAGGATACTGAGAGGAATAATCTACTATTGCCTCACAGCCAAACTTTTCAGCTGCCAGATGAGCAGTTTTTGTTATATCTTCCTGCAGCTTTTTTCTTAAAGCATTATCAAAGGTTCGAACAGTTCCAAGAACCTTTGCTTCATCTGGTATAACATTGTTTGCTGTCCCTGCATTTATAGAAGAAAAGGTAACTACATGAGGATTCAGTGGATTATTTTCAATTCTAGACTTCACAGTCATGCCTTGAATTAGCTCTACTGCAGGGAATATTGGATTTTTGCAAATATGAGGCATAGCTGCATGCCCGCCAATACCTTTAAAGGTTATGTTAAAATCGTCCACAGAGCCCATGGATGCTCCAGTTGCTGCCTCTATTTTTCCAACGGGCAATGCTGGCCAAACATGATAGCCTATCATATATTTAACCTTCGGGTTTTCCAAAACCCCCTCTTTTATCATTGGAAGAGCTCCGCCCTCTGCTTCTTCTGCTGGCTGGAATATGAACTTGACGCATTTTTCAAAGCCAAGCTTTTTAAGAGTTAAAGCTGCTCCCAAGGCTATTGCCATATGATAGTCATGGCCGCAGGCATGAGAAACTCCATTAACAGGAAGCGCATCCATATCTGCTCTAACCCCAATGCAGCTTTCTCCTTCATTAAGCGTTGCTACTACTCCTGTTTCCATCATAGTTATGGCAGGTATATTTAAATCCTTTAAAAAGTCCAGTACTATCTTTTGAGTTTTATATTCCTTGTAAGATAGCTCTGCATTATTGTGAAGCTTTTCTCTCACTGCTTTTACAGCGTCAAGGCTTTCTTTAATAACATTTTTTATGTCCACTAGTAGGTCCTCCTTCTTTAAGCAAAAAGGTAAGAAGCTGCTTCTTACCTCCAGGTAATATTATTTTGTATCTTCAAATGGAAAGTTATATTGAGTTAGATTAAGCTCCTTTTTTAATGTAACCATATCCTTTTTAAGAGCTTCATTTATTGGAACACCTTTATCTTTTCTGTAGAGCCAAGCTTCATATTCTTTCTCTCCAGCAGTATAAATTCTTTCCTCTCCAGGTGCTTTTTTAGAATTTCTAAGATCTCTTAGTATATCTCCAGTAGTCTTTTTAAAGCTTTCCACATCGGTGAACTCTTCTATGTTAATAGCCATAAAGAAGTGACCGAGATGGTAGGGCGTTTTATTGCCTGCTTCATCAAAGCCTAAAAGTCCCTTTAGGAAAGCTCCGCCCTGAAGTGCTGCTGACAATATTTCCACAACCGTTGCATAGCCATAGCCCTTGTAGCCTCCTGTATCTTCGCCTATCCCTCCAAGGGGTGCAAGTGCAGCTTTTCCTTTAACTAAATCTATAAGCACCTGATGAGTATCAGTCCTGGCATTGCCTGCTTCATCTATAACCCAGCCTGAAGGCAAGTCTTTTCCTATTCTGTCATAAACCTCTATTTTTCCCCTTTGTGTAATAGAAGTAGCGCAATCAAGGACAAAAGGAAACTCTTCATCTGAAGGCATACCAAAGGTTAATGGATTTGTGCCAAGCATATTTTCAACTCCAAAGGTTGGAGCTATGGAAGGTCTTGCATTTGTGCCTGTTATACCTATCATGCCTTGTTCTATAGCCATTAAGGAATAATATCCCGCAATGCCGTAATGGGTTGAGTTTCTTACAGCAACCATTCCCATTCCATATTTCTTAGCCTTGTCTATAGCCATTTGCATCGCTTTTTTCCCGATAACATGCCCCATTCCATCATGACCATCTACTACGGCTGTTGTTAAGCCTTCTCTTACTATTTCAAAATTTGTTACTGGATTTTGAACCCCATCCTTTATTCTGTCATAATAAATTGGTTTTAGTCTTCCTATGCCATGGGAATCTATGCCCCTTTTATCTGAGGTTATAAGCACCTCAGCACAAACTTTTGCATCGGACTCAGGAACTCCCACAGCTTTAAAAACATCTATCATGAAGCTTTCCATGGTGTCAAAATCGATCCAATAAGTAGTATTGTTCACAATATGGCCCCCATTCATATTTATCTTTGAAATTATTATATTGCTAGTACAGGTATTTAGTCAATTTGATAATGAGCTAGGGTTTAGTAATTATTTTATTATAATAGTCTGTTTCAAGAATCTTTGCAGAGTACCGGAATTTGTCGTTTATGATTGAAGAAATCCTTCCTACATAGTTTTCATCAACTTTTGCCTCTTGTGCTGGAGCAAATACCTTGGTTTTAGAGTTATAGCTTCCTTTATCGGTAATAAAGCTTTTATTAAGAAATATTACTAAAGGCTCTGAATCAGAAAATATATCTCTTCCCATAAGCAGCCTTGAATCATATTGAATTCCAAGCAGGTTGGAAAGGGTGGGAAGAATATCAAGACTTGAGCATGGTTTATCTATAGTTACAGGCTCCATACCTTTTGTGTACAGTATAAAGGTGCTCTTGTAGAGCTCGAAGTTTTTCTCTACAGTATGGCCCGCAAGCTCATCTAGATACTTTTCCTCAAGTCCATAGGGGTAGTGGTCTGGGCTTATTGCTATTAGTGTTTTATCGGCAATTCCGGCTGCCTCCAGCTGGCTTAATAAATACTCCATAGCTTTATCAAGTTCAATCTGGCTTGCTATATATGCCTTGCTAGGCTCTGAGTATGGTAAGCCTTCTACAAATTTTTTGTTCTTTGAGGACATAGAATTCCCGGAAAAAGAGTACAACATATGGCCGCTAACTGTCATGTAATAGGCATGAAAAGGCTGGTTGCCGATGTATTCCGGTATAGTCTTCTCCATCATTTCAAGATCAGATTCCGGCCAGGTTTTCTTTAGAGCAAGCCCCTTTCCAAGGCCCTTGTAATCATAGCCCATATTGGGATGAGAAATATTTCTTTTATAATAGGTATAGGTGTGATTATGATATGCCATAGTCTTATAGCTCAAATTTTTCAATTGGTTTCCCATTACAAAAGGCATAGCTATGCTTCCAGATTTCTCAAAGCTCCAAACGCCGCCTTTTGGAAGTAGCCCTGTACATGCTACATATTCACCATCAGAGGTGCTAACTCCCCAGAGAGGATTATAAAAGTTAGTGAAATTATAGCCTTCATGAACCATCTTATATAAAGTTGGGGTAACATCTTCTCGTACAGCATAGGGTGAGAAGGCCTCCGCTGTAATGAGTATAAGGTTAAAGTCCTTATATTTTCCAGTATAGGCATTTTTAGATGTAGGCTGAACCTTTTCAAAATATCTATGCATATCCTTTATGACTTCATTTTTCTCATTGAAAATAAGAGAAGCAAAATCTATATTTAGAGTATTAAACTCAATATTCTTTTCCTCTTCAGGCTCCGAGGCAATAGGATCCTCTTCTATTATTTCGTCGTCAGGCTCCTCTGGCAAAGGATTAGTTGGAATTGGAGCTGTCACATCTATAGCAGGAGACCAACCAAAAGCTAATTTTTGAAAATCCAGTCTCATGGTTGTGATAAGTCCAAGCTTCTCTACAGAAAGTATAGAATTATCGCTGTTAAAATATAGATCATAGGGAGAGTATTCATCTCTACTGCCGATAGAAACAGCAGCAAGACCTGTTAAGTGTGATAAAATAATACAGCCAATTAATAAAAATCTATTAGACCAGTTTACCTTTTTAAAGAGTAATGACTTTTTTCCGTAAGCTATAGTAAAAATAAAAGGAAGAAAGATTAAGCCAGTCCTTAGAAGATTCTTGCCTAATATAGTACAAATCTCCCTCCAAAATTCTAAAATTTGAGAGGCATTTTCTAAGGAGTAAAAGGTATAGAATATCTTAAAGGCTTTATAATAAATCAGTTGAGAAGAAAAAATTAGTGCAGACAGTCCTAGCAGCACTAAGGAAAGTATATAACTGATTTTAACTTCAAAAATACTGCAGAGAGTATAAAATATGAATGCAAAGGAACTTGAGAATAGCAGTGAAAGTATAAGACCTGAGGATAAAAGCATTCCTGTGGTTGATACTGTTAACACTGTTTCCATAAAGTACAGAGATATTACAAAATAAAATAATAAGTTTATAGGTCTTTTAAATCTCATCATTGTATACCCACCCTTTCTATATATATTATTACACAAATTGGTAAAAATACAATAAAATTAGAAAACGAATAAAAAGTATCGTAAATATTTGCGCATGAATGAATTATCTTAATTTTCAACAAATAATATTGACAGTAAAAAATAGGGGGTATATAATTAAAATATAAAATTAACAAATATATACATAAATAGAGGAGCAAGTGAATGGGTAGCCTTTAAGTGTTAAGGAGAAGAACCTTCAAGATTAAAGGCAAAGGATTTACCTGCCGAAAGGGTATGTTTGTTCTTAAATATATCCTTGGGAATGAGAGGAACACTTTTATTCTTGCCATGAATGCCCATTCGTGGAGAGCTATTTATGTGATGAAATAAAATTTTCATTGCATAGATGGCTACAAAGTGAAGGGTAGCTTTTAATTAACATGCCATCAAAGCACTGAAAATTTTCAGTGCTTTTTATTTTTGGCAGTGCTCTAAAACAATGTTGAAGAGACAGCCATAGATTTATAAAATTAGGAAATGGGGGAGATGATTTTGAAGGCAATTATAAGAGTTAGGATGAGCATGCATGATGCTCATTACGGAGGAAATCTTGTTGATGGAGCAAAGATGCTGCAGCTTTTTGGAGATGTAGCTACAGAGCTTCTAATAAGAAACGATGGTGACGAAGGGTTATTCAGAGCTTATGAAAATGTAGAATTCTTGGCACCGGTTTATGCTGGAGATTTTATTGAAGCAGAAGGGAGGATTGTTGGCTGGGGAAGCACATCAAGAAAAATGGAGTTTGAGGCTAGAAAGGTTATAGTTCCAAGAACTGATATAAATGACTCGGCTGCCGATTTGCTTGAACAGCCCGTGGTAGTATGCAAAGCTACAGGAACTTGTGTAGTTCCAAAGGATAAGCAAAGACCATCCCGTGGGTCTGATAGAAAGGAGTAATAAATGGATAAGTTAATTATTACTGCAGCAATATGCGGTGCAGAGGTTACTAAGGAACATAACCCAAGTGTACCATACACAGTAGAAGAAATAGGAAGAGAAGCCGAAGCTGCTTATAAGGCTGGTGCAAGCATAATTCATTTGCATGTTAGAAATGATGATGGAACTCCTACTCAGGATAGGGAAAGATTTAGACTGTGCATTGAGGAAATAAAGAAAAGATGCCCTGATGTTATCCTCCAGCCTTCTACCGGTGGTGCAGTTGGCATGAGTGTTGAAGAAAGGCTTCAGCCAGTGGAGCTTCTTCCTGAGATGGCTACTTTAGATTGTGGAACCTGCAACTTTGGCGGAGATGATATATTTGTTAACACCGAAAATATGATAAAAGCCTTTGGGGAGAAGATGATTAGCCTTGGAATAAAACCTGAGGTTGAGGTTTTTGACAAAGGCATGATTGATATGGCAATTAGGCTTCAAAAGAAGGGATACATTAAGCTGCCGATGCACTTTAACTTCGTGATGGGGGTCAATGGAGGCATAAGTGCAGAAGCTAGAGATTTTACCTTTATGAAGGACAGCATACCTTATGGAAGCACCTTTACCGTGTCAGGCATAGGAAGAAATGAGTTTCCTATGGCAGTCTTGGCTATTATATCTGGTGGACATGTTAGAGTTGGTTTTGAAGATAACGTTTACACATCAAAGGGCGTAATTGCTAAATCTAATGGGGAGCTTGTTGAAAAGGTAGTTAGGCTGGCTAAGGAGCTTGGCAGAGAGATTGCAACTCCTGCAGAGGCAAGGGAAATACTAGGAATTTCCACTGAGGATATAAAGATTTATAGAAAATAAATGAAAGGGGTTTTATCATGGAAAAGGGATGTAAATACGGAACACACAGAGTAATAGAGCCAAAGGGAGTACTGCCACAAGCTGCACAAAAAATATGCAATGATATGAATATCCGCAGCAATGAAATGCTTATCGATGTCCTCGCATTAAATATTGACTCAGCAAGCTTTACTCAATTAGAACAGGAAGCTGAAGGAAATATTGAAAGAATTAAAGCTAAGATTTTAGAAATAGTAAATGAAAGAGGAAAGATGCAAAATCCTGTTACCGGGTCGGGGGGCATGCTAATTGGAACAATAGCAGAAATAGGAGAAGATTTAAAACACAGAGATCTAAAGGTTGGAGATAAGATAGCTTCTCTAGTTTCTCTTTCCCTTACTCCATTAAAAATTGAAGAGATTATAGATATTAAGCCTGAAATAGATAGGGTTGAGGTTAAGGCTAAGGCCATACTATTTGAAAGCGGTATCTATGCGAAGCTTCCAGAGGATATGACGGAAAATTTGGCCCTTGCAGCATTAGATGTGGCAGGAGCTCCAGCTCAAGCAGCCAAGCTCGTAAGGCCAGGACAAAGCGTATTAGTGCTTGGTGCAGCAGGAAAATCAGGAATGCTTTGCTGCTACGAAGCAA
>CAZMQY010000209.1:0-6659 GCA_964568335.1 uncultured Clostridium sp.
TGTCAGCATGTTCTATGATGCTGTAGAAAACGTTGGAACGGTAAAAAGTATAAATGGCTTTTTACGGACAACTTGTGATAGAATGAGCATATAAAAATGTCTAGTGCATGCCACTAGACATTTCTTTACTTTTATTACATTCATCTTTTGTTATAATTAGTATCCGTTAATCTGAAAATACTTATAATAAAAAGCCACTTGCCACGTGGGTGGCACTAGTTATACTATATAATAGAATAATTTTAAGGATGTGGTTTTATGCAGCAGCACATTATTATGCTGATACTGGAGGCTATACCAAAAGGAAAGTATGAAAAGCTTGCGAATATATATAACTTTGAAGCTGAAGAGGGTAACTATTTAATAATTGTCACTAATAATTCTATAGAATTTAGAATAAAAACTATTAAGTGGATCCCTGGTTCCTATGAACCTATTGAGGGAAGTCAAATCTATAAAACTATTAGCTTTGAAGAGCTGAAAGCCCTTAGCGAGGAAGACAAAGTTTCTATCATAACTGAAAATATAGAAAAGATAAAAAATGATTAACAACATAGGATACAGCTAAAGCCTGTAATTGCGGACAAGGGACTTAAATATCTAAACGAGCGTCTTAAACTACCCAGTGTTTACGACTGAAAGGAGTAACAAAATGGCAAAATCACTTTTACTAGGAGTAGCAGCATCATTCTTCTTTGCATTTACTTTTATACTTAACCAGCAAATGAATATATCCGGAGGAAGCTGGCTATGGAGTTCATCCCTTAGATATATTTTTATGCTGCCTATTTTATTTATTCTTATGATTACAAAAAATCAATTATCTGATGTATTAAAAGATATAGCAATAAAACCTGTTCAATGGATTATTTGGAGTACAATAGGCTTTGGATTGTTTTATGCACCTCTAAGCTTGGCTTCAGTATATGGAGCATCCTGGCTGGTTGCCGGAACCTGGCAAATTACAATCGTTGCGGGCGCACTTTTGTCTCCGTTATTTTATAAAACTGTGAAAACTGAAGAGAGAAGCTATAGAATAAGAAATAAAATTCCTAAAAAGTCGCTGTTGATGTCCTCAATAATTTTGATAGGAATTTTTTTAATGCAGTTTCAAGAAGCAAAACATATTTCAGGTTTAGAAATAATTATAGGCATTGTGCCTGTTATTGTTGCAGCCTTTGCTTATCCCCTTGGCAATCGAAAAATGATGGAGGTTTGCAGCAATAGATTTACTACACTGCAAAGAGTATTTGGCATGACACTGTGCAGCATGCCCTGTTGGATAATTCTATCTATTTTTGCAGCAGCTACTGTTGGCATGCCAAGCAAAGGACAAGCAGTACAGTCCTTAATAGTTGCTGTTTTCTCAGGAATTATTGCTACAATATTATTTTTCAAAGCCACTGATATGGTAGGCGGGGACACACACAAATTAGCTGTGGTGGAATCAACGCAGTCTGGTGAGGTTATATTTACGCTGCTTGGAGGAGTATTTATATTCCATGATAAAATACCAACACCAATGAGTTTAATAGGAATAATACTTGTGGTTATAGGAATGATTTTAAATAGTCTAGCTGAATTATAAAGGCTATGGGAAGAAAATTATAAAGCTGCTTTGGAAAATGGTTGATTTTTCATTATATTTCCACTATAATGAAAATAGTTATTGGTAAAAGGAGGTTTGAAGATGAACATTTGCTTAGTTGATATAATGAGAAAAGTTAGAGCAACTTCTGTTAGAATTTCTGCACATTTCGTGCATCATGGGAGAAGTGCGTCCAAAATTAATATATCAACAATAAGCAAGTAAACAACTTTTACCGATATAGTATTTTGTGATGATATCCGGGTGAGAGTATCTTGCTCGGATTTTTTATATTTTTTTGTTATACAATCCGGGCAGCTTGTTACTTGCTCGGATTTTTATATTTTACCCCTAATATGAGATAAATTTTTAGGAAAGCATGGAGAACGCGAAGGGGATCTTAGCAATATAAAAATTCTTTAAGCTTTTTCTGCGTTCTCTGATTTATTTTATTCATATTAGGAGGTTTTTAAAATGATTGAATTAGCGTTAAATGGAGTACAAAAATATTATGGAGCTACTTTGGTTCTTAATAATATAACCTTTGAAGTTCAAGGTGGAGAAAAGGTTGGCCTTGTTGGAAGAAATGGAAGCGGAAAGAGTACTATAATGAAGCTTATGGCTGGAGTGGAGAGACAGGATAAGGGCAGTATTATGCTTAAAAAAGGAACTAAGGTTGGATATTTAGCTCAAATCCCACAATATCCTGAAGGCTATACTGTTAGGCAAGTTTTAAATACCGCTTTTGCAAATATTGATGTTATTGAAGAACAGATGAAGAAGCTTGAGTCAGGCATGAATTCTATGGAGGGCAGGGAGCTTGAAAGGGCTTTAAACCAATACAGTGATCTTCAGCATCGCTATGAGATTGCAGGAGGCTATGAAAAGGAAGAAAAGCTAAGCAAGGTTTGCATTGGATTAAATTTTAGTGAAGCTTTCTTACATCAGTGCTTTAATACCTTAAGCGGAGGAGAGCAGACTACGGTTGTGCTTGGACAGATTCTTCTAGAGAATCCAGATTTACTGCTTCTAGATGAGCCTACAAATCACCTTGATGTGAATGTTATTGAGTGGCTGGAAGATTATCTTAAGGAATATAAGGGTATGGTCATTATTGTATCTCATGACAGGTATTTTTTAGATAGAGTTGTTACTAAGATTGTTGAAGTTGAGGATATGGAAAGTGAGACCTATGAGGGTAACTATTCGGCTTATGTAAATACAAAGGAAGTTAGAATGACACTTCAATTTGAAGCTTATCAAGACCAGCAAAAGAAAATAAAGGCTATGGAAAAGGCTATAAAGGATTTAAGGGATTGGGCAATAAGGGCGGATAACAATAAATTCTTCAGAAGAGCCGCCAGTATGCAGAAGAGGCTTGATAGAATGGTTAAGATAGATAAGCCTGTGCTTGAAAATCCTAATATGAAGCTAAATGTTCAAAATAGCGAGCGTTCAGGACAAGAGGTTATTAAAGTAAACAATGTTACAAAGGGCTTTGAAAATAAAGTGCTGCTTATTGAAGCAGATTTGCTTGTTCGCTACGGAGAGAAGATAGCTTTAATTGGGGCAAACGGCAGCGGTAAATCCACTTTAATCAAGCTTTTGCTTAAAGAAGAAATATCAGACCAAGGCTCAGCTGAGCTTGGTGCTAGTGTCAGGGTGGGATATCTTCCTCAGCATATAGTGTTTCCTGATGAAAATATGACTGTAGTAGAATGGTTTCGTGACGGCATAACGATATCAGAAGGAAAAGCTAGAGAATATTTAGCCAAGTTTCTTTTCTATGGTGAGAATGTATATAAAAAGGTTAAGAACTTGTCTGGTGGAGAAAAAAGCAGACTAAAGCTCAGCAAGCTTTTGTTTGAAGATATTAATCTATTAATACTGGATGAGCCAACAAACCATTTAGATATTGATTCAATAGAAACCTTGGAGGATACCTTTGAAGCTTATGAGGGTACAATACTTTTTGTGTCTCATGATAGATACTTTATAAACAAGCTTTGCAGTAGAGTTGTTGCCTTAGAGAATAGAAAGCTTGTAAGCTATGCAGGCAACTATGAATATTATCGTGAAAAAAAGCAGCAGGCCAAGCAGGAGATAAAGGAAGTAAAACAGAAAAAGGAGGAAAAGCCTCAGAAGGTTAAGGCAGTAGATGAAAATATTAAAAAGGAAAAGCAGAGACTTAAACTTGAGGAAAGTATTAGTGAGCTTGAAGAACAACTTAAGTTGATTGAAGAAAGGATGAACAACTTAGTTTCAAACTACGAAGAGCTTAATAGCTGTCACAAGGAGCAGATTAAGATTCAAAAGAGTCTGGAGGAGTTAATGGAGCAGTGGATTTTAGTAAACTGATTCGTAACAATGGGAGGAGATTATAAATGTTTAATGTTTGTACAAAATGCGGCTCATATCGTGCTGATAAAATCATTGATGAAAGCGGCCCTTATGCTATTTGTCCTGATTGTGGACATAAGCATGAATTTAAAAAACTGCCGCTGTTTATTATAACAGGTGCTAGTGGAGCAGGAAAAAGCACAACCTGTGTAGAGCTTGCCAAGTCTACTTCAGAGGTTATTGTCATGGAAAGCGATATTCTTTGGAGAAATGATTTCAATAATCCCGAGAATAATTACCGTGATTATCGTGAACTTTGGCTTAGGGTTTGTAAAAATATTTCACAAGGAGGAAAGCCAGTTGTACTGTGCGGCTCAGCAATACCAGAGCAATTTGAGCACTGTATTGAAAGAAGATACTTTAGCAAGCTGTATTATTTGGCCATAGTTTGTGAGGAAGAGAGCCTTGAAAAGCGGTTAAAGAAAAGACCCGCTTATAGGAATTGCAGCTCGGATGAATTTATACAAGCCCATATTCAATTTAACAATTGGTTTAAAAATAATTTTGATAAGGTAACACCGAACATTACTTTGCTTGATACAACCTACGACACCGTTATGGAAACTGCTGCAAAGGTCAAAAGCTGGATTTCTGATTGCTTGAAGAGTGAAGAGAAAGTACTCAAAGAATAGATAAAATTAATTTATTAAAAGGGGAGAGCAGATGAACAATCTTAAATTTATATATGACTATAAACATATTGATAAATACAGGTTAAGCTTTAATGAACTAGCCCACAGTACTTTTAGCATAGATTTTGAAAAGTGGTACCAAAAGGGGCTATGGAATGACAAATATATTTGCTATTCTTATACGGATGGTGACAAGATAGTCTCAAATGTATCAGTTAGCGAAATAGAGCTTATCTTAAATGGAAAAAGAAAAAAAGCTGTTCAAATTGGAACTGTTATGACTCATCCTGACTATAGGGGCAGGGGGCTAGCAGCTAGTTTAATGGAAGTTGTTTTGAAGGAATACGAAGATAAGAGTGAATTAATTTACCTATTTCCAAATGCAGAGGTATTAGATTTTTATCGCAAGTTTGGCTTCGTATCATTGCAGGAAAGTACGTTGACTAAGGAAATTAATATAAGAGAAGATAATAGAAGTTTCATAAAAAAGCTGGATATTTCTAATGAAGATGATTTAAATATAATAACTAAATTATCCTCAGAGAGAATCCCTAATTCAAATGTTTTTGGAGCAGATAAAGCAGAGCATATTTTAACCTGGTATGCAGTAAATGTTTTCCCAAGCAATATTTATTATTTAGAGGATATAGAAAGCATAGTGATTTTTGATGTAGAAGGCGAAAAGCTTAATCTTTATGATGTTATAAGAAGAAGTGAAGTAGAGCTTGATAAAATATTAAACAGCATTGCTCACTGCCAAATCAAAAAGGTTATTTTTCACTTCACCCCAGAGGGCGTGGATATTGATAAACAGAAGATTGAGGATTTAGATGATCTGTTATTTATTAAAGGAAACATAAGCGACATACCAGAGTATTTTAGACATCCTATTACGGCTCATGCATAAGAAATTTAAAATGAAAGGAGAATAAAGACAATGCATAAAAAAGAAAGTCTTATAAAAGATCTTGAAAGGTTCGGAATAGACAGAAGAGGAACACTGTTAGTCCATTCCTCCATGAAAAGCATTGGTGAGGTGGAAGGAGGAGCAGATACAGTTTTGGATGCGCTGTCAGAGTATATGAAGGAGGGGCTTTTAGTACTGCCTGCTCATACTTGGTCCTATATAAAAGCTCATAATCCAAAGTTTTATGTGGAAGACTCTCCATCCTGCGTTGGAATACTTCCAGAGCTGTTTAGAAAACGACCAGGAGTTGTTCGCTCGCTGCACCCTACACATTCTGTAGCAGCACTAGGAAAAGATGCTGTGGAATTTACTACGGGTGATGAGAAATTTGATACTCCTTGTGCAAGAGGTTCATCCTGGGGAAAGCTTTTAGACAGAAAAGCCCAGATAATGCTTATAGGTGTGGACTTTAGAAGAAACACCTTTATACATGGCATAGAAGAATGGGTTGATATACCTGGAAGAATTAGTGATGAGCATGAACAGCTGTATACGGTTCTTAAGGATGGAACAGAAATCTCAGTTCCTTCTCGCAGACATATTGGGCATACTTCTGAAAAATATTTTAAAGTAGAGGAAATCTGCGAAAAAAATAATGCTATGCATAAAGGAAACTTTGGGGATGCAGTGGTGTGTGTCTGTGATACAGTCAAAATGACAGAGCTACTGGTTAAGATGCTGAAGATTGAACCAGCTTTATTCTCTGATGACAGTGACGTTGAGAGAAAGTTTTATAATTTATTCTGCGGAGATAGTGAAATTTGTGAAATAAATAGTCTATAATATATGTGAGTGGTGGATTTATTTAAAATCTATTTATTTTACTATAATAAAGTGATAAATTATTATTGTATGTTTTGAAATGTAATTGAATAGGAGAGATATATATGGCAAATCAAATAGTTAAACCATCTACCCTGCCAGGCTTTTTAGAATGGCTTCCAGCTGACCAAATTGCTTTTAATAAAATGATGGACACAATAAGAAAAAATTATGAAAAGTATGGGTTTATACCTGTAGATACACCAGTTATCGAGAAGTCTGAAGTACTTCTTGCTAAAGGCGGCGGAGA
>CAZMQY010000210.1:0-6583 GCA_964568335.1 uncultured Clostridium sp.
CTAGTATTTACTATCGATATGTGCTATAATTTAGACTTGTATGTCAAATGAAAGATAATATGGAGGTCAACAATGATTACGGTAACAAATATTGGATTAAGATACGGCGATAAAAAGCTTTTTGAAGATGTTAACATAAAGTTTACTCCCGGCAACTGTTATGGCGTTATTGGAGCAAACGGCGCAGGAAAAAGTACATTTTTAAAGATATTGTCCGGGGAAATTGAAGCAAACACAGGAGAAGTTAGTATTGCACCTGGAGTTAGAATATCAGTACTAAAGCAGGACCATTATGCTTATGACGAGTTTGAGGTTTTACAAACCGTTATAATGGGTAATGCTAGACTTTATGAAATAATGAAGGAAAAGGACGAGCTTTATGCTAAGCCTGATTTTACAGACGAAGATGGAATTAAAGCTTCCGAGCTTGAGGGAGAATTCGCCGAGCTTAACGGATGGGAAGCTGAAGCTGAAGCTGCAATGCTTCTTCAAGGTCTTGGCATAGGAGTAGATATTCATTATAAGAAAATGTCAGAACTAGCTGGCGGTGAAAAGGTTAAGGTTCTTTTAGCACAAGCTCTTTTCGGAAATCCTGGAGTTTTGATATTGGACGAACCTACTAACCACCTTGATATTAAATCCATCAATTGGCTGGAAGAGTTTCTTATAAATTTCGAAGGAACTGTTATAGTTGTATCCCACGACAGACACTTCCTAAACAAAGTATGTACTCACATGGCTGACGTAGACTTTGGAAAAATCAAGCTGTATGTTGGAAACTACGATTTCTGGTACGAGTCAAGCCAGCTTGCTCTTCAGCTTATGAAGGATCAAAACAAGAAGAAGGAAGAGAAGGTTAAACAGCTTCAAGAGTTTATAGCCCGCTTTAGTGCTAATGCATCTAAGTCCAAGCAAGCTACTTCCCGTAAGAAGCTTCTTGATAAAATTTCTATTGATGATATTCAGCCTTCCAGCAGACGTTACCCCTTTGTTGGGTTTAAACCTGAAAGAGAGGTTGGTAATGACATATTAACAGTGGATAGACTATCAAAAACTATAGATGGTGTTCAAGTTTTAAATAATGTAAGCTTCACCATAGCAAAAGGCGATAAGATTGCTTTTGTTGGAGAAAATGAAATAGCTCAAACTACACTATTTAAAATATTATCTGGTGAAATGGAACCAGACAGCGGAACCTTCAAATGGGGAATAACCATTACTAAGGCTTACTTCCCTAAGGACAACTCACAATATTTCAATGATGTAAATTTAAATCTAGTTGACTGGCTTCGTCAGTTTTCAGAAGAAAAGTCTGAAAGCTATTTAAGAGGCTTCCTGGGAAGAATGCTTTTCTCAGGAGATGAAGCACTAAAGGAAGCAAAGGTATTGTCCGGAGGAGAAAAGGTTCGCTGCATGCTTTCAAGAATGATGCTCAGCAGCGCTAATGTTCTTATAATGGACCAGCCTACAAACCACTTAGACCTTGAGTCCATAACAGCCGTAAACAATGGACTTATTGATTATAAGAGCGTTGTATTGTTCGCTTCTCATGACCATCAGTTTATACAAACTGTTGCAAATAGAATTATTGAAATTGTTGAAGAAGGCATTGTAGACAAGAGAATGAGCTATGATGAGTACCTTGAGAGTAAGCAAAATTAAGAACGAAGAATTAACAATGAACAATTGAAGGAAGCTTTTCCTCAGGAAAAGCAATTTTAAAAGAGGTATGTTTTGTAAAGCAAAACATACCTCTTTTCTATTCTGTTTGTCAGTAGGAATAACTACATTCAATTGTTCATTATTCATTGTTAATTTTTAATTCCAATAAAAAAGGACATGCATTTTTCACGCATATCCTTAACCTGCTCTTATACAGTTTTCTTAGGAGCTAGAATCATAATCATATTATTGCCTTCAAGCCTAGCTGGCTTTTCTACAACCGCTAGCTCGCCTAGCTTGTCAACGAAATTTTGCATAACGGTATAGCCTACGCTTGTATTATTATTTTGTCTTCCTCTAAATCTAATGCTAACCTTAACTTTATCTTCATCTTGTAAAAATCTTCTAGCATTTTTAGCCTTAACTTCTATATCATGGTCTTCGATGGTAGGGCTTAGCCTGATTTCCTTAAGATCAATTACCTTTTGGTTCTTTTTAGCCTCTTTTTGCTTTTTAGCTTGCTCATAAAGGAACTTATTATAGTCCATTATTCTACATACAGGCGGAGTAGCATTCGGAGATATCATAACCAAATCCAAATCCTTTTCTCTAGCAAGCCTTAAAGCATCAACAGTCTTGACGATTTCGCTGCCCTCATCCCCTACTAACCTAATTTCTCTTTCTCTTATTTCTTCATTCATGTTTACATTTTTATTAATATTAAAACACCTCCGAGTATTTTGTTTTTATATTACAGGGTTTTAAGTTAAGTTTTACAACTAAAACCCTTTATATCAAGCTATGTAACAAAAGCCAACAGTACAGAAAGTACTGACAGCTTTTAAAGATGCTACTCCGCTAGACATTCAGCTAAGCACTCTTCAATAACATCTTCTGTAACAAGAATTATCTTTTCTTCGTTCATGTTTTCCTCCGATTCTAATAGAATACTGCATCAAAATAGTATATGCCAGCAAGTATCAACTAGTACACACCGTAAACGAAATTTTAAAATTAGGGATTAAATTAGAAGATATAATTGAAGTTTATAGGAATTGCCTCTTAATATAAAACTAGTTAACTAGTTTTATGTTTTTCTAGTTTTCTAGCTTTCTAATTTATATAACTTTAATATTTATATTGAGTTCAGTATTAATTCTATTCATATTTTATTTTTTCACAACTATATAAGTATAATACAAATACCATAGAAACACAAGTTCTTTTATATGGTAATAAAGTATTATCTTTCAGAACGCATGGTCATTCCTCGCACAATGGCTAAATGTTCCTTGGACACAGGGGGGCATATATTTAAAATTGAATCTATAACAAAATCAATATTATTATCTTCTATTTTTTTGGATTTTATATCTGAATCCTCTATTATGTTTTCACTGCTTATAGAGTTATAAATATTCCCTATGTGCGGCTCCTGAGTAGCTGTAAGGGTTTCAGTGCATTTCTCAGAGAAATACAAAACGCCTTCAATAACTACAAGCTGTCCATACATATATTCTTTTTTACAAGTGCTTATACCGTCCTCTGAATCACAAGCACACTCATGCTGCATGTGTTCTACATGCTTTAAGTCAAGTCTATAATTAACGTCTTTTCTAGTTAAAACACATCTCTCGCCAAGTTCCAGCAATCTTTCCTTCATTTTCTCAGAAAAATTCTCACCTAGTTCTGTAATAAACTGCTTCATAGATATTGTTCTTTTCATATTATAAATTTTTCTCACGTCAGACTCTCCCTTAAGATAGAAATTTTTTTATTTTGTCTTATTTCTATCAATTATATTAGTTTAACACAAAATACAATAAATAACAACAACATCTTTTTCATCATGAAAAAGCTGCTGTACAAGTATTTGTCTCAGCAGCTTAAATATTTGCATATATAATTTTCTATTTATTTTTTTTGCTTATATAAATGTAAACGGGAAGTCCTAAAATGGTTACTACTATTCCATATAAAGCATAGGCAGTGTTAGTAAACAACGTGCTTATTATAATGTATATACCTCCGGCTATACCTACAATAGGTACTAGGGGATATAGAGGCACCTTGTAAGGTCTTTCTAAATGCTTATGCTTTGATCTTAATATGAATATTCCCGCCACTGTCATAACAAAGAATATCCACATAACAAACACAGCCAAATTTGTTAAGGTATCAAAGGAGCCGCTTAAAACATAAATAGCTGCAAGGGCTACCTCAAATACAAATATGTTTATTGGAGTTTCAAATTTTTCATTAACCTTACCAAAGAACTTTGCAAAAGGGAAAAGGTTGTCCTGAGCCATAGCGAAAGGAATTCTAACTCCCGTCATCAAATATCCATTTAGAGCTCCAAATATAGATATCATTATACCCGCTGCAACCAGACCGGCACCAGCCTTGCCAAAAAGAATAACTGCTGCATCAGAGGCTGCCTTTGTTGAAGCTATAACCTGCGAAACAGGCATGATCTTAACTATGGCAATATTAATTAAAATATAAACTGCAATAGTTGTTGCTAGACCAAGGATAATTGATTTAGGCAAATCCTTTTTAGGGTTTTTAAGCTCCCCAGCCATATTGCCTACCCCAACCCAGCCGTCATAAGCCCAAAGAGTACCAAGTATAGCTGCGCCGAAGCCCGCTAATCCTGATCCAGTAGCTGCAGTCTCAGAACCCGCAAAGCTGTTGACTTGTCCTTTTAAAAGTCCAAAAACAATTATAACGAATATTGGTATAAGCTTTCCTATAGTAGCGAAGAACTGCACCTTGCTTCCAAGCTTTGTAGATATTACATTGATAAACATTATAAAAAATATCATAAATATGGCTAATATTTTCTGTGCAGCTGCAGACATAGGTATAAAGTAAGTTGCCTGCGTAACAAACACTATTGATAATGCCGCAGCAACACCTGGTACATAAACAAGAGCTTGTACCCATCCAAATAAAAACGCCCACTTTTCGCTGTAGAGCTCTTTTAAATAAGCAAATACCCCTCCTGTTTTAGGTATAGCTGTAGCGATTTCAGCAACAGTAAGAGCAGAGGCCATTGTAATAACTCCTCCAATTACCCAGGCTAAAATTCCAAGCATAGGAGTTCCTGCACTTTTAAATACTGTAGATGCCTTGAAAAATATACCAGAACCGATAACTACTCCGATAACCACTGTTATTGCTTCCGTTAAACCAATTTGCTTTTTTAAGGTTTTTGGAATATTTTCTTCGTAGTTATCAAGCTTACATGCTTCCATTTTTTCATCCCCTTCTTCTACGATAATAATTTAAGATAATAACAATATTTTACGCAAATTATTTAATTGCATTTATATTTTATTAGAAAATAACGTTTTCGTCAATAAAATTCCTTCATTCATTCGATTGTAAGTATTATTTTTCGACATCTATTCTTAAGTTAATAAGTCAATTCAAAATTTCGTTTATAAAATTATTTACTTCTTTCTCATAAAGCTCCTTATTTATTGAATAGGCATTAGCGTGGGCAGCTCCTTCTACGATGAGCAGCTTTTTATAGCCCCGTTTTACTATGAACATTTCTTCACTCATATAGGTAGGAACAAAGTTATCCTCCGAGCCATGTATAAACATCACGGGAATATCTTTATCCTTGATAGTTTTTACAGGACTCACATCGCTAAAGGAAAACTTTGCTTTAAGCTTCAATTTAAAATTAGTTATAAATGCAAGAGGAAACATAGGCACATGATTTAGTTTCGTAAATTGATGCTTCATAAGCTGCCAGGCATCAGAATAGGAGCAGTCTGCAATAATAAATTTAACATGCTTGTTAATAGAGGCGTATTCCAAAACAGTAGCCCCACCCATAGACTGTCCATGAAGCCCTATGATGGCATCTTCGCCTACTCTTTGCCTTCCCCAGTTAACCCATAGGTCTAAATCATACTTTTCGTAATAGCCATAGGTTGCATATTTTCCTTCACTTCTTCCATGACCTCTTTGATCAACAATAAGAACATTAAAATTTTCTTTGAAAAACATGTCCATAAAACATAAGGATTTTGGATAGGCTAAGTTATAACCGTGAACAATAATAATTATTTTTTTGCTGTTTTTAAACTGTTCAATAAACATGCCTCTTAAAATTAATCCATCCCTTGTTTTTACTTCCACATATTCCTTTTTCAGCTTTTCAAAGTCGTTTCTGCTATACAGTCCATCCTTTTCTATTATGCTAAAGCACTCCTCCAAGCTTCGTCTTTTTCCAAGTGTTATGTATTTAAAGGCTATGTTGCAAGCTATGTGTACAGTTAATAGAAAAATAAACGATAAGGACAAAATACACAACATAACTATTCCCCCTTTAAAAGCAACCTGCAGGAAATTAGCTTATCTGCCAATCTGGTTCATTCGCTAGCTCCTGGGATATAAGGTCAACTTATGCTGCTAATAGCTTTTGCCTTAATTTATTTTGTATACTTGAAATGTTGTAAAAATCCACTTTAATGAAATTTCACAGCTTGAAGAATTAAAATGAAAGATTTAAAAAGGGCAGTAAACTGTTACTGCCCTTTAACTATTTCACTTTATAAAGTTTTCTACAGCTTCCAAAGTAGGAAGCGCACTTATGGCTCCTTTGTTCATAGTGGTTAATGCAGCCACTGCATTGGAAAATTTAAGAATATCAATCATGTCTTTCTTTGACACTTCAGTTAAGCCTATATTTCTGCTGCAGATTTGGTATAGAAAGGCTCCTATGAAAGAGTCCCCTGCACCTGTAGTGTCTATGGCCTTAACTTTGTATCCTTCCACAGCTACTTCGCAGCCTCCAAAATAAGCTGATACTCCCCTGCTTCCCCTTGTAATAAGAAGAATCTTAGCCTCAAAGGAAAGCAGCCATTGAATTGCTTTTTCTTCTTTGCTCATACCAGTAATAAAC
>CAZMQY010000211.1:0-1634 GCA_964568335.1 uncultured Clostridium sp.
TGGAAGCTCTTCAGAGTATTGGCCTCTTATTCTCCCAATATTTATATAAGCTCCAAGGTATGAAGCAAAATCTATTATTTCTTTTACCCTTGCTCTCGCATTTAATCTTACTTCAGCATTTTTATCCATAAAGGACAGTTTTCTCTGGCCAAAAATTTCTCCAGTACATACAAGTACAACATCAAGCTTATTTTTTTCAGCTTCTCTTTTCACCTTCTCCCAATCAAGCTCCAGTGGATTAAGAGTCATTAGCTCCACGCCCTCGTAGCCTAATTCACTTAATTTTCTAAAGCTGTGTTCAAGCTTTCCCTGAAAAGCTGTTACGGTCGGGGCTATAGCAACATCAGGAGTTGCAACCTGATAACATAATTTCATCCTTTACCCTCCTCATATTTTAACTTTGGCCCAAGCCTCATTTAAAACCCTTTTTGATCCTGCAATTACTAACAGCTCATCCTCGTAAGGTCTTGGCTTTACTTCAAAGCTTACTACAGGCTGATTTTCAGTATTCAAATATCCTACTTCAAGTAGCACCTGAAGGAATTCTGTTAGCTCCTGAACACTATTTTCACTGTTTGGAAAACCGAATCTAGGATGTAAATCTCCATAAGCCTCCATATCAGGATGCTTAACAACCGCATTTCCAATATGAACATGCCTTACATATTCCTTAATTGGAAGAATGGCCTGTGATGAAGTTTCTCTTAATTGAGGAAGATGGCTTAAATCCACCATTATTCCAAAGTTTTTATGCTCCTTAAAAACCTGCTCTGCATAAAGCTTTACAAGCTCTACAGGCCCTAAAAGACTCTTTTTATCTATATCGTAGTCAAAGACCTCCAGCAGCACAGGCATATTCCCATTCTTGGCAGCATAGCTGCATAATTCTCTTGTGGATTTAATTAATGCCTCCAAGGCCTCCTCTTTTCTTTCTTCTACATAATGTCCGCTTAAAAAGGAGAAATCCAAAGCCCTCATGTAATAAGCTTCATCTATTCCTTTCTTAAGCTCTTCAACTGCTTTTAGTCTTGCTTCTTCATTTAAATCATTTATGTTAAGTCTATTGGATAAAAGTCTTGAGTGTCCTCCGTAGGCAGCGTCTAACTTACTTGTATCAAGTATTTTCTTTATTTGTTCTCTTGCATCAAAATCTTTAATTTGACCTATTTCAATTACATCAAAATAATCATCCTGTGCAATTTTATTAAAGGATCCAATGAGACTATTTTTATCATTAAATGAAGAAGGAAATGCCATGCTGTGAATTATACCTATTTTCATATAATCCTTTAAGCTTTTCAAACATTTCCCTCCTTTCAGTCAATGTGTTAAGTATTTTAAGCACTCTTTTTTATTCATAAATTGCCAGTTAAAATTTCTATAAAGCTTTTTCTTGGGATATAGTTTTCTTATTGGTAATTAGCTTCTTTATGACAGGCGCACTGCAGAAGCCAAGAATACAAACAAGCAGGGCGATGCAAATCTTGCTTCCTACAAATATGCTTAAGCTTCCATTTGACATGTCAAAGGCTTGTCTTGTATAGGTTTCAAGCATAGGTGTTAGAACGAAGGCTAAAAGGAGCGGTGCTGCTGGTATGCTGGCAAGACTCATTAAGTAAGAAAATATTCCCATA
>CAZMQY010000211.1:1644-2824 GCA_964568335.1 uncultured Clostridium sp.
GTTATTTACTGAATAAGTTCCGACTATACATACTACTGATATAATTGGCACCATAACAGAGCTTGGCACCTTAACAACCTTCATCATAAGAGGAATACATGCAAAAGAAATAAGTAAACATATTATGTTTCCAATATACATTGAGCCTATAAGCCCCCATACAAAGTCTGGGTTTTCTTTGAATAACAGCGGTCCAGGTCTTAAGCCCCACATCATAAGTCCACCAAGTAGTACGGCCGTTGTACCTGACCCTGGTATTCCTAATGTAAGTAGTGGCGCAAAGGCTCCTGCTGCAGCTGCATTGTTAGCAGATTCTGCTGCGGCTACACCTTCTATAGCTCCTTTTCCTATTTCATCTTTGTTCTTATTTATCCTCTTTTCCATTATATAGGACAGGAAGGAAGCTGTAGTTGCTCCTGCTCCTGGAAGTACTCCTATAAAGGTTCCTAGAATACCTGTACGAACTGTTGCAGGCATAATTCTTTTTACTTCATGCTTTTTAAGTACACTTTCTTTAAAAGTTACTTTTCTTACACCATCTGATTTATAGTTGTTTCTGTTTACTACCATATCTATAACTTGACTGAAACCAAACATTCCAATTACTAGCGGAATAAATGCAACCCCACTTAAAAGATTTGGATTTCCAAAGCTAAATCTTGGCTGTCCTATTGCTTTATCTATACCAACTGTGGCTATCATTATGCCTAATGCAGTTGCTACAAGACCTGCTCTTGGATTTTCACCTAATATCCATCCTATGGAAGTAAGAGCTAGTAATATTAATAGTGCAAGCTCTGGAGGTCCAAAGGCTAATCCAGCATCAGCAAGCAATGGTCCTGAAATAGTCAATATTATTATTCCTATTGTTCCTCCTATGAAAGAGGAAACAGTAGAGGTTGATAAGGCTGTTCCTGCTTTACCGTTTCTAGCTAATGGATATCCATCCATAGCTGTGCACACTGCCGGCGAATCGCCAGGAATATTTAAAAGTATTGCACTGAAAGAACCACCATACATATTTGAATAATATAAGGCTGCAAGCCCAATTATAGCTGTAGTTGGAGGGAGCTTAAAGGTAAGAGGCAAAAGCATAGCTACTCCGGATAAGGAACCTATTCCTGGCATGGCTCCAACTACAAGTCCTATAATAGCCCCTATTAATGCAGAAAGCAGATTC